>PUOM01000326.1 GCA_003552795.1 Halomonas sp. | reverse complement strand
CCCGCGAGGAGCCGGCCTTGCGGTCAGCGGGTTGCGTTGAGCACGGCGTCGGGGAAATGACGACGCAGCATTCGGTTCTGGAACTCGTCCACGAAGCGGCTGTTGATGATGATGATGAAGCGCTCGAAGGGAGCGCCGGCGTCACGCTGGCTGATGCCGTCGACGCTGTGGAAGATCCGGTCGTCGCGGACATGCAGGATGTCGCCCGGGTCCAGGGTGAGGTCGGTCAGCGGTCGGCTGCCGGCCTTGTCGGCGTAGAGGTGGTTCTCGGCTCCGCTGACGTTCTCGCGGTTCACGACCAGGATGCTCAGCGCCTTGCAGCCGTCGGCGTGGATGCCCTGGCCCTGCAGCGGATCCACCTGGCCCTCGCCGCGCACGCCGGTGATCTGCATCAGGATGGGTTCGCGCGGTGCGATCCCCCACAGCAGCGCCCAGGCGCGCACGAAGGCCCTGACGTCGGGCCGCGACAGGAACTCATCCGTCAGCG
Source organism: Halomonas sp. (assembly GCA_003552795.1). Classification (GTDB taxonomy): domain Bacteria; phylum Pseudomonadota; class Gammaproteobacteria; order Pseudomonadales; family Halomonadaceae; genus Halomonas. Next base: position 13,991 of record PUOM01000326.1, on the reverse strand, counting down.
GCTCGTAGTAGCGCAGCCGATCGGCCATGCTCTCGGCATCGTTGAAGGCGCCGCCCTGAGCCATCGGGCACTCTCCCATCACCGCGACATCGCCCTGATCATCCAGGCAGAGCCAGGACATGCGTTTCCAGCGACGGTTGACATAGGGGTCGCGGGGGAGATCGGCCAGAAAGCGCTGCCAGGCGTCCAGATCGATTCGCTCGCGGACGTCGGTATGGCTCCACTGCTGCTGGTCCAGTTCCCGCTCGACGCCGGGTGGCCAGTAATCGGCCAGCGCCCTGGCAGGCTGAGTGCTCGGGGCGCGGCCGTGCTTGAGGGTGTTGACTGTCATGGGTCATTCTCCTTTGGATGGGCGATATTGCCCGGATGTTGACGGCCGGTTGGCCGCTCAACGACTAGACTGTGCAAAGTTGTGCAACCAAAAGGCATGCTCTGGTTTCATTATTTTTCGATTTGGTGTCATGTTGCGGGCATGATTCTGCATGAGCGGTCTAGTCGCCCAGAGGAGGGGGAATCGTAGGAGATGAACGACAAAGCCGTGTAGGATAAGGGGAAAAGACGCGCAGGAGATGCCTGCCGCGCCCATGACACGCCCATCGTCGAGAGAGCGAGAATGGTCCGAGATTCCCGATTGACAGGCTGGCTGAAACAGCAGCGACGGCAGCTGGTCGATCGGCTTGCCGCAGGGCGCCAGCCTGGCTCAGCGTCGGGCGGTGACGTCGATCGGGTGCGTCAGCAGTACCTCGTCAGTGAACAGCGCTTTCGCGCCCTGCTGGAGAGCCTGCCCAAGGTGGCCGTGCAGGGTTACGACCGTGATCGCCGAGTGATCTACTGGAACGAGGCCAGCACGCGCCTGTATGGCTATACCCAGGAAGAAGCCCTGGGGTGTCTGCTGGAGGACCTCATCATCCCGGGACCGATGCGAGCCGGGGTCATCCAGGCCCACCGCGACTGGGTGGAGCACGGCAAGGAGATCCCCGCCGAGGAGATCGAGCTGCGCCACAGCAGCGGCGAGCCGGTGCCGGTCTTTTCTCATCACGTGATGCTCAAGGAGCACACCGACGACCCGCTGATGTTCTGCGTGGACGTCGATCTGTCCGACCAGAAGCGCGCGCACAGGGAGCTGGACTTCGCGACCCGCTTCGATCGCCTGACCCAGCTGCTGAATCGCCATGGCTTCGAGGAGCAGCTGGATCTGGCGCTGGCCGAGTGTCGCGTGCACGCCACCTCCCTGGTGCTGGTCTATCTCGACATCGACCACTTCGTCGAGATCAACGATGCCCTGGGATACGAGCAGGGGGACAGGCTGCTGGTTGAGCTGGCTCAGCGGTTGAACGGCAGCCGTCGCGCCAGCGATATCCTGTCGCGTCTTTCCGGCGACGAATTCGTGATCGCCTTTCCGGGAGTTCAGGGGCTGCAGGACATGGCGCACCTGGTGCGCAAGGTGGCAAGCGTCATGCAGGCGCCTTTCCTCCTCGACGGGCGTCGCAGCAAGCTGAGCGCCTGCCTGGGGATCGCCACCTTTCCCGGCAACGGTGAGACGGCCAGCGAGCTGATTCGCAACGCCGATGTGGCCAAGAATCGCGCCAAGCTGGCCGGACAGGGGGAGGTGGTCTATTTCAATCAGCCGCTCCACGACGAACTGCTCCACCAGCATCGCCTCTCGGACCGGCTTGAGCGGGCGGTGGAGGCGGGCGAGCTCCTCCTGCACTACCAGCCCCAGGTATCGGCCATCAGCGGCCATATCGAGAATCTGGAGGCCCTGCTGCGCTGGATGCCGCCGGAGGGGCCGCCGGTCTCGCCGGCGGAGTTCATCCCCCTGGCCGAGCGTTCGGGGCTGATACACCGCATCGGGGACTGGGTGCTGGAAAGCGCCTGCCGCCAGCGGTCCCTGTGGCGGGATGCCGGCCTGGAGCTGCAGCGCATCGACATCAACATGTCCGGCCGACAGATCAAGCGCTCCGGGGTCTTCGAGGACTTCGAGGCCTGCGTGGCACGTCACGGCCTGGGGCCGCGGGACATCGGCATCGAACTCACCGAGAATGTCCTGATCGAGGCCGACGACGCTATCCTGGGGGGACTGCGCCGCCTTCATGCTCGCGGCTTTCGCATCGCCATCGACGACTTCGGCACCGGGTACTCCTCGCTGAGCTACCTCAAGCACTTTCCGGTCACCGCCCTGAAGGTCGACCGCACCTTCGTGCGCGATGCGCCGAATCAGCCCGAGGACAGGGCGATCATGGAGGCCACCGTCTTTATCGGCCATCGGCTGGGGCTCGAGGTGGTGGCCGAGGGCGTGGAGAATCGCGAGCAGCTCGAGCTGGTGCGCGAGATGCGCTGCGACCTGGTCCAGGGCTTCTACTTCTTCCGGCCCATGGCCGCCGAGGAGATCGAGCGACTGCTGGCCGGGATGGTGCCGGGCAGCGGCAGCCTCTCGAGCTGAGACGGCCCGCGCTTTTGCGTAGAATGCGACGTCCCATACCGGCTCAGGATCTCCAGTGACGCAATCCCGCTCTTCCGACGCCCTCGGCGTGACCCTCTGGCGCCAGACCTGGCCCATGGCCATCGGCGTGCTGGCGCTGCTCGGCTTCCAGCTGGTGGACAGCGCCTTCATCGCCCGCCTGGGCACCGCGCCGCTGGCCGCCCAGTCCTTCACCTTTCCGCTCTCCTTCCTGATCATCGGCATCCAGGTGGGGCTCGGCATCGCCATCGCCGCGCTGATCTCCCGCGCCCTGGGCGCCGGCCAGGAGGCCCGGGCCCGGCGGCTGGGCAGCCTGGTGCTGCTGATCGGCACCGCCACCATTGCCCTGCTGGCGCTGCTGCTCTGGGCGATCCAGGCGCCGGTGTTCGCCGCCCTCGGGGCCGATGCGGCTACCCGCGAGCTGATTCGCGGCTACTGGGCGCCGCAGCTGCTGGCCGCCTGGCTGGGGGCCGCGCTCTATTTCGGCTACAGCCTGTTTCGCGCCCACGGCAACACCCGCCTGCCGGGCACCCTGATGGTGGTCACCAGCCTGGTCAACCTGGTGCTGGATCCTCTGCTGATCTTCGGCATCGGCCCCTGGGAGGGGCTGGGGCTGCCCGGGGCGGCCTGGGCCACGGTGGCCGCCTTCGGGGTGGGCCTGGTGGTGCTGGGACGACAGCTCGGCCTCACCGACTGGCTCTGCCGCGAGGGGCTGGGCCAGGAGCTGCGTGACTCGGCGCGCCCCTTCGCCGGCATCGCCGGGCCCGCCATGGTCAGCCAGCTGATGCCGCCGCTGGCCGCGATGCTGGCGATTTCCGTCGTGGCCGGCCTGGGCGAGACCGCGGTGGCGGCCTGGGGGCTGGCCAGCCGTCTGGAGACCCTGTCGCTGATGGTGGTGCTGGCCATGACCATGTCGCTGCCGCCCTGGCTGGGGCGCTGCTATGGCGCCGGCGACTGGGCCCAGATCCATCGGCTGATGCGCCTGGCGCTCAGGGTGATCGTGGTGTGGCAGCTGGGGCTCGGTCTGGTCATGGCCCTGGGGGCTCCCTGGGTGGCGCTGGCGCTATCCGGCAACCCCGAGGTTCGCGACGACCTCGCCACCCTGATCCGCTTCCTGCTGCCCAGCTATGCGGCGCTCGGCGTCTGCATGATCGTGGTTTCGGCAGGCAACGCCCTGGGCTGGCCGCTGCGGGCCATGCTGATGTCCGCCGCGCGGCTGTTCGTCTTCTATCTGCCCTGCCTCTGGCTGGGGGCCTGGCTGGGCGGCCTGCCGGGACTTGCCGCCGGTGCCGCGCTGGGCAATCTGCTGGCCGGGTTCGCCGCCTGGCGGGTGCTGCGGCGCATCCTGGCCAGCCCCCGGCGGCGGCTGGTCCCCGGTGACGCTCAAGCGTGATGCTGCTCGCGCCGGCCGTCGGAGAAGCTGGGCGGGGTGTTGGCGCTGACGATCACGCACTCCTCGCCGCCCAGGTTGCGAAAGCGGTGGGGCAGGCGTGAATCGAAATAGTAGGCGTCGCCGGCCCGCAGCCGGGCGACCTCGCCATTCACCGTGATCTCGATCTCGCCGGCCACCACCACGCCGCCTTCCTCCCCCTCATGCTCGAGCATCTCCTCGCCGGTGTCCGCTCCCGGCGGGTAGCGCTCGTGGATGATCGACATGCTGCGCTCCGCCTGGCGCGCCGCCACCAGCCGGAAGGAGAGGCGGCCATCGCCGATCTCGGTCAGCTCCTCGGCGCGGTAGAAGGCCTGGGGCGCGCTCGGCTCCTCGCCGGCAAAGAAGGTGCTGATCGATACCGGCAGGGCATCGAGGAGCTTTTTCAGCGAGCTTACCGAGGGGCTGACGCTGTTCTGTTCGATAAGCGACACGGTGCTGTTGGTCACGCCGGCGCGGCGAGCAAGCTCCCGCTGGGAGAGCCCGCGGGCCAGCCGCAGCTGGCGCAGCCGGCCGCCGACATCGAATCCGGGGTCCGGGGGGGAGTCGGGCAAGGGGTGGCTCCTGTCAAGAAAACTGCACATAGGATACCGGCTCCCGCCGCCGCGAGTAAGGCCATCTTGACGGGGGTCACGACACGGCGCTGCGCGGCGGTCCGGCGTGGCACCCGGAAGCCGGGTCAGGCATCATGGGGGCAGTTCACGGGAGGGCCCATGATGGTGCAAGACGAACTCACCGGCCTGATCCTGGCCGGCGGCCAGGGCCGCCGCATGGGCGGTGTCGACAAGGGGCTGGTGGCCTTTCGCGGGCGCCCCCTGGTGGTGCATGTGCGAGAGCGCCTGGACGGGCGGGTGGCCGAGGTGCTGATCAACGCCAACCGCAGCCAGGCCCGGTATGCCCCCCTGGCGGATCGCCTGATCGAAGACGCCGAGGGCGGCTTCCAGGGGCCACTCATGGGCATCTACAGCGGCCTGCGCGCCGCTGCCACACCCTGGCTGGTGGTGGTGCCCTGTGACACCCCCGCGCTGCCGGAGGACCTGGTGGCGCGGCTGGTGGCGGGGTTGAGCGATGCCGATATCGCCGTGGCCTGGGACGGCGAGCGTCTGCACCCGGTGATAGCGGTGATCCGCACCGCCCTGGCCGATGACCTGGCCGCCGCCCTGGCGGGGGGCGAGCGCAAGATCGACCGCTGGTATGCCCGCCATGCCTGGCGCCGGGTCGACTTCTCCGACTGCCCGTCAGCCTTCGCCAACCTCAATACCGAGGACGACAGGCAGCGCCTGGAGGCGGCGCCTGGCGATGAGTTTCGCCCGTTGAGCGCCGATTCATGAGCGTCGTGACCGATTCCCCGCGGCCGGATGGCGGCGACCCCGCGGCGCTTACGCTGGAGGCCTCGCTGCCGCTGCTGGGCATCGCGGCCTGGAGCGGCACCGGCAAGACCACCCTGCTGGAGGCGCTGCTGCCGCGCCTGGCCGAGCGCGGCCTGCGCGCGGCGGTGATCAAGCACGCCCACCACACCTTCGACGTCGACCGGCCCGGCAAGGACAGCCATCGCCTGCGCCAGGCCGGCGCCGCCCCCATGCTGGTGGCCTCCCGGGAGCGCCTGGCGATGATGATGGAGACGCCGGACCAGCAGGAGCCGGACCTGGCCCGGCTGGTGGCGCTGGTGGCGACCCAGCGCCCCGACCTGGTGCTGGTGGAGGGCTTCAAGGCCTGGCCGCTGCCCAAGCTCGAGCTGCATCGCCCGGCCCTGGGCAAGCCGCTGCGCGTGGCCGAGGACCCCTGGGTGAGGGCGGTGGCCTGCGACGAGCCCCTGGCGCTTCCCGAAGGCGTCGAGGCGCTGGACCTCAACGACCTTGCGGCCCTGGCCGACTGGATCGCCGCCTGGCCGGCGCGCTGGCCGCAGCTGCGCGCGCCTCGCCCGGCCGCCGCGCGGGAGTCCGGGCCATGACGCTTTCCTGCTTTGAACTCGGCGAGCGCATGCTGGGCGTGGAGGAGGCGCGTGACGCGGTGTTGGCGCTGGTGTCGGGCCCGCTGTCCGCCGAGTTCGTCCCCCTGGCCCGGGCCCATGGCCGGGTGCTGGCCGAGGACGCTATCTCGCCCATCGATGTGCCCCAGCGCACCAATGCCGCCATGGACGGCATTGCCCTGGCCTGGCCCGAGGCGAGCGCGGCCGACGACGGCGCCGCGCCGGTTTGTCTGCGCCGGGTCATGGAGATCCATGCCGGCCAGGTGGCTACCGGCGCGCTGGCCTTCGGCGAGTGCGCCGGCATCACCACCGGCGCGCCGCTGCCCCCCGGTGCCGACACCGTGATCATGCGCGAGCAGCTGGCGGAAGAGGCGGGCGACGACGGCGTTCGCCGGGTCATCATCGATCAGCCCGAGCGGGTCAGGCGCGGCCAGAACGTCCGCCAGGCCGGCGAGGACATCGCCCGGGGCGCCCTGACGCTGGCCGCCGGCACTCGGCTGGGGGCCGCGGAGCTCGGCCTGCTGGCCTCCCTGGGCCGTGCCGAGGTGGCCGTCCAGCGCCGCCCCCGGGTCGCACTCTTCTCCACCGGCGACGAGGTCACCGCGCCGGGCCAGCCGCTGCCCGAGGCGGGCATCCATGATGCCAATCGCTACAGCCTGATGGCGCTGGTCGCCGAGCACGGCGCCGAAGTGCTCGACCTGGGTATCCTCCCGGACGTCCGTGACGCCATCGCCGACGCCCTGGCTCGGGCCACCGCCGAGGCGGATCTGGTGATCACCAGCGGCGGGGTCTCGGTGGGCGACGCCGACCACACCCGGGCGGCCCTGGCCGAGCAGGGCGAGCTGGGCTTCTGGAAGATCGCCATTCGCCCCGGCCGCCCGCTGGCCTGCGGTCGCCTCGGCCCCCGGGGCGTGCCCTTCCTGGGTCTGCCCGGCAACCCGGTGGCGGCCATGGTGACCTTCCTGCAGGTTGCCGCCCCGCTGCTCGCTCGGCTGCAGGGCAGGGCGGAGGTGGCGCCCTCACGACGGGTCGCCATCGCCGATCACGACCTGAAGAGCCGCAGCGGGCGCGTCGACTATCTGCGCGGCGTCTACCGCAGCGACGCCGAGGGGCGGCTGCGGGTCGCCGGCACCGGCGCCCAGGGCTCCGGCATCCTCTCTTCCATGGTCCAGGCCAACTGCCTGATCGAGATCGCCGACGAGCGTGCGGCCGTGGTGGCCGGCGAGGCGGTGACCATCCAACCCCTGTTCCGTTTTCCATGAGGCTCTGACCATGTCACTGACCCATCTCAACGCCCGAGGCGAGGCCCACATGGTGGACGTCGCCGACAAGCCGGAGAGCCGCCGGGAGGCCAGCGCCTCCGGCCGCATCCGCATGCTGCCCGAGACCCTGGCGCTGCTCGCCGAGGGCGGTCTGCCCAAGGGCGACGTCCTGGCCACCGCGCGTATCGCCGGCATCCAGGCCGCCAAGCGCACCCACGAACTGATTCCGCTCTGCCACGCCCTGGCGCTGTCGAAGGTGGCCATCGACTTCACCCTCGACGAGGCAGAGAGCTGCGTGGAGGTCACCGCCACCTGCCGGCTCAACGGCCGCACCGGCGTGGAGATGGAAGCCCTCACCGCCGTCTCGGTGGCCTGTCTGACGCTCTATGACATGTGCAAGGCGGTGGACAAGGGCATGGAGATCGAGGCGATTCGCCTCGATGCCAAGACCGGCGGCAAGTCCGGCGACTATCGCCGTGGCGCCGCCGCCGAGGCGTCTGGCGGCGCGGCCGTGGTCACCGGCGCCGAGGGCCCCATCGTCACCGGCGAGGGGCATGGCGGCCAGGTGGTCGTGGGCAGCCGCTGCGAAATCGCCTCTCCCTGTATCCGCGTCAAGTGCCTGGCGGAGCTGCGCGAAAGGCTCGGCGTGGGCGAACTCTCCGTGCCCCTCTCGGAGCTGGAGCGACCCGATGTCGGCGGCCTCAAGGCGGCCCTCAAGGCGCTGGATCCTCGCTTCACGGGCCTCGAGGAGGGGCGCGTACTCTGCGCGGTGAATCAGGTGATGGCCGGTGACAGCACCCCGATCACCGATGATGACGAGGTGGCCTTCTTTCCCCCCGTCACGGGAGGCTGATCGCATGGTTCACGAGCCCTTGATTCGCGTGCAGGAGGCGCCCTTCGATGCGGGCGCCGAACAGAGCGCGCTGCTGGCCGGGCGCACCGATATCGGTGCGGTGGTCTCCTTCACCGGCCTGGTGCGCGACTTCAACGAGCGTCCCGAGGTCACCGCCCTGACCCTGGAGCACTATCCCGGCATGACCGAGTCGGCCCTCGAGGCCATCGTCGCCGAGGCCAGGGGCCGCTGGGATCTGGACGGTGTGCGGGTGATCCACCGCATTGGACGGCTGACCCCCGGAGACCCTATCGTGTTGGTAGCGGTGGCCAGCGCCCATCGACGAGCGGCCTTCGAGGCCTGCGACTTCATCATGGATTACCTCAAGACCCGCGCCCCCTTCTGGAAGAAGGAGCACGCTCAGGAAGGCGACTACTGGGTCTCGGAGCGCCATTCCGACCATGAGGATGCCGGCCGCTGGAAGACCTGATTCGCGCCACAAGCACGAGGGACGACAATGACAACGCTGCCCCAGGCACTGATCGACGACTTCGGCAGGCGCGTGCGCTATGTGCGCATCTCGGTGACCGACCGCTGCGATTTTCGCTGCGTCTACTGCATGAGCGAGGAGATGACCTTCCTGCCTCGCGCTCAGGTGCTGACCCTGGAAGAGCTCGCCCTGGTGGCCCGCGCCTTTATCGAGCTGGGGGTGGAGAAGGTCCGCCTGACCGGCGGTGAGCCCCTGGTGCGGCGCGATATCGACCAGCTGGTGGCGCAGATCGGCGCGCTGCCGGGGCTGCGCGACTTCGCCATGACCACCAACGGCGCCACGCTGCCGAAATATGCCGAGCGGCTGCGCGAGGCGGGCCTGAGCCGGCTCAATATCAGCCTGGACTCCCTCGACCCCGAGCGCTTTCGTCAGCTGACGCGCATCGGCGATCTCGACCGGGTCATCGCGGGCATTCGTGCCGCGCGGGAGGCCGGTTTCGAACGCATCAAGCTCAATGCGGTCATCCTCAAGGGGCGTAACGATGACGAGGTGCTCGACCTGGTGGAGTTCGCCCGCCGGGAGGGACTCGATATCAGCTTTATCGAGGAGATGCCCCTGGGCGATGTTTCCGACCATCGCCGCGACGAGACCTACTGCTCCAGCGACGAGGTTCAGGCGCTGATCGAGGCGCGCCATCCTCTCACGCCCACCACCGAGAGCACCCTGGGTCCCTCGCGCTATTTCCGCATGGCCGACAGCGAGACGCGGGTCGGTTTCATCTCGCCCCACAGCCACAATTTCTGTGCCACCTGCAATCGCGTGCGGGTCACCGTGGAGGGGCGTCTGCTGCTCTGCCTGGGGAATGAACACTCGGTGGATCTGCGCCGCGTCCTGCGTGCCAACCCGGGGGATATCGACGCCCTCAAGCGTGCCATCGTGGCGGCCATGCCCCTCAAGCCCGAGCGCCATCATTTTACCACCGACGGCGATGTCCAGGTGGTACGCTTCATGAACATGACCGGCGGCTGACCTCCGCTTCTCGGGCCGCTTTCTCGCCTCTTTTTCCTGGCCCGCCTCCGTTCAAGGCGGCGGGCGAAAGGCGCGCTTTTCTTTTCCGAATCGTGCGGCCTGTCTTGCCAACTCACCCGTGATGCATATACTTTTCCCCTACACGCACGCCATCTTTAGCTTGTTATTTTTTGGTTCAGGAGGGGCCCATGTCCAGCGAATCCCTGGAACGCATCGCTCGCAACAAGAACGTTGCGCGCGCCGCCGCGCGTCAGCTCAGCATGGAGCAGCTTCACAAGCTCTCCGAGGTGATCGAGGAGGTGATCGAACAGAAGAAGGATGAGGAGCGCCAGCGCGAGGAAGAGGAGCTGCAGAAGGAGCGCAAGCGCTCCGAGATCCTCGAGGCCATCAGCGAGGCGGGTCTCTCCGTCGATGACCTGGTCGTCGAGCCGCCGCGTCGCAAGCGCGGCCGTCCGCCCAAGAACGCCCCCAAGGAGTGATCAATTCACTCCCTCCCGTGGTACCGGGCCTGGAGTTCATCCGGTTATCACCGAAGCGATAAAAAAGCCGCTCGATGAGCGGCTTTGTTTTTCCTTTACGGCAACTCAGTGGCGGTCGGTCGTGGCCTGGCCGCTACCCCAGCTCGCTGGTGGAGGGCGCCTCCACGGCGAGGATCTGCAGGTGGATCTCCGGCAGTCGGCGCAGATGGTCGGCGAGCCAGCCGACCAGCCGTGGCTGCAGTGCCAGGCGCAGCTCGGCCAGGGTATCCCCGGAGAGCGACGCCAGCGCCTCGTCGAGCCAGTCGGTGAAGGCTTCCTCGTCGATGGGGCTGGCCTGGCTGGCATCCAGCATCAGCCGGCCGATGCGCGTCCAGCCGCCGTCGCCGGTGGCGGTGACCGACAGCGCCAGATAGAGGCTGCCGTGGCGCGGTCCCGGGCTGTTGCCGGCAAGGCCGGGCAGCGGCGACACGGCGTTCTGGCTGATGATGCAGGGCGGCTGGGGGTGTCGAGAGACCCGGGTAAGCCCCTCGGCGTCGAGGCGGATCAGGTCGCCGTTGAGAGGCGTCAGCGGCGCCTGAATGCCCAGCGACGCGGCCAGCTCGCAGTGGGCCTGCTGGTGGCGTGGCTCACCGTGCACCGGCAGCAGGTGGCGCGGCTTGCCCCAGCCGTAGAAGGTACGCAGCTCCTCCTGGGCGGGGTGGCCGGAAGCGTGAAGTTCCGGGTGGTTGAATTCGTCGAGCAGAGAGACGCCCAGCCGCTTGAGACCCTGCTTGAGGCGCTCGATCATCAGCTCGTTGCCGGGAATCGCCTTGGCCGAGAAGATCACGCTGTCCCCCGCGCCCAGCTCCATGGCGTGGTGGCGGCCGCGGGCCAGGCGGCTGAGGGCCGCCCTGGGCTCGCCCTGGCTGCCGGTGGCGATCACCAGCACCTCCTCGGGCGGCAGGTAGCCGAGATCCGAGGAGGGCACCAGGGGTGGAAAGTCGTCCAGATAGCCCAGGCCCCGGGCCACCGCCACCATGCGCTCCATGGAGCGGCCCATCAGGCTTACCCGGCGGCCGTTGCGCTGGGCGGCGCGGCCGATGGCCAGTACCCTGGCCAGGTTGCTGGCGAAGCAGGAGACCACCACGCGCCCTTCGCAGCGGGCGATGGTCTGCTCGAGGGCCCGGGCAACCTCGCCCTCGCTGCGCGAGTGTCCCGGCATGGGGGCGTTGGTGGAGTCGCCGACCACCAGGTCCACCGGCGCGAGGGCGCGAAAGGTGGCCGCCGAGATGGGCTTGCCGATCAGCGGTTCGGGGTCGAGCTTCCAGTCGCCGGTGTGCAGCACCCGGTGGTCGCCGGCGGCCAGCAGCAGGGCACAGCTCTCGGGAATGGAGTGGGTCAGCGGCAGGAAGCGCAGGGTGAAGGGGCCGGTCTCCAGCGCTTCGCCGGGCTCGATGACCCGGATGGCGTCGGTGGTCAGGCCGCGCTCGCCGAACTTGGCGCGCAGCAGGCCGGCGGCCAGCGGGGTGGCCCAGATGGGGCAACCCCACTTCGGCCACAGCCAGGCGGCGGCGCCGATATGATCTTCGTGGCCGTGGGTGATGATCAGTGCCCGGGGGCGGATGCCGAGGGTGGTGAGGGTGTCCAGGTTGGGCACCTGAAGCGGGCTGTCGGGGAGGTCCTGGCGGATCATCATCCCGCAGTCCACCGCGATCCACTCGTCCTCGGGGTCCTGCCCCGCCACGCTTCGCTCCCCGTAACCATAGAGGCTCAGGTTCATGCCGATCTCGCCGCAGCCGCCCAGTGGCAGGAAGTGCAGGGGAGGGCGGCGGCGGGGGCGGATCAGAACTCTGGGCTGTGACATCGGGGGCGCTGGGCTAGGAAAGTGTCCTTTCACTATACGGGATGGCCCGGGGCAGCCACAACGACGGGCAAGTCTAGCCTTGGTCGCCATTATTCGGGGCTGATCCGGCGACGGGTCACTTCGGGGGCGCCATGAACCCTTCCCTGGGGGCTACCTAGACCTTCCCTGGTCCACGGACCCCCTTGTGACCCGTCCCCGGCGCCCCTCACGCGCCCCTCGTGTGCGCGATGATGCCGGAACCTTCTGTTTTCGCTACACTGGCGCACCCCGATTACAGCTCAAGCCCAACATTCCAGCCAGAGTGCCGTCATGTCACACTACTATCGCCTGGTGGTCTCCTGCCCCGACCGCGTGGGCATCGTCTCCCGGGTCTCCGGATTCATCGCCGGTCACGGCGGCTCCATCACCGAGGCCAGCCAGCACTCCGACCTTGAGACCGGCCGCTTCTTCATGCGCTACGAGATCCTGGCGGACTCCATCGGCATGCCCCCCGAGGCGCTGCGCGAGGCCTTCGCGCCCATCGCGGAGGAGTTCGACATGACCTGGGCGCTCACCGACACGCGCAGCCGCCCCCGGGTGGTGCTGATGGTCTCGAAGGAGTCCCACTGCCTGGTGGACCTGCTCTATCGCTGGACCGCCGGCGAGCTCGACTGCGACATCGCCGCGGTGATCTCCAACCACGAGACCATGCGTGGCCTGGTGGAGTGGCACGGCATCGCCTATCACCACGTGCCGGTTCGGCCGGACGACAAGCAGGCAGCCTTCGACGAGGTTGCCCGCCTGGTGGACGACGTCCGCGCCGACTGCGTGGTACTGGCCCGCTACATGCAGATCCTGCCCCCCGCGATCTGTGAACGCTATGCGGGGCAGGTGATCAATATCCACCACAGCTTCCTGCCGTCGTTTGCCGGTGCCAAGCCCTACCACCAGGCCTACGAGCGCGGCGTCAAGCTGATCGGCGCCACCTGCCACTACGTCACCGAAGAGCTCGATGCCGGCCCCATCATCGAGCAGGACATCCACCGGGTCAGCCACTGCCACACCCCCGGCGATCTGGTGCGCTTCGGCCGGGATGTCGAGAAGGCGGTGCTCGCCCGGGGGCTGCGCTGGCACCTGGAGGATCGCGTGCTCATCCACGGCAACAAGACGGTGGTCTTCGCCTGATCGGGCGAGCCGCGAGTCGACGAGAGGCGCTCCATGTCATTTTCCCAAGCGGTGCTCGCCCCCTGGCTGCTGATCCTCTGCGGCCTGGTCTCGCTGGTGCTCTACGGCCTGGCGCTGGCTCAGCGGCCGTGGCGGGCGCTGCTCGAGGATAGCGCCCTGCAGCACCGCTGGCTCGCCGCCACGGTGGCGGTGCTGCTGATGTGGCAGCTGCGCGCCCAGGCGGTGGACTGGCTCTCCCTGCACCTGATGTTCACGGCGCTGCTCACCCTGGTCTTCAAGGCTCCGCTGGCCCTCGTCTCTATCCTGATCGTCAACCTGGCGGCGGTGGTCACCGGCCGCGTCGACTGGCCGCTGCTCGGCGTCAACCTGCTGGTCACCGGCGTGATGCCGGCGCTGGTGACGGTGCTGGTCTGGCGACTGGTGGACCGTCGCCTGCCGGATAACCTGATGGTCTTCATGTTCGCCTGCGGCTTTTTCGGCGCCGCGCTCTCCACCCTCGCCGCGGGGCTGGTGGCGGTGGGGCTGATGATGCTGGGTGCCGATGATGCCCACGCTCTCTATCAGGCCATGGAGTACGCCCGCTTCCTGCCGCTGCTGATGCCCTCCGAGGCCTTTATCACCGGCATGCTCCTGTCGATCCTGCTGGTCTATCACCCCGAGTGGGTCGCCACCTTCAACGACCACCGCTATATCGACACCAAGTAAGGGTGAGGAGTGAGAGGAGAGAGTAGAGAGTGGTGAGAAGGCCCTCGCCCTTAAAGCCTCAGTGTCAGCTGGCGGCGCTCGGCTTCGGGGAGCAGACGGGCGCCGACGCCAAGCAGGCGCACCGGGCGGCGGCGACGCTCCCAGGCCTGCTCGAGCAGGCTTTGGTAGCTGGCCGGTGAGGGAGCCAGGCCGCGGGTCTCCAGGGTGGTCAGGCTGAAGTCGTCGAAACGCACCTTCACCACCAGACCGCCCAGGGGCGGGTGGCCGTGGCGGGCGAGGCGCTCTTCCAGCCGTTGGCAGAGCGGGGCCAGGGCTTCGCGGCAGCTGG
>PUOM01000199.1 GCA_003552795.1 Halomonas sp. | reverse complement strand
TGGGTCGGGTATACGATGCACTGCCGCCAGGGCATCGTCAGAGTGTCCACGTCGAGATGCTTCTGCTCCAGGGTCAGGATCTCCCGTCGCCGCATCCCGGTGTAAATCCCGATCCAGATTCCCACACGAACCTGTTCGCTGGCGGAATCCGCGAGCCTCTCAACCTCCTCCAGCGTCAGCACCCGCTCGCGGGCGTTGTTCTCCGGTAGCCGGGTGATCTCGCGGGAGTGATCCTGCTTGGTGAGTCCACGCTCCCATGCGATCCGCAGGGCGCGGGAGAGGGCGTTCAGGCTCTTGTTGATGGTCCCCGGCGCGTAGGTGCCGAGCATGTCCTGAATCATCTCAGACGCGACCTGACGGGTCTGTGATGCGTGTTTCCCCTCGCACCAGGGGGCCGCACGGTAAGCGTGATACCGGGCGGTCTCGGGGCTCGCCAGCCGGGGGCAGTAGTACTGGGTGTACCACGATAGGAGGGCGATGAGTTCCGGGTCACTGGATACCTGCCCCAGGCTCAGACGGACTTCAGCTTCGAGCCTCTTGGCATCGTCCGCAGTCGCACCCGCTGGAAGGCGTTTGTGAACTCGCTGACGTTGGTGACAAACCTCGACGTGCCAGCGTCCGTTCCTGTCTTTTCTGGTTGCCATTCTTCAGGTCCCCCATGACTCGATCCCGCGAAGCTCAGTGTGGCGACGGACGTACAGAGAGGTCGGGATTGCGGAGATCATCTCCAGCCCCACTGGGCGCCAGTGGGTTCGCCGATTCCGTGCACTATAGTGCTTAATATGGCTTTAAGCAAGCACGGAAGTGCTGGAATGAGACAACCGTGGGACTGCCGAATCAGGAAATTTCTTGACCGGGGCGGATGGTCAGGGAGTCGGTTCTTGAGGCTTGTCGGTCCGCACTTCGCCGTAACGTTGTTCCCGCTCGGCAACCCGCAACACCTCGTCGCGTCCTTCTGGCGGTAGCTGCCTGTATGTCTGGGATAGCACAGCAAAGCGCTCGATGTCTTGGTCGCTCATACCCTGAACGTCAACCAGGAGGGACCAGACCGGTACTCCTAAGGCGCGGGCCAGGGCTTCCAGTACGTCGAGAGTGGGCGACTTCGTCCCCGTGCGCTCGATGTAGCTGATCACCGTCTGTGCGATCCCGGCTTTCTGGGCGAGTCTCGCCTGCGACAAGTTGAGGCGCGAACGAAGCGATCGGACGTTTGTTGCAAGGGCGATTCTGGCTTCTGTGTCCATGGGGCTGCACTCGGGTGTTGGTCCACAAAAGTGGTGTTGCCATTAAAGCACGATAGTTCTAGACTGTCGAGCATGAAACCGATCTCAAACACTAGCCGCCCCCGAGACAACTGGCGGAGCCTTCGATGCCGCGAGCGCTCTCGGTATCGGAGACGGGAATCCCGGTCTCCGAGTAGCGGCGACTCCCCGCTCTCCAACCACTGCTTGATGGGGTTGTGGATGCTGCAGGACCGCGCAAACGAGGCGTACGGGGCGAGGGTCCCGTTTGGCGGTAGATGCACATCGATCCGGCATTGTAGGTGGGGAGCAGGGACATCGCATATCCCCCGTCCTGGAAGGATCGTCGACCGGAAATCCGATCGCGAGCAATGGCTGGAGGGGCACCGGGTCAAGCCAGGGCGTAAGTGGGGTGCCAAATGAGCCCGCATCACCCACCCGAACCTGGAACTCGCGAGGCGCTCCACCGCAGTAATCATGGGCGTGGACACCATCGGAACGCCTGGGAGTCGCCAGACCCCTTTAGTTGGACTAAGGACTTCACATTGAGCGAATCACAAGTCCAGGGGTTGAATAAGCCCGATTGGATTATCCGCAATCTGGTCATCCAGGGGCATCTGATCATCGTCGTTGGTGAACCCAATGCCGGGAAAACCACGATTTTTGCTCACCTCTCAGGACAGATGGTCAGTGCGGGCTACCGTGTTTTCTATGTCAATGCGGACATCAGCGGTTCCGATGCGGCGGAATTCGTGGAGCAGTCGCAGGACGGGGGTTGGACCGCGATGCTTCCCGATCTCCAGCCAGGGTTGAGTATCCGATCCGTTCTGGAAAAGCTGAAAGTCATGAACGAGTCCGGTCAGAAGCTGAGCGAAGCGGTGTTCATCTTCGATACGCTGAAGAAGATGACGGACGTCATCTCGAAGCCGCAAGTGAAGGAATTGCTCAGGCTTTTTCGGTCGCTGACAGGGAAGGGTATGACCATCATCCTGCTAGGTCATACGAACAAATATGGGGACAGAGATGGAAAGCCCATATACGAGGGCACCGGAGACATACGCTCCGACGCCGATGAGTTGATCTACCTGATCCCCAAGAAAAACGCCGATGGGTCACTCACTGTCTCGACCAACCCGGATAAAAAGCGAGGAAGTCATCAGCCCATCACGTTCGAGATCAGCCCTGAGAGATGTGTTCAACTATCGGACAGCTACGTTGACACTGCGGGTGCACGAAAAGCGCAGGGGGAGTTTGGGCAGGACAAGGAATTGATCGACATCATCCTGGACGCAATTGCCCACGGCAAGGTCAT
Source organism: Halomonas sp. (assembly GCA_003552795.1). Classification (GTDB taxonomy): domain Bacteria; phylum Pseudomonadota; class Gammaproteobacteria; order Pseudomonadales; family Halomonadaceae; genus Halomonas. The sequence continues at coordinate 800 of PUOM01000199.1, read as the reverse complement.
TCAGAAGAACATCATTGAGGAGTGCAGGAAGGAAGGGTTCGGGATGCCGAGAATCGGGAAGATCTTGAGGAAGTACAGCGAGGGTCCCTACAAGCGGTGGGACAGGATCAAGCGGCCCAGCGAGAACAATGCCTGGGTGTACACCCTCGTCGGTGTGAGGGGGCAAAAAACGTGAAAACCCTGAAAACCGAGATAGTCGGAGCCAGCTTTCGGAGCGCCAACCAGGCTGGAACGCGCATTGCGAAGCGGTTTTCATGGCTTTTACCCTTTTCATGCCTTTTATACTTTTTAGGAATTCACCCCCCGGCATGCCTGAGGAAGGCTTGCCTTGGGCAGGACGACAGGCATGAAGGACCGAGACCCCCGGAACACCTGCCTCAGGCATCAGTGAGGATAGCCAGTTGATTTAGGAAAATTTCGGAGAACTTCATAATGGGCGGATGCGGCAGCGGAAGACAGGATGGTCGGGTGGAGACGGATGAGGTGCCGGCCCTCGATGTGCGACGTCTCCACCGCGAGGGTGCACTCGAAGTCGGGAAGCAGACGACCTGGACGTGGTGGCTGGGTGGAGAAGAGACCTTGAGCATCCGGCTCCTTGCCCAAGGTCACCAAGTTCTCCTGAGGCACGGAGCCCGAGTCGGCGGCAAAGATCAGACGGTCGAGTACCCAGTCTGGATCGAGAAGACCCCGTGCCATTTCGGCGGGACGAGGACTTGGTTCCGGTGCCCAGTTCGGGGATGTGGGCGACGGGTAGCGATCCTGTACCGGGCCAACTTCTTTGCATGCAGGCACTGCCAGGG
>PUOM01000316.1 GCA_003552795.1 Halomonas sp. | reverse complement strand
CTCGGCTCCTGCCCCCCGCTGGCGGGGGAGGTGCGCGCCGACGTCTGCGTGATCGGCGGCGGGATCACCGGCTGCTCGGCGGCGCTGCACCTGGCCGAGCGCGGCTACTCGGTGGTGCTGCTGGAGGCCAGCGAGATCGGTCACGGTGCCTCCGGGCGCAGCGGCGGCCAGATCCTGCCGGGACTGGGCACCGATATCACCACCGTGGAGCGGGTCCTGGGCCGGGGGGCGGCCCGCGACATCTGGGCCATGAGCCGCGAGGCGGTGAGCCTCACCGCCGAGCTGATCGAGCGCCACGCCATCCCCTGCGACCTCGCCTGGGGCTACCTGCATGCCGCGGTGAAGCCGCGCCACGTCAGCGAGCTCAAGGCCTTCCGCGACCGCCTGGCCCGGGACTACGGCTACGCGGCGCTGAGCTGGCTCGAGGGCGACGCCCTGCGCGAGCGCGTGGTGACCGACGCCTATCTCGGGGCCCTGTTCGAGAGCGAGGCGGGGCATCTGCATCCGCTCAACTATACCCTGGGGCTGGCCCGGGCCGCCCGCGCTGCCAGCGTCGCGCTCCACGCGGGCAGTCCGGCGCTGGCGATCCGCCGCGGCTCGCCCCATCGGGTGATCACCGCCGCCGGCAGCGTCAGCGCCGATTTCGTGGTGCTGGGCACCAACGCCTTCCAGCATGGCCTGGTGCCCGAACTCGAGGGGCGGGTGATGCGGGCGGCCAACTACATGATCGCCACCGAGCCGCTCTCCGCCGAGCGCGCCGCTCGGGTGCTGCCGAGAAACGATGCCCTGTCGGATTCCAACTTCGTGCTCGACTACTATCGACTCTCCGCCGACCGGCGGCTGCTCTACGGCGGCGAGGTGAGCTACACCGGGCGTGAGCCCCGGGGCCTGCAGGAGCGAATGGATGCCAAGCTCGCCCGGCTCTTTCCGGTGCTGGCCGGGGTGGGCATCGACTACCGCTGGGGCGGCGAGGTGGCCATCACCCTCAACCGGGCACCGGACTTCGGGCGCATCGGCCAGACGCTCTACTACGCTCAGGGCTACTCCGGCCACGGCATGGCCCTGGCGGGGCTGGCGGGCAAGCTGATGGCCGAGGGCGTGGCCGGCCAGAGCGAGCGCTTCGACGCCTTTGCCGCCGTGCCCCATCGGCGCTTTCCCGGCGGCGAGCGGCTGCGCACGCCGCTGCTGGCGCTGGCCACCGCCTTCTACAAGCTGCGTGACCGACTATGACGACCGCCCGTGCGCCGGGCGACTGACGAGGTATTCATGAAAGACCTGGAAAGCTGGCTGAAGGAGCGACGCATCACCGAGGTGGAGTGTCTGGTGACGGACATCACCGGCATCGCCCGCGGCAAGATCACCCCGGTCTCCAAGTTCGTGGCCGAGAAGGGCATGCGTCTGCCGGAGAGCGTGCTGCTGCAGTCGGTGACCGGCGACTATGTCCAGGACGACATCTACTACTCGCTGCTCGACCCCGCCGACATCGACATGATCTGCAAGCCCGACGGCGGGGCGGCCTACCCGGTGCCCTGGGCGCTCGAACCCACCGCCCAGGTGATCCACGACTGCTTCGACAAGATGGGCAATCCCATCGAGCTCTCCGCCCGCAACCAGCTCAAGAAGGTGCTGGCGCTCTACGCCGATCGGGGCTGGCGTCCCATCGTGGCGCCGGAGATGGAGTTCTACCTCACCAAGCGCTGCGAGGATCCGGATCTGCCCCTGCAGCCCCCCATCGGCCGCAGCGGCCGCCAGGAGACCGGGCGCCAGTCGTTCTCCATCGACGCCGCCAACGAGTTCGATCCGCTCTTCGAGGACATGTACGACTGGTGCGAGGCCCAGGGGCTGGATATCGACACTCTGGTCCACGAGGAGGGCACCGCCCAGATGGAGATCAACTTCCGTCACGGCGACCCCCTGACCCTGGCCGATCAGGTGTTCCTGTTCAAGCGCACCATGCGCGAGGCGGCACTGAAGCACGACGTGGCCGCCACCTTCATGGCCAAGCCGGTGACCAACGAGCCGGGCAGCGCCATGCATATCCACCAGAGCGTGCTGGATGCCAGGAGCGGGAAGAGCATCTTCTCCAACCCCGACGGCACCATGAGCCGGCTCTTCCTGCACCATATCGGCGGGCTGCAGAGGTTCATTCCCGAGTCGCTGCCGCTGATGGCGCCCAACGTCAACTCCTTCCGCCGCTTCCTGCCCGACACCTCGGCGCCGGTCAACGTGGAGTGGGGCGAGGAGAACCGCACCTGCGGCCTGCGGGTGCCCGACTCCACGCCACAGAACCGCCGGGTCGAGAACCGCCTGCCGGGGGCCGACGCCAACGCCTACCTGGCCATCGCGGCGAGCCTGCTCTGCGGCTACCTGGGCATGATCCAGAAGCTCCACCCCTCGGCGCCGGTGCAGGGGCGCGCCTTCGAGCGGCGCAACCTGCGCCTGCCCTTTACCCTGGAGCAGGCCCTGGAGCGCATGGAGCACTGCGCCGAACTGGAGACCTACATGGGCCACAAGTTTGTGACCGGCTTCGTGGCGGTCAAGCGGGTGGAGAATGAGAACTACAAGCGCGTGATCAGCTCCTGGGAACGGGAGTTCCTGCTGCTGAGCGTCTGATGCCGAGCGTCGGCGTCGACCTGGCTGACCCGCAGGAGACGCCCTGACGGCCACCCTCAACGCGACCCTCAATCGTCTGGAGTTCCGCCATGCCTGACTATCCCGCCGGGGAGCACGTCGCCTCCTGGTACGCCGCCACCGCCAACCCCGCTCCCCGGCGTCCGGCCCTCGCCGGGGAGCTCGACTGCGACGTCTGCGTGGTGGGGGCCGGCTTCACCGGCCTCTCCGCGGCGCTGCACCTGGCCGAGCGCGGCCTCTCGGTGGTGGTGCTGGAGGGGGCCCGGGTGGGCTTCGGCGCCAGCGGGCGCAACGGCGGCCAGATCGTCAACAGCTACAGCCGCGACATGGACGTGATCGAGGCGAAGTACGGGGCCGAGACCGCCAGGGTCCTGGGCGACATGGCCTTCGAGGGCAACCGCATCATCCGCGAGCGGGTGGCGCGCTATGCCATCGACTGCGACCTCGCCGACGGCAACCTCTTCGCCGCCTGCAACCGCCGGCAGCTGGCCGGGCTGCGCGAGCATAAAACGCTCTGGGAGCGCTACGGCTATCGGGAGCTGGAGCTGCTGGAGGGGGAGGCGGTGAAGCGCGAGGTCAACACCGAGCGCTACGTGGGCGCCCTGGTGGATCACGGCGGCGGCCACCTCCATCCCCTGAACCTGGTGCTGGGCCAGGCCGCGGCGCTGGAGTCCCTCGGCGGGCGCATCTTCGAACAGTCGGCGGTGGAGGAGGTGATCCACGGCGAGCCG
>PUOM01000011.1 GCA_003552795.1 Halomonas sp. | reverse complement strand
TAAGTATTGGATACTCAGGTAGCTCTTCCCGAACCCCCTGCCCGCCATGAACATGATGATTGGTTCGGGCCACCAATCCTGTACCACCTGCTTTGGCCGTAGCCAGAGGTCAGGATCGTAATAAATTGCATGTGCTTCCCCTTCCGAGAGACTTTCTAATACCTGCCTTAGTTTTTCAGGGTCTTCATCTCGAATACGTTGAATTTCTTCAGCTAATGTGGTCATATTATTGGTTGACACCTTCTGGGTTTTCAGTTACCATTATGGCAAATAGTTGGAGGATTAGTTCTATGTCGAAACCACTTGATTTAGTTGGACAAAGATTTGGACAACTTGTTGTTATTAAAAGGGAAGAATCTGATAAGCACGGTAAAAGCCGCTGGTTATGCCAGTGTGATTGTGGTAATACCTCAGTAGTTTCAGGGTCCATGATGAAGAAAGGGAACACCCGATCCTGTGGTTGCTTGGAGCAACAGAATAGAAATAACCTATGGAAATATAAGTATAGGCACGGTATGTCTGATACAGTAGAGTATTGGACGTGGAAAAGACTGTTTGCACGCTGCTATAACCCCAACAGTGCTTATTACTACCTTTATGGGGGCAAAGGAATTGAAGTGTGTGATCGTTGGAATCCAAAGAAGGGGGGCTCATTTGAGAACTTTTTTGAGGATATGGGCAAACGCCCAGCGAACTGTTCGTCCATCGAGAGAGTAGATGGAAATTCTGACTACAGCCCAGAAAACTGTCGGTGGGCTAACTACACAGAACAAGCATACAACACCACACAGAACCGAAAGATAACTATTGATGGTGTCACTAAGAACTTGACGGAGTGGGCAAAGGAATCTCCTGTGACTACAGGAGCGATCCGGCACCGCCTAGAGAAACTGGGGTGGTCCGGGAAAGACGCTGTGTTTAAGCCGAAGGCTCATCCGGGTAAATCTGGGAGTACCCTACAGTACCAAGAACAAGAGTATAGCGTGAGGGAGTTCTGCAACAAATTTGATATTCCATTAACTACATTTAGGAGGAATCGAGGTAAGGGACTTGACTTAGATGCAATTATCAAAAAATACTCTAGGTCGGCCTAGGCTTGCATCTCGCTCCCTATTGTTGTACAATACCCATAAATAGGCACCAATTCAGACACTTACACACAACAAAGATTCCGAGGAGGCTAGATGACTGTAGACGAACTGCGGGAATTTCTCTTTGAGAAAGAGGCAGAGTACAACGAAGACCATATCGAAATGTATGGATTTTTCCATAACTGCCCGGTCAGAATTTACCGGGAGGATGGGTGTTTCCATAATGCCCTCATCTCTTTTGATCAAGAATTAGGAGTTATCGTAGAATGAACAGTGAAATTAGCGGCATTCAACACAGGACGAAACTTCATCGGCATCGAATTAGAGCCTAAGTACGTAGAAATTGCCCGAAAGCGGATTGGAGAATTAGGATGAAGGCAAACATTGACGAGACATTCAAGGAGCATATTGATCGGCTGGTTGCACATTGGGAGTATAACGTGCTATTCTTCACGCCAGAAGTCTCTGAGCGAGGCAGGCGAGTCAGCAAGATCAAATTGAAGGAGTGGAAGAAGGTGAGGGAGCAGTTGAAATACGGAAATTGTCTCCTTTCCCGCCGACAACTCAAAGAACTAGAGGAGTTTATGTATGGCTAATGAATTTGGAGACCGCCCGGCCAAGTTGACGCCTGACAACACCTATGTCCGTATTAGAGACGTATATCAATGGCAATTAATTGAGACGGCTCCGAAGGATGGTACGGAAGTCGATATATGGGTTTCCGGACCCGGTTCGCGGCGCGTCACGAATTGTGCGTGGCGAAAGCCTCGGGGGTCGAATTGGGGCGACCGTTACGGCGATGGCAAAGTGTTGCCAGAGCAATGGGTCACGCGGGATGGGGTATCTCTGGATCGCAGAAATGGAGTGCCTACCCACTGGATGCCCCTGCCTAACCCACCGGAGGCATAAATGGACTTGGTATGTACAATTATTACGGTGGCTTTGCTGTGGTTTGTGGCTATAGCCATCATGACTCGAAAAATGTGGAGAGAAGAAACAAAATACTACTCCGTATCGCAGCGTTTTGTAAAAGAACTGAAGCGAGAATACTACGCGAGTCTCTTGGGGGTACTCGCCACCCTACTCATAATCTATTTTGGAGACTTTCAATGTTTGTCGACGATCAATTAGTAGTCATTACATTCGATGACTGCTACAATCTTGACATGACTCTTTCAAGGATTATGATTCCGGCCTTGAAGAAATTTAGAGAAGTCGTAGACTCTCATCCAGACACCTTGACATTCGAGCAATGGAAGGACATATTGAACACAATGATCGCCGGGTTTGAGGAGACATTGAAAGACCTGCCTGACGAGAAGAAGGTCGAGAAGGGTCTACACCTTTTTTCTAAACACTATAGCCACCTGTGGATGTAACGTGCCCAGCTTGTGGGGAAGGCATTCTAACACCCCAGTTAGAGAAAAGACTAGGGCCTCTGAATGTATTTGACCCCAACTCCCCATACGGTTGCATCTATATGGAATTCAGTGTTTGTGGTACGTGTGGGTCTGAGGTATGTGTTGGAGATCAAATGAGTCAAAATATCGTCCATCTGAATAATGCGAGGAAGTATTACAGGAGAAAGAAATGAGTAAGACAACAAAAAAGTGGGTGTTGGAAAACTACACCAAAAAAGAAATCCTAAAGCGGGCTCCAAAGACAAGAATCAAGGAAGACACTTACGACTTATACGACGGGGGAACCGTAGCTGACCTCCTTAACTATTTTGATGTACCTCCTGAAGAGATTAGCATTGAAGTGGATACTTGGTACGACGACACTGAATGTAAGGCAGTTCGTCGGTACACCGACTTCCTTTCTGAAGAAGAGCGCCTAGACATTGGTATTAAAGCCATTCAAAAATCCACTGACGAGAAAGAGTCTAAACAGAAGCAGATTGAGAGGAAAAAGAAAGAACTGGAGAAGTTAATGAAAGAGGTTGAGGGGTAACCCGATAGTCAAAGGAGAGTGAAATGAAAATCAAGACGAGCGAACTTGAAGGCGCGGCGCTGGATTGGGCTGTTGCGGTCGCGACAGGCTATGAAGATCACGTCTATACGGATGGCGGAGGCGAACTTCGCCATGGCGTCCTAGCATACCGATGGGCCCCATCAACCGACTGGAGCCAAGGCGGGCCGCTGATGGAGCGGCAGCTTGTTTCTGTCTTGTACCAACCGGTAGACGATCAAAATGGCGGATACTACAGGTCGTTTATTTCGTGTCACTCAGAGGAATCTGAAGGCCCCACACCCCTAATCGCCGCCTGCCGCGCTATCGTAGCGGCCAATCTGGGTGATGTGG
>PUOM01000172.1 GCA_003552795.1 Halomonas sp. | reverse complement strand
CTCGAGTAGCCGGTCAGCACCACTACCCGACACTCGGGGACGATCTCGAGCAGATCGGGCAGCAGCTTGAGGCCGGAGTCATGCTCGAGCTTCAGGTCCAGGGTGGCCAGGCTCGGCTGATGCTGGCGCGCCAGGGTCAGCGCCTGTTCGGCGTCGTGGGCGATCAGGGTCCGGTAGCCGCGGCGGGTCATGGCCCGGTCGAGCACGTGGCAGAACATCTCGTCGTCGTCGATGATCAGCAGGCGTTCGTCAGAAGCGTTCTCTTGCATGGCATCCTCATCTATCAAGATCCTGGGTCAGCTGGCCGGGGTGCCGCGCGGCAGCACGACCTCGGTCAGGGTCCCGCCCTCGGGGTGATTGTACAGGCTCACGCCGCCGCCGAAGCGGTTGATGGTGGCGTGGGTCAGGAACAGGCCGATGCCCAGCCCCTTGCTCTTGGTGGAAATGAAGGTCTCGCCAAGCTGATCGGCGATGGAGAGCGCCACGCCGGGGCCGTGATCGCGAATGTCGATGATGACCTCCTGGGCGTTCCAGTCGAGGCTGAGCAGGATATCGTCGGGGTTGGCATCGGCGGCGTTGTCGAGCAGGTTGGTCAGCGCCTGTTCCAGGGTGGTGTCCACCGAGATCCAGGGACGACCGCGACGTTCGGCCACCTCCAGGCGATGACTGACGTCGGGGCGCAGCACCAGCCAGCGCTGCACGACCGCGGCCAGCCACATCTCGGCATCGCGCACCTGGGGTTCGCCCATGCGCCGCCGGTCGGCGTTCTCGACCAGCAGTCGCAGCCGCGACTTGCAGGTATCCACCTGCTGGCGCAGCAGTTCGATGTCCTTGACCAGCTCGGGATTGTCCCGGGCGTCCTCGCGCATCTCGGCGAGCAGCACCGCCATGGTGGAGAGCGGGGTGCCCAGCTCGTGGGCAGTGCCCGCCGCCTGGGTGGCCACGGCCAGCACCTGCTCGTTGCGCAGGGCGGACTCCCGAGTGCGCGACAGCGCCTGCTCCCGGCTGCGCAGCGCATGCGCCATCTTGTAGATGAAGTAGGTCACCAGCCCCGCGGAGAGGGCGAAGTTGAGCCACATGCCCAGGATATGCAGGCTGACGCCCTGCTCGTCATGGTGTCCATGGGCCAGCTGTGGCACTGGGTGATAGTGCACCATCAGCAGCGAGTAGGCGAGCAGCGCGGTGGTGGCGATGATCCAGGCATAGCGCCAGGGCAGGGTGGCCGCGGCGATGGTGACCGGCACCAGATAGTAGGTGATGAAGGGGTTGCTGGAACCCCCGGTAAAATAGAACAGCAGAGTGAGGCCCGCGACATCGGCCAGCAGGTGCGCCAGATACTCGCCGTGGGAGACGGTCCGGTGACGCCCGAGGCGCCACCAGGTGGCCAGGTTGATCAGCGCCATGGTCAGCACCACCCCGATAACCGCCTGGACCTTCAGCGCAAAGCCGAGCAGCTCCACGCCGACGATCACACCGATCAGGAACCCGGTCCAGGTGATGCCACGCACGATGGTCAGCCGAACCAGGTTGCGACTGGGCGTGGAGAGGGGGAGTGGCTGGGTGGTGGTCATGGCGGCTCCTCGCAGACAGGCCCCCATCATACCCGCTGGCGGAGCGCCCTACATTTCGCCGGCTGACCGGCGTAGAATGCCGCCACCGCCCGACGGGCAACCATTCACGCACCCAAGCGGTGCCACGACGACGAATCCGCCATCGATGTCAGACGCCACCTTGGCCCGCGAAGTCGGGCTGCGACGCACTTTCGCCATCATCAGTCACCCGGATGCGGGCAAGACCACCATCACCGAGAAGATGCTGCTGTTCGGCAACGCCATCCAGATGGCCGGCTCCGTCAAGAGCAAGCGCGCCGATCGCCACGCCACCTCCGACTGGATGAAGATGGAGCAGGAGCGGGGCATCTCGGTGACCACCTCGGTGATGCAGTTCCCCTACGGCGGACGCATCGTCAACCTGCTCGACACCCCCGGCCACGAGGACTTCTCCGAGGACACCTATCGGACCCTGACCGCGGTGGATTCGGCGCTGATGGTGATCGACGGCGCCAAGGGCGTCGAGGCCCGGACCATCAAGCTGATGGAGGTGTGTCGCCTGCGCACCACGCCGATACTCACCTTCGTCAACAAGATGGATCGCGATATCCGCGATCCCATCGAGGTGATGGACGAGGTCGAGGAGGTGCTCGATATCCAGTGTGCGCCCATGACCTGGCCGATCGGCATGGGCCGCCACTTCAAGGGCGTCTACCATCTCTACAATGACGTCATCCATCTCTACACCCAGGGGCAGGGCAGCCGGATTCCCGAGGACAGGCGCATCGAGGGCCTGGATAACCCGGAAGTGGACACCGTGCTGGGCGAGGAGCAGGCCGAGGAGCTGCGCACGGAGGTGGAGCTGGTGCGGGGCGCCTCCCACGAGTTCGACCACGCGGCCTATCTGCGCGGTGAACTGACGCCGGTCTACTTCGGTACTGCCATGGGCAACTTCGGCGTGCGCGAGATGCTCGACGGCTTCGTGGAGTATGCGCCGCCGCCCCAGTCCCGGGAGACCGACATCCGCACCGTGGAGGCCGAGGACGGTCGCTTCACCGGCTTCGTCTTCAAGATCCAGGCCAACATGGATCCCAACCATCGCGACCGTATCGCCTTCCTGCGGGTCTGCTCGGGCAAGTACGAGAAGAACATGAAGATGCGCCATGTGCGCATCGGCAAGGATGTGAAGATCGCGGATGCGCTGACCTTCATGGCTGCGGACCGCTCCCAGGTGGAGGAGGCCTGGCCGGGGGACATCATCGGCCTGCACAACCACGGCACCATCCAGATCGGCGATACCTTCACCCAGGGCGAGGATATGCGATTCACCGGCATTCCGCACTTCGCCCCTGAGCTCTTCAAGCGGGTGCGCCTCAAGGACCCGTTGAAGATGAAGGCGCTGCAGAAGGGCCTGCAGCAGCTCTCCGAGGAGGGGGCCACCCAGGTGTTCATGCCCATGGACAACAACGACCTGATCCTCGGCGCCGTGGGCACCCTGCAGTTCGACGTGGTCGCCCATCGCCTCAAGGAGGAGTACAAGGTGGAGGCCGTCTACGAGGGGGTGAACGTCAACACCGCCCGCTGGGTCTACTGCGACGACGCCAAGAAGCTCGAGGAGTTCAAGCGCAAGGCGAGTGCCAACCTGGCCATCGACGGCGGCGGCTATCTGACCTATATCGCCCCGACCCGGGTCAACCTGCAGATGACCCAGGAGCGCTGGCCGGAGATCCGCTTCCAGCCTACCCGGGAACACTGATCCCCTTCGGGGAGCTGTAAGCTATAAGCTGTAAGAAGAAACCATCGCCATCGGCTAGACTGGCGGCATCTTCTTGGCTTACGGCTTACGGCTTACG
>PUOM01000096.1 GCA_003552795.1 Halomonas sp. | reverse complement strand
TCGCGGTGCTGCTGCTCACCTGGATCATCCCCACCTGGGGCGGCCGCGGCTTCGCCGTCGGCATGCATCCCCGCACCCTGGCCACCCTCGGCGCCTGGGTCATGCTCGCCTGCGCCCTCGCGCTCAGCCTGGTCAGCGCCATCGCCCTGATCCGCACCCGCCAGCCCTTCGCCGCCCGGCCCGACCTGCTGGCGCTCTGGCACCAGGCCTGGCCCTTCCTCTATGTGCTGGCCTTCATCATCGCCATCGATCGCCTGCCGCTGACCTGGGTCGCCCCCGCGATGATCGCCGGCCTGCTGCTGATCCTCGGCGAGCGCCGCTGGTATGTACTGGCCCTGACCGCGGCCGTCCCCACCGGCGGCCTCTACGTGCTGACCGTTCACCTGATGCGCATAGGAGTGGTCTGACATGGGCTTCGACGCCATCCTCGGCTCCTTCGCCGCCGCCTTCCACTACGAGTCCATCGCCATCATCCTCGGCGGCGTCCTGCTCGGCTATATCGTCGGCGTGATCCCGGGGCTCAACCGCGCGGTGGCCATCGCCATCGCCATCCCGCTCACCTTCTACATGTCGGCCTACGCCGCCATCGCCTTTTTGATCGGCCTCTCCAAGGGCACCGCCGCCGGCAGCGCGGTCTCGGCCATCCTGCTCAACACCCCCGGCGAGCCCTCCTCGGCGGCCACCTGCCTGGACGGCTATCCCATGGCCAGCTCCGGCAAGCCGCGCAAGGCCCTCAAGGTGGGCCTGCTCGCCTCGGTGATCGGCGACCTGCTCGCCACCCTGCTGCTGATTGCAGTGGCCATTCCCTTCGCCTCGGTGGCGCTCAAGTTCGGCCCCTACGAGCTCGCCGCCATCCTCATCTTCGCCCTGGTGTTCATCGCCGGCATGGCCGGGGGCTCCTTCCTCAAGGGCCTCGCCGCCGGCGGCATGGGGGTGATCCTCGGCACCGTGGGCCTCGACCCCGAGACCGGCGCCATGCGCCTCACCTTCGGCTACGCCGAGCTGATGGAGGGGGTGCCGATCCTGCCCCTGGTGATCGGCACCCTGGCCCTGGCCGAGATGTTCGTCCAGCTCGACGAGTACCGCCGCAACAAGGGCGGCAGCGTGATCAAGCTGGGCAAGAATACCGACGACGACCTCTCCTACCGGGAGTTCAAGGGCACCCTGCCGACCATCTTCAGAAGCACCGGCGTGGGCGCCTTCGTCGGCGCCCTGCCGGGCCTGGGGCCGTCGGTGGGCGCCTTCATGGCCTACGGCCTGGCCAAGCGCACCGACAAGGATCCCGACAGCTTCGGCAAGGGCAATCCCAAGGGCATCGCCGCCGCCGAGGCCTCGGACAACGCGGTGATCCCGGCCAGCTACATCCCGCTGTTCGGCCTGGGCATCCCCGGCAGCGTCTCGGCCGCCCTGCTGGTGGGGGCCTTCATGATCCACGGCATCCAGGTGGGGCCGCTGATGCTGCGCGACCATCCGGAGATGCTCTTCACCCTGTTCTCGGGGATGATCGTGGCGAGCCTGCTGATGCTGGCGGTGGGCTGGTACGGCCTGCGCCTCTTCGCCAAGGTCACCAGCGTGCCGGCGCATATCGTCATCTCGGTGGTGATCTTCCTCTGCCTGGCCGGCATCCAGGTCCAGGGCTACGGCACCTTCGGGCTGGTCACGGTGTTCGTCTTCGCGATCTTCGGCTACTTCCTGAAGAAGTTCGACTACTCCTTCGTGACCTTCCTGGTGGCCTTTATCGTGACCCCCATGCTGGAGATGAACCTGCGCCAGTCGGTGATCCTCTCCGGGGGCGACGTCGCCATCCTGCTCCAGCGGCCCATCGCCCTGGCCTTCGTCATCTTCACCGCGCTGCTGGTGCTCCATCTGAGCTGGAGCGCCTACCGCCAGTGGCTGCGCAAACGCCTCAAGGCGCCCGAGGCGTGACCGGGTGCCGGCAGCGCCGGCGCCCCGCGATCGCCATGACCCACAGCGAGCGATAACGCTCGACCACGCCCCATAACAACGCAACCATGAGGTTCTGACCATGAAAATGACACTGCTGGGTTCCGCTCTTCTCGCCTCCGCCGTGGCCCTCGCCGGCACCGGCCTGGCCCAGGCCGACGACTTCCCGAGCAAGCCCCTGACCCTGGTGGTCGGCTGGGGCGCCGGCGGCAGCACCGACATCCAGGCCCGCGTGCTGGCCGACATCATGACCGAGGAGCTCGGCCAGCCGGTCAACGTGGTCAACCAGCCCGGCGCCGGCGGCGGCGTGGCCCTGGCGCGCCTGGCCAACAGCCGCGACGAGGGCTACACCTTCGTCTTCGGCACCTCCATGACCATCACCTTCGGGCCGCTCTCCTCCGAGACCACCTACGACCTGGACGACTTCCGCTACGTGGCCGGCGTGACCCTGGGCCAGTCGGCCATCGTCACCGGCGAGGACCGTCCCTTCGGCGACAGCTGGGAAGACCTGGTGGCCTACGCCCAGGAGAACCCGGGCACCAGCTACGCCACCCAGACCGCGCTCGACCGCATGATCATCGAGTACATCGCCCAGCAGGAGGGGCTCGACCTGCGCATCGTGCCCACCTCGGGCGGCGCCGGCATGGCCCCGCTGATCCTCTCCGGCGACGTCGACTTCGCCTACAGCGGCGGCACCCACTCCGGCTACGCCGACACCGGCGAGATGCCGGTGCTGCTGAGCCTGGCCGAGGATCGCCTGGTGGCCTTCCCCGACGCCCCGACCCTGCAGGAGGCCGGCTACGACATCAACGCCGCCGAGATCCGCGTGGCGATGGTGCCGCAGAACACCCCGGACGCCCACGTCGAGCGCCTCGCCGAGGCGCTGAAGGCGGCCACCGAGGACGAGCGCTTCATCGAGATCACCGAGGAGCGCATCCTGATGCCGGTGACCTGGATGCCCGAAGACGAGGTGACCCAGACCCTCAGCGACCAGGTCGAGGGCTACAAGGCGCTGATCGAGGAGCTCGGCGGCCTGCCCGGCGAAGACGAGTGAGTGAGCCCGGGACGCGCTTCCTATCGGCAACCCCGGTGACAAGAGGCCGCCTCCGGGCGGCCTCGTCAATTGTCCACGTTCTCGTTCCATGACCCTCGGAGACCCGCCATGTCTCGCCTGCTGATCCTGTACACCGGAGGTACCATCGGCATGCGGCCATCCCCCGCCGGCTATGTGCCGGGCGATGGATTCGCCGAGCGCCTTGCGACCCAGCTGGCCGCCCACGGCGGCCAGGCGCTGCCCGCCTATCGGCTGGTGGAGATGACGCCTGCCATCGACAGCGCCAACCTCGAGCCGGAGACCTGGAACCGCCTCGTCGAGGTCCTCGCCCGGCACTGGGCCGACCACGATGGCGTGGTGATCCTCCACGGCACCGACACCCTGGCCTACACCGCCTCGGCGCTCTCCTTCATGCTCGGCGCCCTGGACAAGCCGGTCGTCCTGACCGGCGCCCAGATTCCCCTTGGCCAGCCCCGCAGCGATGCCCCCGGCAACCTGGCGCTGGCCATGCAGTCCGCGGCACACCCCGCGGCCCCCCGCGAGGTATGCCTCGCCTTCCACGACCGGCTGCTGCGGGGCAACCGCGCCCGCAAGGTCGACAGCCTGGCGCTGGCCGCCTTCGACTCCCCCAACGCCCCCTGGCTGGGCCGCGCCGGGATCGAGCTGCAGCTGGAGACCGCCTCGGCTCTGCCGGCCGGCCGGCCCGACTTCAAGCCGGCGGCCTTCGAGTCGGGGCGGGTGGCCCTGCTCCACTGCCACCCGGGCCTGTCGCATCGGCTGGTGGCGAGCCTGCTGGAGGACCCCGAGCTCCAGGGGCTGGTGCTGCTCAGCTACGGCGCGGGCAACCCGCCAGGGCTGTCGGGCGGGCTGATCGCCTGCCTGGAACGCGCCACGGCAAGGGGGATGGCCATCGTCAACCTGACCCAGTGCCACCGCGGCAGCGTCCGCCAGGGCACCTATGCCAGCGGCGCCACCCTCAAGGATGCCGGCGTCATCGCCGGACAGGACCTCACCCCCGAGGCGGCGCTGACCAAGCTGCAGGTGCTGCTGGGGCGCGGCCTGCATGGGGCCGCCCTGCGCGAGGCCATGGCGACGCCGCTGCGCGGCGAGATGACCGCGCCGGCCGCCGACTGATCCCGATGCCGGCGGTGCCCCGGGCCGGGGCGCCGCCGGCGCTGTGACAGGAAGCGCTGCCGGGTCAGTCGCCCAGCTCGGCCAGCCGATCGGCCTGGACCACCTCGATCCAGTAGCCGTCCGCATCCTTCACGAACACCACGTTCTTCAGCTTGCCCTGGTCGGCGCGCTTGACGAACTCCACGCCGTTGGCATCGAACCAGGCCTCGGCGGACTCAAGATCCGGCACGCTGAAGCAGATGTGGCCGAAGCCCTGGGGCTCGGCGTTGCCATCGTGATAGGCAAGGTCCGCCTGATTCTCTGTGCCCCAGTTGTGGGTCAGCTCCAGGAGCCCCCTCTGGCTGAAGGTCCAGACGGTGCGTTCTCCCGATGCCTCGGGCACCGCCTCGCCCTCCTCCAGCCTGGCCAGGAAGTAGAGCGAGAACTGCATCTCCTCGAAGTCGAGACGACGCAGCACCCGCATGCCGAATACCCGGGTATAGAAGGCCAGGGCCTTCTCGGGATCCTTGACCCGCAGCATGGTGTGATTGAGGCGAAAGCCGGCGCTATCGGCGGTGGGGGTCTGGACGCCGGGGTGCTGTTCTCCCTGAAAGCTCATGCGCAACTCCTGTGAAAGGGATAATCATGTCGTCAAGCATGGGGACTGGCGACCGGATTTTCCAGCCCTGATGCGACAGAAGTTATACAGAAGCATTGCCATCTTACAAAATTTCCCTTAGGAGGCGCCGAGACACCTTGTAAAGAGGCCAAATAACTCTACACTTCTTGTACGAAACAGCCACAACATCTCCGCAGGAGAGCCCCATGTCTGCCCATGCCTACCAGCTGAGTGACCATATCACCCTCAAGGAGCTGGCCAGCGCCATCTCCAAGGGGTTTTCCCCCATCGTCGAGGTGGAATCCATGGATGGCATCTATACGGTGCGCCTCCACCACGGCACCGGCGTGTCGGAGCTCTCGGATGCCGAGGGTCGCACTCTGACCTTCCTCGGTACCGGCGAGATCCGCGACAAGCTCGGCGGTATCGGCCTGACCCACGGCGTGCTGACCTGGTCGGATCAGTGCGGCGACGAGATGATCGGCGTGCCGGGCCAGGCGATGACGCCGGACGAGATGCTGGCCCACGGCACCCGCATCTCCTTTCGCTGACGGGCGTGTCGCCGAGACTTCCCGCGCCGAGCGGCAGGGGCTAATGTAGGGGCATGACCGTGCCAGTGGAGCTTCCCCCATGCCCCTCCCGCTTGTCTGGCGTCTGTTCGCGCCCCTCGCGCTTCTCATGCTGCTGGGCGGCTGCGCCGGCCGCGGCCCCGTCGTGCAGGAACCGGTCCGAGACGACGTCCTCTCCATGGAGCGGGTGCTGATCCTGACGACTGCCCAGAGAGCCCTGGGCACTCCCTACCGCTTCGGCGGCAACACTGCCGAAGCGCTGGACTGCTCCGGCCTGGTGCAGTTCGCCTATGGCGCCGCCGGCATCCCGGTGCCGCGCACCGCCGACGACCAGTTTCGCGCCCTGCCCGCGGCTTCCCGAGCCCGCCCCGGCGATCTGCTCTTCTTCGACATCGCGGGGCGCGGCAAGGCGAGCCACGTGGGCATCTACCGCGGCAACGGCCAGATGATTCACGCGCCGGGGCGCGGCCGGCGCGTGGAGACCGCCCCGATAGAGATTGCTTACTGGCAGGAGCGCCTGCTGGGCGTCGCCGCTGCGGCGCCCTGACACTTGTGCGGCCGCCTCAGCGGCGTATCATCGACGGCCCGCCCCTGTTCTGGAGCACCCGCGATGCGACTCGACCTCTCTCTCTACCTCGTCACCGACCCGTGGCTGTGCGCCGAGCGCGGCCTGGTGGAGACCGTGGTGGCCGCGGTCCGCGGCGGCGTGACGATGGTGCAGCTGCGCGACAAGCAGGCCACCGATGGCGCGATGATCGAACAGGCGCGCCGGCTCAAGGCGGCACTGGCCGGCAGCGGCGTGCCGCTGGTCATCAATGACCGGCTGGCCGTGGCGGTGGAGAGCGGCGCCGATGGCCTGCACATGGGCCAGGACGACGGCGAGGTGGCAACCGCCAGAGCGGCGCTGGGTGAAGACGCGATACTGGGGCTCTCGGTACAGACCCCCGAGCAGATGGCGCGGGTGGATGCCGAGCGGCTCGACTATCTGGGGCTGGGAGCGGTGTTTGCCACCTCGAGCAAGCGCAGCCGCACCCGGCCGCTGGGTTTCGAGGGGCTGGCCCGGCTGACGGCGGCGAGCCCCCTGCCGGCGGTGGCCATCGGGGGGCTCCAGGCGGAGCACGCCGCCGCCGTGCATCAGGCAGGCGCGCAGGGCCTGGCGGTGATCTCGGCGATCTGCGGCCAGCCCGACCCGGAGGCCGCTGCCCGGGCGTTCCCGCTGCCCAAGCGGAATTGACAAGGCCCGGGCGAGATCTACCGGGCGCACCTAGTCGCGACCGCGCTCCCGGGTAAAGCGCTCCATGACCTCGAGGGTCTCCCGGCTGACGTGATGTTCCATCCCCTCGGCGTCGATTCGGGCGGTGCCGTCGCTGACGCCAAGGGCGCGCAGAAACTGCAGTACGATGGCGTGACGCCGGCGGGCCATCTCGGCCATGGCTTCGCCCTTCTCGGTCAGAAAAAGCGAACGATAGGGCTGGCTGTCCACCAGCCCCTGGGATTTCAGGCGAGTCACCGTCTTCGACACGGTAGCCTGGCTGACGCCCATGCGGGCGGCAATATCGGTGGAGCGCGCCTCCCCCTGATACTTGAGCAGATCGCCGATCAGCTCGACGTAATCTTCAAGCAGTTCGGTCTCATGGGCGTTACGCACGGCGGCATACTGTCGGACGTGCTGCTCCGAGGGCGGCAGGGCGTCTGACATCTGTTCTGACATGCGCGTAGAGCCGGTGGGGAAATCGGACGTGGAGGCATTCATGGCAGGCAATATACCTGCTCCCGGAAGCAGGCGGCAACTTGAGCCCGGGCAGGCGCCGGCACCGAGCGAAAAAAGTTAGCCATGGCTAAGATAGTATGCCTATACTGAGAGGCATTGATGGCATGCCCCGTTTCAACCCTGCCCGGAGCCTTTCCCATGATGTCGATCAAGCCCGCCCTTCTTGGCCTGAGCCTTGCCGCCCTGCCCGCTGCCGCACTGGCAGATACCGCCCCGCTGCGCGTGGTGGCCACCTTCTCGGTCATCGGCGATCTGGTGGAGCAGGTGGCGGGGGACGCGGCCCGCGTCGAACTGCTGGCCCCCGTGGGCGCCGAGGTTCACGAATGGGAGCTGGTACCCAGCAACTTCATGGCACTCGAGTCCGCCGATGTGGTCTTCTACAACGGCTTCAACCTCGAGGAGTGGATCGGCCAGGTCAACGCTACCGTGACGGAGGATACGCCGGTGGTGGCCGTTGGCGAGGCCAGCGGCTACCCCACCCGCCCCATCGTGACCGGCGACTACGCCGGCGAAGCGGATCCCCATCTGTGGATGGACCCGCGCGCCGCCGCGGACTATGTTCACGTCATTGCCGAGGTGCTCGGTGAAGCGCGGCCCGAGGCGGCCGAGGATTTCGCGGCTCGCGCCGATGCCGCCGCACAGGACCTCCAGGCGCTGCATGCGGAGCTCGAAGAGACCCTGAGCGCCATTCCCGAGGAGCAGCGCCTGCTGATCACCAGCGAGGCGGCCTTCATCTACTTCGCCGAGGCCTATGGCTTCGAACACGACGGCATCTGGGGAACCAACTCCGAGGAGGAGGGCACGCCGCGCCAGATCATGCGTATCGTGGATCTCATCGAGGAGCGCCGTCCGGCGGCCATCTTCTGGGAGAGCACCATCTCGGACCGCCACGTGCGCAGCGTCGCCGACGAGACCGACGTGGCCATCGCCGGTCCGCTGTTCGTCGATTCGCTCAGCGAGCCGGACGGCGAGGCCCCCGACTATGCCAGCATGCTGCGCCACAATGCCCGCCTGCTGACCGACACGCTGGGAGATGCCGATGGAACAGCGTCCGACCGCTGATCGCCTGCCGGCCCTGGAGGCACGGGGGCTCTACGCCGCCTACCATCAGGAGCCGGTGCTGGAGGATGTCTCTCTCTCCCTGCCCCAGGGAGAGTGGACCGCCATCGTCGGACCCAACGGTGGCGGCAAGTCCAGCCTGCTCGGCGTGGTGATCGGCAGCCTGTCCCCCCTGCGCGGCGAACTCAAGATCCTCGGCCAGACGCCGCAGGTCCAGCGCCAGAGGGGCCGCATTGCCTTCATGGCGCAGCAGGAGCGCATGGAGTGGGACTTTCCCATCTCGGTGCGCGACACCGTGATGACCGGACGCTTCGGCATGATGCGTCACGACCCGCTGTGGCGCCGCCTGCTGCCCAGACGCTGGGCCAACCCCGCGCATCGCCGGGCCGTGGAAGAGGCCCTGGCGGATGTGGACATGATCGACCTGGCCGACCGCCCCATCGGCGCCCTCTCCGGCGGGCAGAAGAAGCGCGTCATGCTGGCCCGCGCCCTGGCCCAGCAGGCGCCCATCCTGCTGCTGGACGAACCCCTGGCCGGCGTGGACCCGCCCAGCGAGGCGCTGATCATGGCCACCCTGGAGCGCCAGCGCCGCGCCGGACGCACCATCATCATGGTCACCCACGACCTGCCCGGCGCCCGCCAGCACGCCGATCAGGTGCTGCTGATCAACCGCACCGTGGTGGGCATGGGAGCCCCGGAAGCGATGCTCAGCGACAGCATGCTGGCGCGACTGGCGGTCGCCTCGACCCGTACCGCTGACGAGGAGAGACGCGTTGCCGCTTGACGCCATGGCCACCGGCCTGATCGAGACGCTGACCGCCGCCCTGATGATGGCGGTGGGCCTGCTGCCCGAAAGCCTTGCCGCTCCCTTCGAGTACCGCTTCATGCAGCGTGCCCTGCTCACCGCGGTACTGGTGGGGGCCACCTGCGGACTGCTCTCCTGCTTCGTGGTGCTCAAGCGCTGGTCGCTGCTGGGGGATGCCATCTCCCATGCGGTGCTGCCCGGCGTGGCGATCGCCTACCTGCTGGGCTGGCCCTTCTTCGTCGGGGCCTTCGTGACCGGCGCCCTGACGTCGCTTGGCATCGGTGCCATCGAGCGCCATACGCGCATCAAGTCCGATGCGGCCATGGGACTGATGTTCACCGCCGCCTTCGCCCTGGGCATCGTGATCATCAGCAAGATCACCACCAGCACCCACCTCATGCACATCCTCTTCGGCAACGTGCTGGGGGTGCAGGCCGGGGCGCTGCTGCTGACCCTGCTGGCCAGCCTGGTGGCCGTGCTGACCATCTGGCTGGCCTATCGGCCGCTGCTGCTCTACACCTTCGACCCCCAGCAGGCCCAGGCCCTGGGCTTCAACGTCGGCGCCATCCACTACGGCCTGATCCTGCTGCTGACCCTGACCATCGTGGCCAGCCTGGAGACCGTGGGCATCATCCTGGTCGTGGCCATGCTGGTCACCCCCGGCGCCACGGCCCACCTGCTGACCGACCGCTTCGGTACCATGCTGGCGATCTCGGTCGCCGTCGGCGTCGTCTCGGCGGTGGCCGGCCTGGTGATCTCGGTGCAGCTGGATGTTGCCTCCGGCGGCGCCATCGTGCTGGTGGCCTCGGGCCTCTTCCTGATCGCCCTGCTGGCCGGCCCCCGGCACGGCCTGGTGGCGCGCTACTGGCGGCGCTGGCGCTTCAACCGCCCGGCCTCATGAGGTCGGGCGGCGCTTGAGCGAGGTACGTCCTTCGCGATAGGCGATGGCCAGGCCGCTGCCGATGATCAGCACGCTGCCCACAAACACCCAGGGATCCGGCATCTCGCCCCAGAACCACCAGCCCAGCAGCACCGCCCAGAGCATGGCGGTGTAGTCGAAGGGGGCGGCGATGGCCGCCGGCGCGTGGCGGAAGGCCAGCGTGATGAAGGCGGTGGCGCCCACGCCAAAGAGCCCCGAGCCCAAAAAGCCCAGCCAGTGCCAGGGCTGGGGCGTCTGCCACACCCAGGGCAGCGCCAGGGCGGTGATCACGAAGGGCACCAGGGTCATGTAGAAGACCATGGCCCAGAGGTGCTCGCTGCCGCCCCAGCGCCGCGCGGTGATCATCATCAGCGCATAGAAGACCGCCGCGCCGATCAGCGCCAGGGCGCCGGGATGGAAAGCCTCTCCCCCCGGCCGCACCACGATCAGCACGCCGGCAAACCCCACCAGCGACGCCGCCAGCACCGGCTTCTCGATGCGCTCGCCCAGCAGCGGCACCGAGAGCAGGGTGACGAAGAGCGGTGCCACGAAGGCGATGGCGGTGGCCTCGGCCAGCGGCAGCAGGGTCAGGCCCAGCACGAAGCAGACCATGGTGCCGGTGTAGATCAGCCCGCGCAGCAGGTGCACGCCGGGGCGGCGAGTGCGCAGCTTGCGCAGCCCGCCGCCGAAATGCGCCAGCGCGGCGATCAGCGGCAGCGATACCAGGGTACGGAAGAAGATGATCTGCAGCGGCGAGTGCACCTCGCCCAGCCACTTGGCGATGGCATCGCCGATGGCCAGACAGAACACGCCCAGGCACATGAACCCGATTCCCTTGAACGACCCCGACATTACCGCCTCCCCGTCACCCCGACGACCGACCAAAAACACCACCCCGCCGGCCCGGAGGGGGGGCGGCGGGGTGGCTGTCATTGGAGGCTAGCGGTTATGCCACGAGGCGGCAAGGCCGCCAGGCATCCGGCGGCTCAGAGCCCGGCGTTGATCACCATGCAGTCCATGCCCTCCTGGGCCAGGCTGCGGCAGGCGCGGTAGGCCTGGTTCTCGTCGAGATTGACCAGCCGGGCGCGGAAAACCTTCGAGTCACCGGCCGCATCCACGGAGACCCGGGCCCCGACCAGCTCGCTGGTCAGGCGGTCGGCGGCGCGACTGGCGTGCTCGCGGGCATTATCGGGGCTGGAGAAGGCCCCGACCTGCACGCCCCAGCCGCTGGACGACTCGAGGCGGTGCACGACCCGCTCGGCGTCGGCATCCTGCGACTCGCTGCGTGTGATCAGGTCGCGGATGGGATCGTTGGCGGAGCCCTGAGCGGTATCCGGAAGCGAAGGCTCCGAAGCCTGCCGGCTGGCCAGCTGGACCTCGGACGCCCGGGTCGGCGCCGGCGTCACCGGGGCCGACGCCGGCGCTCCTTCGATGCCCATCCGATCACCGGAGAAGTCGGCCTGAGCCACCCAGTCGCCGCGCCCGAACAGGGAGGCGCGCACGAAGCCGCGATCGAGGAGATCGGCCATGTGGGTATCCCGGGAGGCCGCGGTGAAGCCGCCCATCACCACCGACACCAGGCGACGGTCGTCGCGCACCGCCGAGGTCGCCACGTTGAAGCCCGAGGCGCGGATAAAGCCGGTCTTCATGCCATCGGCGCCGGGGTAGTTATCGAGCAGACGATTGTGGCCGGTGATGGTGTTGCCGTTCCAGCTGAAGCGAGTCTGGGAAAAATAGTGGTAGTACTGGGGGAAGTCCTGCATCAGACGAATCGACAGGGTGGCCATGTCACGGGCCGTGGTGACCTGACGATCATCGGGCAGGCCGCTGGGGTTGCGGAAGGTGGTGCGGGGCATCCCCAGCTGCCGCGCCCTGTCGGTCATCATGCGGCCGAAATTCTCCTCGCTTCCCCCCAGCGCCTCGGCCACCACCACCGCCACATCGTTGGCGGAGCGGATCACCAGCGCCTGGATGGCGGTCTCGACGGGCAGGCTCGAACCGGCCCTGACATAGAGCTTGGAGGCCTGCCGGGAGGCCGCATAGGAGGAGACCGGCAGCGTCGAATCGAGTCTCAGCTCCCCGTTCTCCAGCGCCTCGAAAAGCATGTAGAGCGTCATCATCTTGGTCAGCGACGCCGGATAGCGGGTCTCGTCGGCATTGGCAGCGTGGAGCACCTCGCCGCTCTCCACGTCCACCACGATGGCGGCATAGCGCGGATTGGCCTGAGCCGTACCGGCCATGGCAATGGCCAGGCATGCCAGCAGCGCGATCGCGCCGATGCCATGGCGCCGTAGTCTCGTTATGGTTGCGGTCACCATCTAGCGTTCCCTCTGCGTTCCCCTGCGTGCCGTCTCAGCGGCGCCTACCCTCATCAAGCATTATGAACAGGAATCTCCATCTGTACAGGGCGC
Organism: Halomonas sp.; assembly: GCA_003552795.1. GTDB lineage: Bacteria > Pseudomonadota > Gammaproteobacteria > Pseudomonadales > Halomonadaceae > Halomonas. Next base: position 2,672 of record PUOM01000096.1, on the reverse strand, counting down.
CAGGGCAAGAAAGCGGCGATTCGCTGCGGCTCCACCGCTTCACCGGCTCCGCGACTGCGCCGAGAAAGCCCGGCGCCCCGGTCATGCCGGCCCTCTCACCCGATGCGCCCCTCCTCCACCGCGTGACAGGCCACCTCGCTGCCGTCGCTGCGGGCGATCAGCGTCGGCACCTCGGCTCTGCAGCGCGCCTCGGCATGAGGACAGCGCGGGTGGAAGGCGCAGCCGGGGGGCGGGTGCACCGGGTTCGGCACTTCCCCCTCGATCATGGTGCGCTCCTTGCCCGTATCCTCCAGCGAGGGTACCGCCGCCAGCAGCATCCGCGAATAGGGGTGGTGGGGTGAGGCGAACAGCTGATCGGCGGGGGCGATCTCGGCGATGCGCCCCAGGTACATCACTGCGATACGGTCGGCCATGTGCTTGACCACCGCCATGTCGTGGCTGATGAAGAGGTAGGTGAGGCCGTACTGCTGCTGCAGATCCTTCATCAGGTTGAGGATCTGAGCCTGCACCGAGACGTCCAGCGCCGAGGTGGGCTCGTCGCAGACCATGAACTCCGGCTCGTTGGCCAGCGCCCGGGCGATGGAGATGCGCTGGCGCTGCCCGCCGGAAAACTCGTGGGGGTAGCGCAGCGCATCCGCCGCCGACATGCCCACCTGTTCGAGCAGCTCGCCCACCCGGCGGCGCCGGTCGACACTGCTCATCTCGGGGCGAAAGAAGCGCAGCGGCTCGCCGATGATGGCCCCTACCCGCCACAGCGGATTGAGGCTGGCGTAGGGATCCTGGAAGATCATCTGGAAGCGCTGGCGGATCGCCGCCGACTGGCGACCGGAGCGCCCGGCCAGATCGCTGATCTCCTCGCCGTCGAAGATGAGCCGCCCGCGGGTCAGGCCGTAGAGGCCGACGATCAGCCGCGCCACCGTGGACTTGCCGCAGCCCGACTCCCCCACCAGGGCGACGGTCTCGCCGCGGCGGATGGTGAAGCTCACGCCGTCCACCGCCTTCAGCGTCAGCTTCTCGGCGCGCTCCAGCACCCGGTTGAGCCAGGGCTTGGAGACGTCGAAGTGGCGCGCCAGATCGCGGGCCTCCAGCAGTACCTCGCCGCTCTCGGCACTCTGATGCGGCCCGCTCTTGATGGAATGAGGCTGACTCATCGGGCCACCTCCTGCTCGTCCCGGGGCGCGTCTTGGCGCACCACCGGGTTATCCGGATCATGCAGCCAGCAGGCGGCCCTGCCGGCACCCGCCGGCAGCAGCTCGGGGCGCTCGGCACGACAGCGCTCGGCGGCATGGGGGCAGCGCGGGCTGAAGGCGCAGCCCGCGGGAATCGCCGCCAGGCGCGGCATGGCGCCCTCGACCTGATAGAGGCGCTCGCGGCGCTCGGCCAGGCCCGGGATCGAGGCCATCAGCCCCTCGGTATAGGGGTGCTGCGGTCGGCGAATCACCTCGCCCACCGGACCGATCTCGATCAGCCGACCGGCGTACATCACCGCGACGCGGTCGGCGGTCTCGGCGATCACCCCCATGTCGTGGGTGACCAGCATCACGGCCGCGCCGCGCTCGGCGCAGACCCGCTTGAGCAGCGCCAGGATCTGCGCCTGGACCGAGACATCCAGCGCCGTGGTGGGCTCGTCGGCGATGATCAGCTCCGGTTCGGCGGCCAGGGCCAGGGCGATGACCACCCGCTGGCGCATGCCGCCGGAGAACTGGTGGGGGTAGCTGTCGAGCCGCGTTTCGGGGGCGGGGATGCCCACCTCGCGCAGCAGCGCCAGGGCCCGCTCCCGGGCCTGCTTCTCGCCGATCGGCAGGTGGGTGCGCAGGGTCTCCACCAGCTGGTCGCCGATGGAGAAGAGCGGGTTGAGGCTGGTCAGCGGATCCTGGAAGATCATGCCGATATGACGGCCGCGCAGCGGCACGAAATCGTCTTCCGGCAGGTCATCGATGCGCCGCCCCGAGAGGTGGATCTCGCCGCCGGCGATATGGCCGGGGGGCTCCAGCAGGCGAATCACTGCGTTGCCGGTCATCGACTTGCCGGCGCCGGACTCCCCCACCACGCCGAGCACCTCACCGGGGGCGATATCGAAGGAGACGTCGTCCAGGGCCACCAGGGTAGCGTGGCGGGTCGGAAACTCGACCCGCAGGTGCCGCACGCTGAGTACCGCTGCCGACGCCGCGACGCCCGGTTCATCACCGGCCAGCGTCGCGGCGCTATGCTCACCTGAGCTTGGGGTTGAGGACATCACGCAACCAGTCTCCCAGCAGGTTGACGGAGAGCGCCAGCATCAGCAGCGCCACCCCGGGGAAGAGCAGGATCCACCACTCTCCCGAGAACATGTAGTCCTGGCCGACCCGGATCAGGGTCCCCAGGCTCGGCTGGGTGGCCGGCATGCCGACCCCCAGGAAGGAGAGCGTGGCCTCGGCGATGATCGCCAGGGCCAGGCCGATGGTGCCGATCACCAGCACCGGGCGCATCACGTTGGGCAGGATGTGCTGGAAGAGGATGCGCGTGTCCGGCAGGCCGATCACCCGGGCCGCCTGCACGTACTCCTTGCCCTTCTCCACCATGGTCGCCCCGCGCACCGCCCGGGCGTACTGCACCCAGTCGGAGAGGCCGATGGCCACGATCAGCACGATGATCGCCACCTCGGCGTGCATGGAGCGCGGCAGGAAGCCGCG
>PUOM01000333.1 GCA_003552795.1 Halomonas sp. | reverse complement strand
CCGCGGCAGCAGGGAAGCACGCAGGAAGTTGCGATCCAGCCCCTGGTCGGCGTTGGTGGGGTCCTCCACCCACGACAGTCCCAGGCGCGCCGCCGCGCCCTCCAGGGTGGCCCGGGAGACGCCCAGCAGCGGACGCGCAATCGCCCTGCCCCGCCAGACACGCCGCGACGGCATGCCGGCCAGACCGCGCACGCCGCTGCCGCGCAGGGCGGCGAGCAGGAAGGTCTCGGCCTGGTCGTCGCGGTGCTGGGCCAGCCACAGGGTCTCGCCGGGAGCGACGCGGCGGGCGAAGGCGGCGTAGCGCGCCTCACGGGCCGCCCCCTCGAGACCCTGCCCCGCGGCGAGGTCGACCGCGACGCGCTCGACGAACAGCGGCACGCCGAGCCGCGAGCAGAGACGGCGGCAGTGGCGCTCGAAGTCGTCGGCGGCGGCCTGGAGGCCGTGGTGAACGTGCAGGGCGTGGAGCGGGCGAGGATGGCAGCGGCACGCCTCGGCGGCCAGGGTCAGCAGCAGGGAGGAGTCGAGCCCGCCGGAGAGGGCCACCCAGACAATACGCCCCGGCGGGGTCTGGGCCAGGGCGTCGTCGATTGAGGCTTGCGGCGACAGACCACCGTTGGAGCCCATGGGGTCAGACCCCGGCGGCGACAAGGAGGCAAGAAAGGAGCACGCCGTGCGACAGAGTGGCACGGCCCGGGTCTGCCCCCCTGGGCGGCGCCGGCACCCCGCTACGCCGGGGCGCCATAGCTCATCAGCCGCTTGTAGCGCCGCGCCAGCAGGGCATCGATATCCATGGCGTTGAGGCGATCCAGACTCTCCAGCAGCGCCTCCCTGACCCGCTCGGCGGTGGTGACCGGCTGACGATGGGCGCCGCCCAGAGGCTCCTCGATCAGGGTATCGACGAAGCCCAGCTCGCGGAGGCGCTCGGCGGTGACGCCCATGGCCTGAGCCGCCTCGGAGGCCTTCTCGGCGCTGCGCCACAGGATGGAGGCGCAGCCCTCCGGGGAGATCACCGAATAGGTGGAGTACTGCAGCATGGCCAGCTCGTCGCAGACGCCGATGGCCAGGGCCCCGCCGGAGCCGCCCTCACCCACCACGGTGGCGAGGATCGGCGTGCGCAGGCGCGACATCACCGCCAGGTTGTAGGCGATGGCCTCGGACTGGCCGCGCTCCTCGGCGTCGATGCCCGGATAGGCCCCCGGCGTATCGATGAAGGTCAGCACCGGCATCCTGAAGCGCTCGGCCATCTCCATCAGCCGGCACGCCTTGCGGTAGCCCTCGGGGCGGGGCATGCCGAAATTGCGCCGCACCTTCTCCTTGACGTCGCGCCCCTTCTGATGACCGATCACCATCACCGGACGATCGTCGAGGCGCGCCACGCCGCCGACGATGGCGGAGTCATCGGCGAAGTGACGATCGCCATGGAGCTCGTCGAAGTCGCTGAAGACATGCTCCAGATAGTCCAGGGTATAGGGCCGCTGGGGATGGCGGGAGAGCTGGGAGACCTGCCAGGGGGTGAGGTCCCTGAAGATGGACTCGGTGAGCTTGCGGCTCTTCTCCTCGAGGCGTTCGATCTCGTCGCTGAGGCTGACCTGGCTGTCGTGGCCGACCAGCCGCAGCTCCTCGATCTTGGCCTGGAGCTCGGCGATGGGCTGTTCGAAGTCGAGATAGTTGGGATTCATTGGCGGGAGGCCTTGTGATGTTTCACCGCCCGGCCCGTGGCAGGCGGCGCGAAAAATGAAATGACCGGCATTATCGCACCCTCAACGAGCGGCGCAAGGCGACCCCTCAGCGATACTTCAGCCGCACCCCATCCTGCCCCTGCACCTCGCGCAGGCGAATCAGCAGCTCGTCGGTGGGCGAGACCTTCCAGTCCGCGTCGAGCTCCAGCCAGCCGGCGGCCTCGGCGTTGCGGTAGCGCAGCCGCACCGGAAGCCCCTCGGCGTCGCGATGCGGGTCGAGACTTGCCCGCAGAGAGTCCACCAGGCGGCCGTTGATGGCCGCGCCGTCCAGGGAGAGCTCCACCGCCTGACCGTAACGGAGGCGCGCCGCCACCATGGGGGTGACCTCCTTGCCCCTCAGGCGCAGACCGCCGGAGTAGTCGTCGGAGGAGACCTCCCCCTCGACGATCAGCACCTGGTCGGGCTCGAGCTGGCCGCGCAGCTGGTCATAGAGCTCGCCGAACAGCGACGCCTCGATGCGCCCGGTGCGGTCGTCCAGGGTCAGGAAGGCCATGGTATCGCCGCGCTTCGACTTCATGGTACGCACCCCCACCACCAGTCCCGCCACCCGCTGCGGCTCCCGGGACGGCTTGAGGTCGCCGATGCGGGTGGAGACGAAGCGCGCAAGCTCGCCCTCATACTCGTCGATGGGGTGGCCGGTCAGATAGAGCCCCAGGGTGTCCTTTTCGCCGGCCAGGCGCTCCTTGTCGGTCCACTCGCGCGCCCGGCGATACTCGGCGTAGACGTCGCCTCCCGCCGCCTCCTCGTCGACGAAGGCTTCGCCGAACAGATCGACCATGCCCAGGTTCTCGTTGGTCTGGTTCTGGGCGGCGGCCTTGAGGGCATCGTCCAGCGCCGCGGCCAGCGCGGCGCGGTTCGGCCCGAGATTGTCCAGGGCCCCGGAGCGGATCAGCGCCTCCAGGGTGCGCTTGTTCATGCGCCTGGGATCGACGCGACGGCAGAAGTCGAAGAGGTCCGCGAAGGGTCCGCCTTCCGTCCGGGCCTCGACGATGGCGCCAATGGGCCCCTCGCCGACCCCGCGAATGGCCCCCAGGCCGTAGACCACTCGCCCCTCGGTATCCACGCTGAACTTGTACTCGCCGACGTTGACGTCCGGCGGCGTCACGGTGAGCTTGAGGTTGCGACACTCCTCGATCAGCGGCACCACCTTGTCGAGGTTGTCCATCTCGGTGGAGATCACCGCCGCCATGAAGGGGCCGGGGTAGTGCGCCTTCAGCCAGGCGGTCTGATAGGAGACCAGCGCATAGGCCGCCGAGTGCGACTTGTTGAAGCCGTAGCCGGCAAACTTCTCCACCAGGTCGAAGATGTTGCCCGCCAGGTCCTTGTCGATACCGTTGGCCGCACACCCTTCCATGAAGCCGGCGCGCTGCTTGGCCATCTCCTCCGGCTTCTTCTTGCCCATGGCGCGGCGCAGCATGTCGGCCTGGCCCAGGCTGTAGCCCGCCATCACCTGGGCAATCTGCATCACCTGCTCCTGGTAGAGGATGATGCCGTAGGTGGGTTCGAGCACCGGCTTGAGCAGCTCGTGCTGGTAGTCCGGGTGCGGGTAGGAGATCTCGGCACGACCGTGCTTGCGGTTGATGAAGTCGTCCACCATGCCCGACTGCAGCGGGCCGGGGCGGAACAGCGCCACCAGGGCGATCATGTCGTCCAGGGAGTCGGGCAGCAGGCGCTTGATCAGCTCCT
>PUOM01000025.1 GCA_003552795.1 Halomonas sp. | reverse complement strand
GGTGGTGAACGCCGTGCACGACGTCGTGCCGCCGAGCCAGGACCACGACCCGCACATCGACCTGGTGCCGCCCCAGGGCGTCAAGCTCACCCCGCGCCACTACGCCTACCTGAAGATCTCCGAGGGCTGCAACCACAGCTGCAGCTTCTGCATCATCCCCAGCATGCGCGGCAAGCTGGTCAGCCGCCCGGTGGGCGAAGTGCTCAAGGAGGCAGAGGGCCTGGCCCGCGCCGGCGTGAAGGAGCTGCTGGTGATCTCCCAGGACACCAGCGCCTACGGAGTCGATCTCAAGTACCGCACCGGCTTCTGGAACGGCCGCCCGGTGAAGACCCGCATGACCGAGCTCTGCGAAGCCCTCAGCGAACTCGGCATCTGGGTGCGCCTGCACTACGTCTACCCCTACCCCCATGTGGACGAGCTGATCCCGCTGATGGCCCAGGGCAAGCTTCTCCCCTACCTGGATATCCCCTTCCAGCACGCCAGCCCGAAGGTGCTCAAGGCCATGAAGCGCTCCCAGCGCGCCTGCTTGACGTCGTCCGGTACCGGTTCGAGATCCATGTCGTTGGCCGGCGCGCCCTCCACCGGGGAGTACTGGAAGCAGCCCACGCGGTCGAGCTGGGCTTCGGTGAGCCAGTCCAGAAGGTACTGGAAGTCCTCCTCGGTCTCGCCCGGGAAGCCAACGATAAAGGTCGAGCGTATGGTGAGCTCCGGGCAGATCTCCCGCCAGCGCTTGATGCGCTCGAGGGTCCTGTCCTCGAAGGCGGGGCGCTTCATCGCCTTGAGCACCTTCGGGCTCGCGTGCTGGAAGGGGATATCCAGGTAGGGGAGGAGCTTGCCTTCCGCCATCAGCGGTATCAGCTCGTCCACGTGAGGGTAGGGGTAGACGTAGTGCAGCCGCACCCAGATGCCGAGCTCGGCAAGCGCCTCGCAGAGTTCGGTCATGCGGGTCTTCACCGGGCGGCCGTTCCAGAAGCCGGTGCGGTACTTGAGGTCGACCCCGTAGGCGCTGGTGTCCTGGGAGATCACCAGCAGCTCCTTGACACCGGCGCGCTTCAGCCCCTCGGCCTCGCTGAGCACCTCGCCCACCGGGCGGCTGACCAGCTTGCCGCGCATGGAGGGGATGATGCAGAAGCTGCAGCGGTGGTTGCAGCCTTCGGAGATCTTCAGGTAGGCGTAGTGGCGCGGGGGGAGCTTGACGCCCTGGGGCGGCACCAGGTCGATGTGCGGGTCGTGGTCCTGGCGGGGTGGCACCACCTCATGTACCGCACCTACCACCTGCTCGTACTGCTGGGGGCCGGTGACCGCCAGCACGCTGGGGTGCACGTCGCGGATGGCGCCTTCCTCCACGCCCATGCAGCCGGTGACGATCACTCGTCCGTTCTCGGCGATTGCTTCGCCGATGGCGTCCAGCGATTCCGCCTTGGCGCTGTCGATAAAGCCGCAGGTGTTGACCACTACCACGTCGGCGTCATCGTAGCTCGGCGTGATCTCGTAGCCTTCTGTCCGCAGCTGGGTGAGGATCCGTTCGGAATCCACCAGCGCCTTGGGGCAGCCGAGCGAGACGAAACCGACCTTGGGTGTGGACATGCAGAAGCCCTTTGCTTGGAGACGCGTGAAGGGCGAATCTTAGCGCGTTGGGGGGGCAGGGGCTACCGCGCCCCCCTTGCCCCTCGCCACTCCACGCTGGATGATACGGAAAGACGCCGCAAACCACGCGACTGCTCAGGAATCTGTCATGGCCACCATCGAACACAGCGCGATTCTCAAGGCCCCGCCGGAGCGGGTCTTCGCCCTGCTGCAGCGGGTGGAGGATTTCGCCGATTATTCCGATCTGATCCACGCCATCGAGCGGCTGGGCGAGAACCGCTACCGCTGGCACGTGCGTGCGGTGGGTCGCGACTGGCACTTCGACGTGGCGGTGACCGAGTCCCGCTCGCCGGAAGTGCTCGCCTGGGAGTCCCTGGACGGCGTGGAGAACCAGGGCTGCTATCGACTCACGCCGGTGAAGGAGGGCACCGAGGTGGCGCTGACCCTCACCTATGTGCTGCGCAACAAGCTGGTGGAGAAAGCCGTCAACAAGGCCGCCAAGCCCCTGGTCGGCCGAGTGAGCCGCCAGATCCTGGAGCGGGTGGAGGAGCGGCTATAGCATTCTTGCACTACGTCGACCTGAGGGTGGTCGCCATGCGATACCGATACACTCGCAGGCTGGGCAGAAAAGGTTGGTCCTCGAGCTTCTCATCGCGGCGCCGGGCGCGGGTGCGCTGCTCCGGCGGCTGAATCGGCGGCAGGTTGTGATCCGGGAGACGACCGTCGGGGCTGGGCACGAAGAGCGGCAGCGCGACATTCATCGCTCGGCGGGTGCGGCCGTCCTCCAGCGGTTCGCGGTAGAAGAGGTTGGCGCGCATCAGCGGGGCCTGGCGCTGCACCTGGGCCAGCGGCTCGCCGCTCGGGATGCCGGCCAGCTGACGCAGCTGGATACGCACGTGCGCGGCGTCGGTGTCGAGCTTGAGCAGCTTCTGCTCGGCCTCCTGCACCGTCAGGCGCTTGATGGAGCGCCCGCTGGAGTACCAGGCGAGCCGCACTCGTGCCACCGGCGCCTCGGCCACGGGGATCGCCCGCCAGCACTGCTTGAGGTGCACCCGGGCCAGGCCCTGGCCGCGCAGGTGGTCGTGCAGCTCGGGGTGGCGGTGCGGCAGCAAGGCCTTCGCCTCGGGAATCAGTTCGGGTTCGCTCTGCTTGATACGGGCGAGCAGGGCGGCGAAGTCGGCCTTGGCGGCGTTGGTTCGCTCGACCGCTGCCATCAAGGTCTCATCGGCGGCCACCAGCCCGATATGGGGGCGGGTGGCGCGCCCGTCCTGGCCATCCTGGTACCACACATCCATAAGAGCGTGGCGCAGCCAGGCGTGGGCGCGCTCGGTGCTCACCGGTTCCGGCTCACCGAAGATCCAGCAGGCGGTGGGCTGGCGCTGGTAGACAGCCGCCACGGCCTCGCCGGCCTCGATCAGGGTGTCGAAGGCGGCCTCCAGCTCGGCCAGCAGGCGGTATTCGGGGCGACTCACCGGAAGATCATTCCGGATCCTGCCGTCCACGCTCGGCGCGCAGGATCATCTCGTCGATCTCGGTCTCGTCCATGGCGGGCTCGCCGGCGATGCGGTGGGTGCCATCCGCCCAGGCACCGAGATCCAGCAGACGGCAGCGCTCGCTGCAGAAGGGACGGTAGGTGTTCGTCTCGCTCCACACGACCTTCTTGCGGCACTGGGGGCAGGCGACTTCCAGGGGGCGTTGGGTGTGACTCATGGGGCTCCTCGGGTGTTTGGGGTGGCCGGCTGAGTGGCCAGCTCTCGATAGTGCCGATCCAGCTCGGCGACCCGGCGGCGCATCGCCGCTTCGCTGCCGCCATTGTCCAGCACATCGTCGGCGCGGGC
>PUOM01000004.1 GCA_003552795.1 Halomonas sp. | reverse complement strand
GGCTGCCCTGCTGGCCGCCGCCGTCGTGCCGGCGGTGAGCAGGCTGCGTCCGAGCCTGGCCTGGTGGTGGGGAGGCCTGGCGTTGAGCGGGGTCGGCAACGGGCTCTGGGCGCTGTGGCAGGTGGGGGTCGAAGGAGCGCGCCGTGCCAATGGCCACGGCGAGGTGAATGCGATCCTGTTCGGCAACCTGGCCCTGCTGACCGGATTGCTCTGCCTGGCCGGCCTGGGGTGGGCGTGGCAACAGCGCTATCGCCGAGCCTGGCTGGTGGCGCTTCTGCTGGGGGCCGCGGGCGGCCTGCTGGCCTCGGCGCTGTCGGGCACCCGGGGCGGCTGGCTGGCGCTGCCCCTGGCCACTCTGGTCTTCTATCGTGCCTATCTGCGCGGCTGGCCGGCGCGCCGGCGCTGGCTCACCATCGCCGGGGTGGCACTGGTGCTGACGAGCCTCTACCTGATGCCCCAGAGCGGGGTACAGCAGCGGGTGGGCGTGGCCGTGGGCGAGGCGACCGATTACCTGGCAGGAGAGCCGAACGGCTCCGTGGGCACGCGCCTGGAAATGTACAGCGGGGCGGTCATACTGATCGCCCGGTCGCCCTGGGGCGGGGTGGGCCACGCTGGCTACGGCAAGGCCATGGGCGAGCTGGTGGCGGAGAACAGGGTGGCGCCTGGTGCCAGCCGCCACTGGCATGCTCACAGCGACCTGCTGGACGCCTGGGTGCGGCGCGGCCTGCCGGCTGTGTTCGCGGTGCTGGCGCTCTATCTGCTGCCGCTATGGGTGTTCACGCCGCGCCTTGCGGCCCATGATCCTGCAGCGCGCAGCCTGGCGGTGGCCGGGGTGCTGCTGCCGGTGACCTTCATCGACTTCGGGCTGAGCTACGCCTTCTTCGCCTATCCGGTCGGGATCCTCGTCTATGGGGGCTGGCTGGCGCTGCTGCTGGCTTTCACGGCCTCGAATCATCCCTCTTGCGATACAGAGGGTGCTAGCCGGTAGGGTGGCCGCCTTCCCGTCCGAGCGACGCCTTATCCTCCAGAGGGGCTAATCCCCAGATACCCTCTCCGGAGGATAATTTCCGAGTCATCCCTCCCGCGGCGCCAGCCCCGCCGCGGCCACCAGGGCCCGGGTGTAGTCGCTGCTCGGGTTCTCGAGCACCGCGAGGCAGTCGCCGCTCTCCACCACTTCCCCCTCCTTGAGCACCATGACCCGGTGCGCCATGGCGCGCACCACGGCCAGATCGTGGCTGATGAACAGATAGCTCAGGCCGCGCCTGGCCTGGAGATCGCGCAACAGCGCCACCAGCTGTTTCTGCACGGTGCGATCCAGCGCCGAGGTGGGCTCGTCGAGCACGATCAGCTCGGGCTCGAGGATGATCGCCCGGGCCACGGCGATGCGCTGGCGCTGGCCGCCGGAGAACTCGTGGGGGTAGCGGTCGGCGCAGTCGGCGGGCAGGCCCACTTCGTCGAGGGTCGCGGCCACCCGGCGGGCGACCTCGGCCTCGGTGAGCGACGGCTGGTGGAAGCGCAGCCCCTCGCTGACGATCTCGGAGACCGGAAGGCGAGGGGAGAGCGAGCCGAAGGGGTCCTGAAAGACGATCTGGAAGCGCTGACGCATTCGGCGCAGTTCGCCGCCGCTGAGCCTGTCCAGGCGGCTGTCGCCGAAGGTGATCTCGCCGTGGCTCTGGGTCAGGCGCAGCAGCGCCAGCGCCAGGGTGGTCTTGCCGGAGCCCGACTCGCCGACGATGCCCAGGGTCTCGCCGGGGGCCAGGGTGAGGTCCAGCGGCCTGACCGCTTCAAACGCCGGCGGGCGCTTCATGAAGAGCTTCTTCGGGCGCTGGAAGCTGACGCCGAGACCGGAGGCGCTGATCAAGGGAGCCCCCCGGGGCACCGCCGCCGGACGCCCCTCGGGCTCGGCGTCGAGCAGGGTGCGGGTGTAGGGGCTGGCGGGGGAGGTGAAGACCCGCTCTACCGGGCCGGTTTCCTGTTCACGCCCGCGGTAGAGCACGCAGACCCGATCGGCGTGGCGGCGCACCAGGTTGAGGTCGTGGGTGATGAAGAGCATGCCCATGCCGTGGCGGTCGCGCAGCTCGGCGAGCAGCGCCAGAATCTCCTGCTGCACGGTGACGTCGAGCGCCGTGGTGGGCTCGTCGGCGATCAGCAGCGCCGGGTCGTTGGCGATCGCCATGGCGATCATCACCCGCTGGCGCTGGCCGCCGGATAGCTGATGGGGCCAGACGTTGATCAGCTCCTCGGGGCGCGGCAGCTTGACCTGCCCGAGCAGCTCGAGGATCCGCGCGCGGGCGGCGCGCCCCGAGAGCCCCTGGTGCAGGCGCAGGGTCTCGCCGATCTGCTTGCCCACGGTGTGCAGCGGGTTGAGCGAGGTCATCGGCTCCTGAAAGATGAACCCCACGCGGCCGCCGCGGACGCCCTGCCAGTCGCGACGGCGCAGGCCCGAGAGATCGGTGTTGCCCAGCCATCGAGCGCCGCTCACCGCGGCGTTGCCGGGCAGCAGGTCCATGGCGCCCAGCGCCGAGACCGACTTGCCGGAGCCAGACTCGCCCACCAGGGCCAGGGTCTCGCCGCGGTTCACGGTAAGGCTCAGGCGGTCCACCACGGTGATGCCGTCGAAGGCGACCGAAAAGTCCTCGAGGCGCAGCAGCGGGGAACGGGACGAGGATTCAGGCATCGGTCTGGCTCCTGGCGGTCTGGGGCGCCGCCGGCACCGGGGTGGCGGCATGCTGGACGTGGCGGGGGTCGAAGGCGTCGCGCAGCCCTTCGCCGATGAAGACCAGCAGGGAGAGCATCAGCGATAGGCTGACGAAGGCGGTGATGCCGAGCCAGGGGGCGTGGAGGTTATTCTTGCCCTGGGCCACCAGCTCGCCCAGCGACGGCGAGCCCGGCGGCAGGCCGAAGCCCAGGAAGTCCAGGGCGGTGAGGGTGGTGATGGCCCCGGTGAACAGGAAGGGCACGAAGGTGAGGGTAGCGACCATGGCGTTGGGCAGCACGTGGCGCCACATGATCAGCCGCGGCGGCAGCCCCATGGCCCGTGCGGCGCGCACGTACTCCAGGTTGCGGGCGCGCAGGAACTCGGCGCGCACCACGTCGACCAGCCCCAGCCACGAAAACAGCAGCATGATGCCGAGCAGCCACCAGAAGCCGGGCTGCACGAAGCTGGCCAGGATGATCAGCAGAAACAGCACCGGCAGCCCCGACCAGATCTCGGTGAAGCGCTGGCCGATCAGGTCGGTCTTGCCGCCGAAGTAGCCCTGAATGCCGCCCACCAGCACCCCCATCACCAGCGAACCGGCGGTGAGCACCAGCGCGAAGGCCACCGAGAGGCGGAAGCCGTAGATCACCCGCGCCAGCACGTCGCGGCCCTGGTCGTCGGTGCCCAGCCAGTGACGCCCGTCAGGCGGCGCCGGGGAGGGCTGCATCATCTGCATGTCCAGGGTCTGGTAGGAGAAGGGGATGGGCGGCCACAGCGCCCAGCCGTTCTCCTCGATCTGGGCCTGCACGAAGGGGTCGTGGTAGTCGGCGGTGGTGGGCAGGAAGCCGCCGAACTCGGTCTCCGGATAGTCCACCAGCAGCGGCACGTACCAGCGGCCGTCGTACTGCATGATCAGCGGCTTGTCATTGGCGATCAGCTCGGCGCCGATACTCACCACGAAGAGCGCAAGGAAGAGCCACAGCGAGACCCGGGCCCGGCGGTTGGCCTTGAACACCGCCAGGCGGCGGCGGGTGATCGGTGACATCGTCAACAAAGCGGCCATGGCTCAGGACTCCCTTGTCTCGAAGTCGATGCGCGGGTCCACCCACACATAGGTCAGATCGGAGATCAGCTTGAGGATCAGGCCGATCAGGGTGTAGAGGAAGAGCGTGCCGAAGATCACCGGGTAGTCGCGCTGCATCACCGCCTCGAAGCCCAGCAGGCCCAGCCCCTCCAGGGAGAAGATCACCTCGATCAGCAGCGACCCGGTGAAGAAGATGGTGATCAGGGCGCCGGGCAGGCCGGCGATGATGATCAGCATGGCATTGCGAAAGACGTGGCCGTAGAGCACGCCGCGGTCGCTTGCCCCCTTGGCCCGGGCGGTGAGCACGTACTGCTTGTGGATCTCGTCCAGGAAGCTGTTCTTGGTCAGCATGGTCAGGGTGGCGAAGCTGCCGATGGTCATGGCCGCCACCGGCAGGGTGATGTGCCAGAGGTAGTCCTTGACCTTGCCCCAGGTGGAGAGCTCGTGGAAATCCGGCGAGGTGAGCCCGCGCAGCGGGAAGAGATCCCAGTAGCTGCCGCCGGCGAAGAGCACGATCAGGAGTATCGCGAACAGGAAGCCGGGGATGGCGTAGCCCACGATCACCAGTCCCGAGGTCCAGACATCGAAGCGCGAGCCGTGGTGCAGCGCCTTGCGAATGCCCAGCGGGATCGAGATCAGGTAGACCAGCAGGGTGGTCCAGAGCCCCAGGGAGATCGACACCGGCAGCCGCTCGATCATCAGCTCCACCACCGGTCGGTCGCGGAAGAAGCTGTTGCCGAAGTCGAAGGTGGCGTAGTCGCGCATCATGGTCAGGAAGCGCACATGGGCGGGCTGGTCGAAGCCGAACTGCTCCTCGAGCTGCTCGATGAAGCGCGGATCGATGCCCCGGGCGCCCCGGGACTCGTCGCGGACCATCACCTCGCCGCCGGCCTCGAGGCGCGTGCTGGCCATGGCGTCGGCGCCCTCGAAGCGAGCCAGCATCTGGTCGATGGGGCCGCCCGGGGCGGCCTGCACGATGATGAAGTTGAGCAGCATGATCCCGATCAGGGTGGGGATCATCAGCAGCAGGCGGCGCAGGATATAGCGACTCACGAGGGCGGCTTCCTTGTTCGTGTCCGGGGCGTCATCAGCGGCGACGCAGGCGCTGGTTGATCTCGGCTTCCCGCTCGGCGTCTACCCACCAGGCGGCGAGGTCCATGCCGTACTCGGGGAAGGGCTCGGGCCAGCCGAACTTGTCCCAGATGGCGATGCGGGTCTCGCCGGAGTGGTAGTGGGGAATCATCGGGAAGCGCCACAGCAGCACCCGGTCCAGGGCGCGGGCGGTGACGTTGAGCGTTTCGCGGCTGTCGGCGCGGATCAGCCGGTCCACCAGCTCATCCACCACCGGGTCGGCCAGCCCCATCAGGTTGCGGCTCTGGGGCGTCTCGGCGGCGGCGCTGGTCCAGAAGTCGCGCTGCTCGTTGCCGGGGTTGTGGGACTGGGGGAACTGGCCCACGGTCATGTCGAAGTCGAAACTGCGCAGGCGATTGAGATACTGATTGATGTCGACGATGCGGATGCTGCCCTGGATGCCCAGGCGCGCCATGTTGCGCAGCATCGGCTGGGTGACCCGCTCCATGCCGGTGTCGAAGAGCAGCACCTCCACGGTCAGCGGCTGGCCCGTCTCGCCGTGGACCAGGCGGTCTCCCTCCACCTCGTAGCCGGCCTCGCGCAGCAGGTCCAGCGCCAGGCGCAGCCGCTCGCGCAGTTCGGTGGGGTGGTCGAAGGGCAGCGGCTCCTGGAAGAGCCGTTCGGGGAGCTGGTCGCGAAAGCCCTCCAGCAGGGCCAGCTCATCCCCCTCGGGGAGGCCCTCGGCGGCCATTTCGGAGTTCTGAAAGACGCTCTCGGTGCGCCGGTAGGCGTCGTAGAAGAGGTTGGCGTTGAGCCAGGGGAAGTCGAAGGTCAGCGAAAGGGCCTCGCGCACCCGCGGGTCGTCGAACTTGTCGCGGCGCAGGTTGAAGACGAAGGCCTGCATGCGAGCCGGCTGGCCGTCCGGCACCGCCAGGCGCCGCACCAGGCCGTCCCGGTAGGCGGGGAAGTCGTAGCCGATGGCCCAGGTGGCGGCGCGGGCGTCGATGCGGTAGTCCAGCACTCCCGCCTTGAAGGCTTCCCAGGCGATGTCGCGGTCGCGGTAGTAGTCGTGGACCAGCCGGTCGATATTGTGGCGGCCACGATTCACCGGGAGATCTCGGCCCCAGTAGTCGGGATCTCGCTCGTAGACGATGCGCCGGCCGGGATCCACTTCGGCGATACGGTAGGGGCCGGAGCCGGGGTGGGCGGCGAGGCTCGGCGCGGTGAAGTCGCGCGCCTCCCAGTAGTGCTTCGGCAGCACCGGCAGCTGGCCGACGATCAGCGGCAGCTCCCGGGAGTCAACGTCGGCGAAGTCGAAGCGCACGGTATGCTCGTCGAGGGCAGTGACGCTCTCCACGTCGGCGTAGTAGGCGCCATAGAAGGGGTTGCCCTGCTCGGTGAGCAGCTCGAAGCTGTAGACGACATCGTCAGCGGTAACCGGCTCGCCGTCGTGGAAGCGCGCTGCGGGGCGCAGGTCGAACTCTATCCACTCGCGACCGGGGTCCAGTCGCATTCCCTCGGCGAGCAGGCCGTAGACCGAGAAGGGCTCGTCGGGATTGCCCTCCACCAGGGTGTCGTAGATCTCGCTGAGCCCCGCGGCGGGAGTGCCGCGGACGATGAAGGAGTTGGTGGAGTCGAAGCTGCCGCCCACCGCGGCCTGGGTCAGGGTGCCGCCGCTAGGCGCGTCGGGATTGACGTAGGGGAAGTGGGTAAAACCCTCCGGCAGGGCGGGCTCGTCGTAGAGCGCCAGGCCATGCACCGTGGGCACCTCGTCCACCGTCTCGGCCGCCGCCGGGCCGGTCGCGAGGGCGGACACGGCCAGCGCCGCCAGAGCGGCCGGCGGCAGCCGGGAGGCGAGGAGACGACAAGCGGCCAGGGGCAGGCGGCGAAGGGCTTCGGGCATCGGCGACATCCTTGGTCGGTGGCAGCCGGTCCGCGTGGGACCGGCATCAGTCGGCCAATAAGGTGTCAGGCCCCGGGCGGCTTGGCAAGCTTCCCGGTGCCCCCTTCGCCAGGCTTAACGGGAGGCGAGGCTCTCGCGGGGCAGTTCGAGGACCTGTCCGGGCTGGAGGACGTCGCCGTTGAGGCCGTTGGCCTGTCGGATCTGGGAGACACTCACGCCCTCGCGGGAGGCGATCGCCGACAGGCTGTCGCCGTTCTGTACCACATAGCTGCCTTCACCGCCGTCGGTTGGTGAGGAGGGGTTGTCCAGGCGCGCCATGAGGGTGTCGGCGCGCTCGCTCGGGACCAGCAGTACCCTGGCCTGATTGGGGTGGGCGGTACCGTTGCCCAGGGCGGGATTCAGTTCGGCGAGCTCGCTGCTGGAAGCGCCCGAAAGGCGGGCGGCCTCGTCCAGCGCCAGGGGGCGATCCACGGGTATCTTGGCAAAGGCCGGTGCGTCCTCGATCTCGGGGAGGCTGACCTGGTATTTGTCGGGGTCATCGATGATGGCGGCGATCGCCTTGAGCTTGGGGACGTAGTTCATGGTCTCCTGGGGAAGTCTCAGGCTCCAGTAATCGCTGCTCTTGCCGTTGGCGGTGGCGTTGCGGCGTGCACGATTCACGGTGCCGGCGCCGGCGTTGTAGGCGGCCAGGGAGAGCGCCAGGTCACCTTCGTACCACTGGTCTGCCTGGAGCTCGATATAGTCCAGGGCGGCGTCGGTCGAGGCCACGACGTCGAGACGGCCGTCATAGCCGCCGGCACGGCGCAGGCCCAGGGCATCGCCGGTGCCGGGCATGAACTGCCACAGGCCGGCGGCGCCGCGGTGGCTGCGAGCGGTGGGGTCGAAGGAGCTCTCCACGAAGGGAACCAGGGCGATCTCTCCGGGCAGGCCGCGCTCCTCGACCTGCTCGACGATCCAGGCCAGCCAGGGCCGGGCGCGTTCGGTGATCTCGGCGATGTTCTCGGGGCTAGAGCGGTAGTGATCGATCCACTGCTGAACCCGGGGTTCGTCGAGGTTGTCCTGCCACTCGAAGCTGGCGCGCAGCCGGCTCCAGGCATCGCGTGGTTCAAGGGCCAGTGCCTCCCAGAAGTGCTGCTCGGCCGCAAGCCGCTGGGTCCCGGGCATGGACGAGGTGTCGACCCGGGCCTGCTCTCGCTGCTCGGGACTCAGGGTGGCGGCCTGGCTGTAGACGCCGCTGGCCAGCAGCGAGCCGATCAGGGCCGTGGCGCTGGCAACGCCAATCAACTTGCGTCGCTTGGTGTGATAGGTCATTCGACAATGTTCCTCGTGGTCGTGTGCGGTCCCGCCGACAGCGGGGCAAACCGCATGACGTCCAATCGGGGCAGTATCAAAAGCTGTCTTTCCAGGCGCGCAGCGTGGTGAAGGTAGCCGACTCGCTGTCGGTGTCGCCTTGAGCCGAGGCGGCCTGACGGACGCCGGCGTCCCGGCAGCGCAGGAAAGGATTGATGCGCTTCTCTCGCGCCAGGGTGCTCGGCAGCGTGGGGCGGTCGAGCTCCCGGGCGTTCTGGCACTCTTCCATGGCCCTGGTCACATCCGGATTGTGGGGGTCCGCGGCCAACGCGAAGCGCAGGTTGGCCAGGGTATATTCGTGAGCGGCGAACACCAGGGTATCGTCCGGCAGCGCCGCCAGCTTGCCGAGGGAGGCGTGCATCTGCTCGGGGGTGCCCTCGAACAGCCGGCCGCAGCCGGCACTGAACAGCGTATCGCCACAGAACAGCAGCGGCGGGATGCCGGCAGTGAAGAAGGCGATATGGTCCAGGGTGTGTCCGGGCACCTCGTGCACCTCGAACAGCCGGCCCATGGCGCGGAATTCATCACCCTGGCCGACGCGCTCGTCGATGCCGGCAATCTTCGGGTTGTCGGGGCCGATCACCCGGGGCGCGTAGCGCTCGACCAGGGTCGGCAGTCCGCCGGTATGATCCTGATGATGATGGGTAATCAGTACCGTGGAGAGGGTCAGCCCCTCTCGCTCGATCAGCTCGATCACAGGGGCCGCATCGCCCGGATCGACAACGCAGATTTCGGAACTCGTATCCTGGCGCAGCAGCCAGATATAGTTGTCGCCAAACGCGGGAATCGGTGTCACGCTCAACATGGGCATGGCGTCCTGAATGGGCATGAACGGGTCGCAAAATCCGCCCAGAGTGGAGGAACCAGCTGCCGATGTCAATTTCCCCCGAGGTTTTGTCCCTGGCCGCCCTGGTACGCGATGGTCGTCGTTTCTGGGCGACTCCCCGCGGCCAGGCGCTGCGCCAGGCCGAGCGCGCCTGCCTGGGGCCGGTGTGCGAGCGGCTGTTCGGTGTCCATAGCCTCGAGCTCGGCATGAGCGGGGCGCTGACGGACATGTGCCCGGTTCGCCACCCCATGGCCTGGGCGCCGACCCGCGAGCTGGCCGAGCACCCAGCCACCCTGGTCTGCTCGCCGGACGCGCTGCCTCTGCCCGATGGCTGCCTGAGCCTGGTGGTGGTGCACCATCTGCTCGAGGTGGCGCCCGACCCCCACCGTACGCTGCAGGAGGCCGCCCGAGTGACCCGCGATGATGGTCGGCTGATCATCTTCGGCTGGATGCCACTGTCGGCGGGGGGCCTGTCCCGAGTGTTGCCAGGCCGTCGGCAGCGGCTGCCCTGGCGGGGGCACTGGCGCTCCCCGGTGCGGCTGCGCGACTGGCTGACATTTGTCGACTTCGAGATCGAGCGGGTAGACTACTGCGGTTTCCATCTGCCCGGCTCGCTGCCCTGCAATACGGCCCTCGAGACCCTAGGGCGGCGACACAACCTGCCGCTGGGCGACAGCTACATGATTCAGGCGTGCCGGCGTTCCCAGCTGGCACGACGCCAGGGCTCGTCGCTCGGCTTTGCCAGGCCCTTTGGCAGCTCGGCCCTGGGCGCGACCCGGCTGAGCCCGTCGCGCCGGCTGCCCGAACCATGCCCTCCCCACCAGCATGAAAGGATGACAGAGGTTGACTGAGACGCTGACAGAGAAGGGTGCCGAGACGGGGGGCAGCGCCCTGCCCGAGGTAGTCATCTATACCGACGGCGCCTGCCGCGGCAACCCCGGGCCCGGCGGCTGGGGTGCCCTGCTCAGGAGCGGGCAGCACGAGAAGGCCTTGAACGGCTTCGAGTCCCGCACCACCAATAATCGCATGGAGCTGATGGCCGCGATCATGGCCCTGCGCGAACTCAAGCAGCCCTGTCGCGTCCAGCTCTGGACCGACTCGGAATATCTGCGTCGTGGCATCACCGAGTGGATCCACAACTGGGTCAAGCGAGGGTGGAAGACCGCCGGCAAGCAGCCGGTGAAGAATGCCGAGCTGTGGCGTGAGCTGCTCGAGGAGACCCACCGGCATCGCATCGACTGGCGCTGGGTCAAGGGGCACAGCGGCCACCCCGGCAACGAGCGCGCCGATGCGCTGGCCAACGAGGCCATCGACGAGGCACGCTCTCGCGTCTGAGTCGATGGATACTGCCGCGGCGTCCATGGCGCTCCCCCTCGGGCGGCGTCGCGCCGCGGCCAGGCCCCCAGTCCCACCGTTATTCCTTGAGTCAGAGAGTTCGTCATGCGTCAGATCATCCTCGACACCGAGACCACCGGCATCGACCCCCGGGAAGGCCACCGCCTGATCGAGATCGGGGCGGTGGAGATGGTCAATCGCCGGCTCACCGGCAGGACCTATCACCAGTTCATCAATCCCGAGCGGGAGATCGAGGCCGAAGCGGTGGGCGTGCACGGCATCACCAACGAGCGGGTGGCGGACGAGCCGCTGTTCGCCGAGATCGCCGATGCGTTCTGGGCCTTCATCGAGGGGGCCGAGCTGGTCATCCATAACGCCCCCTTCGATGTCGGCTTCATCGATCACGAGCTCGAGAGGCTCAATCGGACCCGCGGCGAGCCGCGCCTGGGGCCGGTGGCCGACCACTGCGGCATTCTCGACACCCTGGTGATGGCCCGCGACAAGCATCCGGGGCAGCGCAACAGCCTCGATGCCCTGTGCAAGCGCTACGAGATCGACAACGGCCGCCGGGTGCTCCACGGCGCCCTGCTGGACGCCGAGATCCTGGCCGATGTCTATCTGGCGATGACCGGGGGGCAGACTGCGCTCTCTCTTGACGCCTCGGGCGGAAGCGAGGGCGGCGTGGCCGGGAGCGGCGGATTCGCTATTCGCCGCCTCTCCCTGGAGCCGGGACGCCTGACGGTGCTCTCTCCCGGCGAGCAGGAGTTGGCGGCCCATCGCGCCGCGCTGTCGCGCATCCGCGAAGCGGCCGGAGAGTGTCACTGGGACCGAATGGGCGAGGGAGTGGTGCACTGATGCTGCACCGTGAGCTGCCTCTCGAGGCGACGGCAGGGCGGGTGATTCGCCTGGCCGAGGGGCGTATCGCCCCGGGGCTGGACGGTGGCCTGCTGCAGCCGAGCCAGCCCTGGACGGCGGCGATGCAGCCGCTCTGCTGCTGGCATGACGAGCCGGTGGCGCTGTCCCTCGAGGCGGCGGCAGGAGAGGGCTGGCTGGACGGGCGGGGCTGGCTCGCGGCGCTCCCCGAGTCGCACTTCGCGCTTCTCGCCACCGCCCTGCAGGTCGGTGCCTGGCTGCGTGATCACCGCTTCTGCGGCCGCTGCGGCGCCCCGTCCCGACGCCTCGACGCCGAATTCGCCATGCACTGCCACGGCTGTGGCCATCGCAACTATCCGCGCATCTCGCCCTGCATCATCACCCTGGTGACCCACGGCGACGCGCTGCTGCTGGCGCGCAGTCCCCGCTTTCCGCCGGGGCGCTACTCCACCCTGGCCGGCTTCATCGAGCCCGGCGAGTCCGCCGAGGAGGCGGTGCGCCGCGAGATCTTCGAGGAGGTGGGGCTGCAGGTGGGGAGGGTCCGCTATTTTCGCAGCCAGGCCTGGCCTTTTCCCCATTCGCTGATGCTGGGGTTCTTCGCCGAGGCGGCCAGCCGACGGATCCGTATCGACGGCGTGGAGATCGCCGATGCCGCCTGGTATTCGCCGCGGCACCTGCCGTCGCTGCCGCCGCTCTATTCGATCTCGCGAGCGCTGATCGAGACCCATCTGGCCGAGGTAGCGGCGCGCTAGCCAAGGCGCCGGAAACGGATCGGGCCGCCCGTAGGCGGCCCGAGTCGGGGGCGGTTGGCAGCGCGGCTCAGCTCGACGGGAACAGGCTGGTCAATTTGGTGGCCAGCATCACGTTGCCGGTGGCCTTCAGCTTGCCGGTCATGAAGGCGGTCATGCCGTTGACGTCGCCGCTCATGATGCCCTTGAGGGTATCGGTGCTCATGCTCAGGCTGACAGAAGGGTCGTCATGCTCGCCCTCCTCAATCTCCAGATTGCCCTCCTTGATGACCAGATAGTGGCTGCCGGCATCGCTGAAGTGAAACTGGAAGACGTCGTCCATGTCCCGGGCGGCCTGGGCGTCGAAACGGGATTGCAGCTTGTCGAGGGTGGAGAGGCTCATCGGGGCTCCTGGGTGTCGGATGGGTCGGCCATCAGATTATTTCAAACGATTGTTTCATTCAAGCGCCTTCGCGGTTCGAGGGCGTAGAATCCTGGCCTCTTCCGGGGCCCTGCCAGACCCGCAGCCGGCCGATCCAGTCGAGGTCGCGGCAGGCGTCACGCAGCTCCTCAATGGCCTGGTCGAGGCTCTGGCCCTCGGGCAGGGTCTCGACGTAGATCGAGACGTCCACCTGATTTTCCAGGTAGTGGAGATCCAGGGCGACTCGGGCGTGCCAGACGGGGACATGGCGCCAGATCTCGTCGAGCCTGCCTTCCACGTCGTCGCGCAGCGGAAGGCCCGGTCGCAGGCTGTGTTCCGTCTCCCCGGCATCGTCTTCGGGGTCGATATGGAAGGTGACATCGGCCAGCGCCGGCAAGGCCTCGCGCAGACGCCGACTCACGGCGTTGCCGATCTCGTGGGCCTCGGAGACGGTGACCCTGGGCGGCACCACGATGTGCAGGTCCAGCAGCACCTGGCTGCCCAGGGTGCGGGTGCGCAGGTCGTGAACCCCGCGTACGCCCGGCACCTGTTCGGCCAGCGCCTGCATCTCGTCGCGCTCCCGCTCGGGCAGGGCGGTGTCGATCAGCTCCTGGCTTGATTCCCACAGCAGTCGGCCGCCCACCCGTCCGACCATCAGGCCCACCAGGATGGCGGCCACGGCGTCCATCCAGCCGGCGCCGAACTGGGCGGCGACCAGCCCCACCAGCACCACCACGGTGGAGAGCGCATCGGAGCGCGAGTGCCAGGCGTTGGCCTCCAGCAGGCGCGAATTGACGCGCCTGGCCACGCGCATGGTGTAGCGGAAGATCCACTCCTTGGCCCCCAGGGCCAGCACGGCGATGCCGATGGCCCAGATGCCCGGGGCGGGAATCGGTTCGCCGGAGACCAGTCGGGTCACGCTGGCCCAGGCGATGCCGCCGGCCAAGAAGATGAGGACGCTGCCCAGCCACAGGGTGGCCAGGGTCTCGATGCGGCCATGGCCGTAAGGGTGGTTGCTGTCGGGGGCCTGGCGGCCGAAGTGGGTGGCGGCCAGCACGAAGAGGTCGGTGAGGATGTCGGAAAAGGAGTGGATGCCGTCGGCCACCAGGGCCGCCGAGCCCACCATGAAGCCGGCGACCATCTTGGCGACGCCCACCACGAAATCGATCACCGCCCCGATCAGGGTCACCTTGTGCGCTTCCCGGGTCTGGGCGCCGCGGTCGGGGCGCGCGGGCGGGTGGTGATGGTCGCGGGGGTGTGTCATGGCGTCCTCGCTGTCGGAGAGCCGTGCGCCCGGGAGAGCGCCCGGCAGATCAGGGCGCGATGCGGCCGGCCTTGTTGCGTACCGGGTTGGCGTACTGGGCGAGCCACCAGCTGCGCAGCTCGGCGGGCACCTGCTGCAGGCGCGCCTGGAAGCGGGCGCGGTCGGCGTCGCTGATGGCCGCGTGGTCGATCAGCTCCGGCGCGTCGCCGAGCGCCTCCAGGGCCAGGTAGTGGCTGGGGAAGAGCTGGTAGCCGGCCAGCACCTGACGGTCGATTTCGGCGGCCGCCGCCTCCGGGCTTGCGAAGTCCGCGGAGAGCGGCGTACCGACGCTCAGGCGGACGCGCCCCTTGTGGCCGGTGATGCCGGCAACGATGGACTGGATGTCCTCGAACTGGCTCTTCTCGTAGTTGCCGCTGACGTGCAGGGCGTGGAGCTCGCTGGCCTTCTGCACGTCGCAGGGGTCGTATTCGTAGCTGATCGACACCGGCACCAGGCGCAGCTCGGCGATCGCTTCGCCGACATCCGCGCCGCGCTGCTCGGCCCGCCGGGCCATGGTCATCATCTTGATGATCGCCGGGTCGGTGCGGTCGATGCCGTCCTTGGCCCGCCCCTCGCGCTGGGCCATCCAGATCGAGTGGTTGTCCTCCCGGATGGAGTGGCGGATATAGGCGGAGAGCTGCTGATAGGCGGCCAGCATGGCGCGCTTGCCGCGGGCGCTGCGCGGCACGATGAAGCTCGTGTTGAGCCGCATCAGGTCGGTGACATAGGGCTTCTTGAGCAGGTTGTCGCCGATGGCGATGCGCACCGTGTCGCGGCCGGCCAGGTAGAGCGCATAGTTGACGAAGGCCGGGTCCAGGGAGATGTCGCGGTGGTTGCCGATGAAGAGGTAGGCGGTGTCGCCGTCCAGGGCCTCGAGCCCCTCGACCTGGAAGTCGTCGGTGGTGGTGCGGATCATGCGCTGCATGTAGTTGGCGATGCGCACCTGGAAATCGTGCACGCTGGTCACGCCGCGGACCTCGCGGCGCACGGCGAGGCTTGCCAGGGTGCTCGAGAGCCGCGGCATGAAGCGTGACAGCCGCGGCAGCCGGAAGCGCGTCAGGGCGGCGAGCAGCTCCGGGTCGTGGGAGAGGCGGGCGAGAACGTCGGCCACCTCGGTATCGCGATAGGGGCGAATGTCTGCCCAGGGGTCGGCGGGTGCAGCGTCGGGGTGTTGGTCGGTCATGGCGTCACACTTCAGGGGTCGCGGTGCCGGCTTCGCCGCCCAGCCAGGCGATCAGGCGGTCGATGTTGTCGCCCAGGGCGTCGGCCATCAGCACGAAGTCGGTCTCGAGGCGTACCAGGGCGTCGTCGCCGTCATCGGTCGCGTTGGCCTCGTCGATCAGGGCGTCGCCGAAGCGCAGCGACTTCAACGCCAGGTCGTCATGCAGCACGAAGCTCAGCCGCCCCTCGACCTCGAGCGCCAGCTTGCTGGCCTGGCGGCCGCCCTCCAGCAGCCGCTGGATCTCGTCGCTGTCGAGCTCGACCTGGCGGGCGCGCAGCACGCCATCGTCGCCCTTGGCCTTGAGCTCCACCTGGTCGCCCAGCACCAGATCGGCCGGGCGCGAGGCGGGGGCGGTGAGCCACTCGGTCATGGCGCGCATGGGCAGGGTCTGACTGGCGAGCGGCGTCACCTTGAGGCTGCCCAGGGTCTCGCGCAGCAGATCGAGCAGCTCCTCGGCGCGGGTGCGGGAGCTGGCGTTGATGCCGATCATCCCGCGACGGGTGTCCCACCACAGGTCGATTTTCTGGCTGCGCACGAAGGCGCGCGGCAGCAGCTCCTCGACCACCTGCTCTTTCAGGGCGATCTTCTCCTTGCGGGGCAGCTTGCGCCCCTCCCGGGCCTCGATGTCGGCGGCCCGCTCCTCGGTCTCCTCGCGAACCACGGCGGCCGGCAGCAGTCGCTCCTGGCGCAGGGCGCTGAGCAGCCGCTGGCCGCGCAGCTCGTGCAGACGTGCCGTGCCGGCGCGGCCGGCGGGCGCGGTCCAGCCCAGTCGGCGGGGATCCTGGCCGCCCAATGGCCTGGCAGCGTGTTCAGCCAGGGCCTCCTCGAGGGCGGCGGCATCCAGCGTCGGCGCATCGTGCAGGCGATAGAGGTGCAAGTGCTTGAACCACATGAAGCATTTCCCAGGGTAAAAAGGACGGCCATTATCCCTGAAGGGGGGCGGGGGTGCCAGCGGGTAGCCGGATGGCGCTGGGGTTGAAACGTTTGTTTGAATTCGGGTGTCGGCATTGCCAGAATCACCGAGGCTTTCAACAAGGAGTAACGCCATGGATTCTCGTATCTCGACGACCCGCCTGCGGGTGCGCGGCTACCATCTGGACGGCTACGGCCACGTCAACAACGCTCGCTACCTAGAGTTCCTGGAGGAGGGGCGCTGGGCCTTCTTCGACGATCGGCCGGCTCTCGTGCAGCGGCTGATGGGCGGCGATCTCGCCTTCGTGGCCGTGAACCTCAATATCGATTACCGCGCTGCGGCGGTGGCGAACGACGACCTGGAGATCTTGACGCGGCTCTCGGCGGTGGGTGGGCGCAGTGCGAAGATGCGCCAGGAGATCCGGCGCCTGCGCGACGACGCCCTGGTCTGCGACGCCACCCTGACCTTCGTGCTGCTCGACGTGGCCGCCAATCAGGCGGTCTCCATCGACGGCGAGCTGCGCGAGCTTCTCGAGCCGCTGGTGATGGAGGCGCCGCTGGCATAGCCCGCTGCCTTTGCTCTGTCCGCGGTGGTATGATGGTTGGCTATCATGGCGCCCACGGCAACGCCGGAGAGGGCGGCCAACCTCTTGCAGTGCAAAGGATTCGACGACCCATGGGTGACATCGCCAGAGAGATTCTGCCAGTCAATATCGAGGACGAACTGAGGCAGTCGTACCTCGATTACGCGATGAGCGTGATCATCGGCCGGGCGCTGCCGGATGTGCGCGATGGCCTGAAGCCGGTCCACCGGCGCGTGCTGTATGCCATGCACGAGCTCGGCAACGACTGGAACAAGCCTTACAAGAAGTCGGCCCGCGTGGTGGGTGATGTCATCGGTAAGTACCACCCCCATGGTGACAGCGCCGTCTATGACACCATCGTGCGCATGGCCCAGGATTTCTCCATGCGCCATGTGCTGGTGGACGGCCAGGGCAACTTCGGTTCCATCGACGGCGACAGCGCCGCTGCCATGCGTTACACCGAAGTGCGCATGGCCAGGCTGGCCCACGAGCTGCTGGCCGACCTCGACAAGGATACCGTCGACTGGGTCGACAACTATGACGGCACCGAGCGCATCCCCGAGGTGCTGCCCACCAAGGTGCCCAATCTGCTGATCAACGGCTCTTCCGGTATCGCCGTGGGCATGGCCACCAATATCCCGCCTCACAACATGCGCGAGATCATCAGCGCCTGCCTGGCGCTGATCGACGACTACACCCTGAGCGTCGATGACCTGCTGGAGCATGTGCCGGGCCCGGACTTCCCCACCGGCGCCATCATCAACGGTCGCGCCGGCATCATCGAGGCCTATCGCACCGGCCGCGGGCGCATCTATGTGCGCGCCTGCCACACCATCGAGCATGACGACAAGACCGGCCGCGACCATATCATCGTCAACGAGCTCCCCTATCAGGTGAACAAGGCGCGGCTGATCGAGAAGATCGCCGAGCTGGTCAAGGACAAGAAGATCGAGGGCATCGCCGAGCTGCGCGACGAGTCCGACAAGGACGGCCTGCGGGTGGTGATCGAGACCAAGCGCGGCGAGTCCGGCGAGGTGGTGGTCAACAACCTCTTCGCCCAGACCCAGCTGCAGACGGTCTTCGGCATCAATATGGTGGCCATCGAGGACGGCCAGCCGAAGATCATGAACCTCAAGGAGATCCTCGAGGCCTTCATTCGCCACCGTCGCGAGGTGGTGACCCGCCGGACCCTGTTCGAGCTGAAGAAGGCCCGCGAGCGGGGCCATATCCTCGAGGGCCTGACCGTTGCGATCTCCAACATCGATGAGATCATCGAGCTGATCAAGGGCTCGCCCAACGCCGCCGAGGCCAAGCAGAAGCTGCTCGCTCGCAGCTGGCCGCCGGGCCAGGTCACCGCCATGCTGGAACGCGCCGGCGCCACGTCCTGCAAGCCCGAGGAGCTGGAGGAGGGCTTCGGCCTCAACACCATCGGCAGCGAGTACCGCCTCTCGCCGGCCCAGGCTCAGGCCATCCTCGAGCTGCGTCTTCACCGCCTGACGGGACTCGAGACCGAGAAGCTGCTCGACGAGTACCTCAGCATTCTCGAGCGCATCGCCGAGCTGACCGCCATCCTGGCCTCCGCCGAACGCCTGCTCGAGGTCATCCGCGAGGAGCTCATCGCCGTGCGCGATCAGTTCGGCAATCCGCGCAAGACCGAGATCCAGGCCAGCCACCTCGACCTCTCCATGGCGGATCTGATCGCCGAGGAGGACATGGTGGTCACGGTGTCCCGCTCCGGCTACGCCAAGACCCAGCCGCTCTCGGACTACCAGGCCCAGCGCCGCGGCGGGCGCGGCAAGTCGGCCACGGCGATGAAGGACGAGGACATCATCGAGCACCTGCTGGTGGCCTCGACCCACGACACCGTGCTGCTCTTCTCCAATCGCGGCAAGGTCTACTGGCTCAAGGTCTACGAGATGCCCGTGGCCAGCCGCGGCTCACGGGGCAAGCCGCTGGTCAACATGCTGCCGCTGGACGAGGGCGAGGCGATCAACGCCATCCTGCCGGTGCGCGACTATGACCCCGAGCACTACATCTTCTTTGCCACTGCCAAGGGCACGGTGAAGCGCACCAGTCTCGAGCAGTTCTCTCGGCCGCGCAGCGTGGGCCTGATCGCCATTGATCTGGAGGAGGACGACCGCCTGATCGGCGCTGCCATCACCTCCGGTGCCGATCACGTCATGCTGCTCTCTTCCAACGGCAAGGCGATCCGCTTCGAGGAAGGCAATGTCCGTGCCATGGGCCGCACCGCCCGCGGCGTGCGCGGCATGCGCCTGCTGGGCGGAGCCGAGGTGATCAGCCTGATCATTCCCCAGAGTCAGCTGATCGACGCCGAAGCCGATGGGGAAGGCGAGGGCGAAGAGGAGCCGGGCGTCACCCTCGAGAGCGGCAACGACGGCCAGATCTATATCCTGACCGCCAGCGAGAACGGCTACGGCAAGCGCTCTCGCCTCGAGGAGTTCCCGCTGCGCGGCCGCGGCGGCCAGGGGGTGATCGCCATGCAGACCAGCGAGCGTAACGGTTCCCTGGTGGCCGCGATGCAGGTCTACTCCAGCGACGAGATGATGCTGATCACCGACCGCGGCACCCTGGTGCGCACTCGGGTCGACGAGGTCTCCATCACCTCCCGCAACACCCAGGGCGTCATGCTGATCCGCCTGGGTAACGATGAGACGCTGGTCAAGACCGTGCGTATCGACGAGCCGGGCGACGCTTCGCCGGGCGACGCGACTTCAGAACCCGATGCCGATGACGGCCAGGATGCCGCCGCGGCGGATGCCGAGGATTGAAAAGGAAGACGACGCCGATGACACGCCACTACAACTTCTGCGCCGGCCCGGCCGCGCTGCCCACGGCCGTGCTGGAGCGGGCCCGCGATGAGCTGCTCGATTACCGGGGACGCGGCCTGTCGGTCATGGAGATGAGTCACCGCTCGCCCGCCTATGTCGCCATCGCCGAGAAGGCCGAGGCGGATCTGCGCGAGCTGCTGGCCATTCCGGCCAACTACAAGGTGCTCTTTACCCAGGGCGGTGCGACCCAGCAGTTCGCCGCCGTCCCCTACAACCTGCTTGGCCCCGGCGGACGCGCCAGCTTCCTCAATACCGGGATCTGGAGCAAGAAGGCGATCGCCGAGGCGCGTCACCTCTTCGGTGACGTGCATCTGGCCGCCGGCAGCGATGGCAACGGCCATACGGCGGTGCCGCGCCCGGAGGAGGTCGTGCTCTGCAACGATGCGGCCTATCTGCACTACACCGCCAACGAGACCATCGGCGGGCTCGCCTTCGATTACATCCCCGAGGCCGTGCGGCCTGATGGCAGCGAGGCGCCGCTGGTCTGTGACATGTCCTCGACCATCCTCTCCGGCCCGCTGGACGTCTCGAAATTCGGGGTGATCTACGCCGGCGCCCAGAAGAACATCGGCCCGGCCGGCCTGGTGGTGGTGATCGTGCGCGACGATCTGCTCGACCGCGCCCGGGATGACATGCCGACGCTCTTCGGTTACCAGGCGCTTGCCGAGGCGGGGTCGATGATCAACACGCCGGCCACCTACAGCTGGTACCTGGCCGGCCTGGTGTTCGAGTGGCTCAAGGACGACGTCGGTGGCCTGGCCGCCATGGAGGCGATCAACGCCCGCAAGGCCGCCAGGCTTTATGGCGCCATCGATGCCAGCGATTTCTACTCCAACCCCATTGCCGTGGCCAACCGCTCGCGGATGAACGTGCCCTTCGTGCTGAGCGATCCGCGCCTGGAGACGCCGTTTCTGGCCGACGCCGAGGCGGAGGGGCTGCTCAATCTGCAGGGCCACCGCAGCGTGGGCGGCATGCGTGCCAGTCTCTATAACGCCGTGCCCGAGGCGGCGGTGGAGGCACTGGTGGATTTCATGGCTGATTTCGAGAGGAGAAGGGGCTGACATGAGCGATACCCCCATCGACCTGGAGGCGCTGCGCCAGCGCATCGACGAGCTGGACAGCGAGATCCTGGCGCTGATCAGCGAGCGGGCGGCCTGTGCTCAGCGAGTGGCACAGGTGAAGCTTTCCGAGGATCCCGGGACGGTGTTCTACCGCCCCGAGCGCGAGGCCCAGGTGCTGCGCCGGATCATGGCGCTCAACAAGGGACCTCTCGAGAACGAGGAGATGGCCCGGCTGTTCCGGGAGATCATGTCCGCCTGTCTGGCGCTGGAGCAGCCGGTCAAGGTGGCCTATCTGGGGCCGGAGGGCACCTTCACCCAGCAGGCGACCCTCAAGCACTTCGGTGACAGCGCCATCAGCCTGCCCATGGCGGCCATCGACGAGGTGTTCCGCGAGGTGGAGGCCGGCGCCGTCAACTACGGCGTGGTTCCGGTGGAAAACTCCACCGAAGGGGTTGTCAATCATACCCTGGACTCCTTCATGGACTCGTCGCTGCGCATCTGTGGCGAGGCGGTGCTGCGTATCCACCACCACCTGCTGGTGGGCGAGACCACGCTTCAGGACAAGGTCTCGCGGATCTACTCCCATCCCCAATCCTTCGCCCAGTGTCGCAAGTGGCTCGATGCCCATTTTCCCCACGCCGAGCGGGTGCCGGTGTCTTCCAACGCCGAGGCGGCTCGGCTGGTCAAGACCGAGTGGCACAGCGCGGCCATCGCCGGCGACATGGCCGCCAAGCTCTATGGCCTGAGCCGTCTGGCCGAGAAGATCGAGGATCGCCCGGACAACTCCACGCGCTTTTTGATCATCGGCAATCAGGATGTGCCCATGTCCGGCGAGGACAAGACCTCCATCGTGGTGGCCATGCGCAACCAGCCCGGCGCCCTGCACGACCTGCTCGAACCCTTCCATCGTCACCAGATCGACATGACCCGCCTGGAGACCCGTCCCTCGCGCAGCGGCGTCTGGAACTACGTCTTCTTCATCGACTTCAAGGGGCATCGCGACGAGCCCCGGGTCGCCGCGGTGCTGGAGGAGGTGCGCCTGCGCGCCGCCGAGGTCAAGGTGCTGGGCTCCTACCCGATCGGCGTGCTCTAGGCCGTGGCTTCGATGATCAAGCGGCCGGTCGCCGAATCGCGGATTCTGATCGTGGGCCTGGGCCTGATCGGCGGCTCCCTGGCCGCGGCCCTGCGCGCCGCGGGGTTTCGGGGCGCCATCCATGCCTGTGACCCGGACGCTGAAGAGGTCGCCCGGGGCGTGGAGATGGGGCTGGTCGATCGCGGTGCCACCGAGCTGGCCGATGTCGTCGAGGGGGCGAGCCTGATCGTGCTGGCGGTGCCGGTGCTGGCCATGCGCGGCGTGATGGCCGAGCTGGCGCGTCATCTGGGCAGCGAGCCAGAGGCCGTGATCACCGATGTGGGCAGCACCAAGGCGGCTGTTCGCGACTGCGCCCTTGAGGCCTTCGGCCGGGTGCCGCTGCGCCTCGTCCTGGGGCATCCCATCGCCGGCTCCGAGAAGAGCGGCGTGGCGGCCGCCAACCCCGAGCTCTATGTGCGCCACAAGGTGATCCTGACCCCGGAGCCCGATACCGATCCTGCGGCCCTGGCCCGGGTGCGGGCCCTGTGGGAGGCCTGCGGCGCCGAGGTGCTGGAGATGGCCGTGGAGCGGCACGACCAGGTGCTGGCGCGCACCAGTCATCTGCCGCACCTGCTCGCTTTCTCTCTGGTGGATACCCTGGCGCGTCAGGACGAGCGGCTGGAGATCTTCCGCTACGCCGCGGGGGGCTTTCGCGACTTCACCCGCATTGCCGGCAGCGACCCGGTGATGTGGCGTGACATCTTCATGGCCAATCGCGAGGCGGTGCTCGCCTCCCTGGATGACTTCGAGGCCGGCCTCGCGCGCCTGCGCCAAGCCGTGGAGGGCGGTGACGGCGACGCCATGCTGGCCACCTTCGACCGCGCCAGCCACGCGCGCCACTACTTTGACTCCCTGCTCAACAAGACCAGTTATCAGGCGGAATATCAGATGCAACAGCAAGGCAAGCTGCGCTACCGGGTCGCCCCGGGTGGCGCCGTGACCGGCCGTATTCGCGTGCCCGGCGACAAGTCGATCTCCCACCGCTCCATCATGCTCGGCGCCCTGGCCGAGGGCGTCACCGAGGTGAAGGGGTTCCTGGAGGGAGAAGACAGCCTGGCCACCCTGCAGGCCTTCCGCGAGATGGGCGTGGCCATCGAAGGGCCTCATCAAGGCCGCGTCACGATCCACGGCGTCGGCATGCACGGCTTGAAGGCGCCCTCGGGGCCCCTCTACGTGGGCAACGCCGGCACTGCCATGCGCCTCTTCGCGGGGCTGCTGGCCGGCCAGGCCTTCAGTACCGAGCTCACCGGCGATACCTCCCTGACCAAGCGTCCCATGGGCCGGGTGGCCGATCCGCTGCGCCTGATGGGCGCGGTGATCGATACCGCCGAAGGCGGCCGTCCGCCGCTGCATATCCACGGCAACCGCGTCCTCAAGGGCATCACCTATGACATGCCCATGGCCAGCGCCCAGGTGAAGTCCTGCCTGCTGCTGGCCGGGCTCTACGCCGAGGGCGAGACCCGGGTGCGCGAGCCGGCACCGACCCGCGACCATACCGAGCGCATGCTCCAGGGCTTTGGCTACGAGGTGCAGCGCGACGGCGATACCTGCTGGCTTCAGGGGGGCGGCACGCTCACCGCGGCACCCATCGATGTGCCCTCGGATATCTCCTCGGCCACCTTCTTCCTGGTGGCAGCGGCGATCACCCCGGGCTCCGATCTGGTACTGGAGCATGTCGGGATCAATCCGACTCGCATCGGCGTGATCAATATCCTCCAGCTCATGGGCGCCGATCTGCGCCTGGAGAACCGGCGCGAGGTGGGCGGCGAGCCGGTCGCGGACCTGCATATCCGCTATGCGGCGCTCAAGGGGATCGACATCCCCGTCGACCAGGTGCCGCTGGCCATCGACGAGTTCCCGGCGCTCTTTATCGCCGCGGCCAATGCGCAAGGCACCACCCGCCTGCGCGGGGCGGAGGAGCTGCGCGTCAAGGAGTCCGACCGCCTGCAGGCCATGGCCGACGGTCTGGCCGCCATCGGCGTGGCGCACACCCTGGTCGAGGACGGCATCGATATCGTCGGTGGCGGCAGCAGCGAAGGCCCCAACTATGGCGGCGGGCGTATCGATAGCCTCGAGGACCACCGCATCGCCATGTCGTTCGCCATCGCCGCGCTGCGCGCCGGTGACGAGATCGTCATCGATGACTGCAGCAACGTGGCCACCTCTTTCCCCGGCTTCAGCGACCTGGCCCGCCGGGTCGGTCTGAGCCTCGAGGAGGAAGTGGCCGAGGAGGACGCATGACCATGGTCGAGACTCACCCCCCCGTACTCGCCATCGACGGCCCCGGCGGGGCCGGCAAGGGCACCATCAGCCGGCTGGTTGCCGAGCGCCTGGGCTGGCACCTGCTCGACTCCGGCGCCCTCTATCGGCTAACGGCCCTGGCGGCTGGCAAGCACGGCGTGGCGCTGGATGACGAGACGGGGCTTGCCCGTGTGGCGGCCGAGCTTGACGTGGTGTTCGTGGCCGAGGCGGACGCCACGCGAATCCTGCTGGAAGGCGATGACGCCACCACCACCATTCGCACCGAGCAGGTGGGCGATGCCGCCTCCCGGGTGGCGGCGCTGCCCGCGGTGCGCCAGGCGCTGCTGAACCGCCAGCGCGACTTCCGTCAGGCGCCGGGCCTGGTGGCCGATGGTCGCGACATGGGGACCGTGGTATTCATCGAGGCCCCCCTGAAAATCTTCCTGACCGCCAGTGCCGAGGAGCGGGCGCGTCGGCGTCAGCTGCAGTTGCGGGAAGCGGGGGTGGATGCTAGTCTATCGAGTCTTTTGAAGGAGATTCAGGCGCGCGATGCACGCGACATGCAACGCAGCGTGGCACCGCTCAAGCCGGCAGATGACGCCATTACGCTTGACACCACGCGCCTGACGATACCGGAAGTGGTGGATCGGCTGACGGAGCTGCTGACCGAACGCGGTCTGGCGTCCGCCACCTGAAACTCCCTTGCGGCGCCTCCGGCAGCATGTGATGACGTGGCTGGGTAGCGATTCCCGATAGCCGAGCCAGGTCGAACCAGCGCCAACATCTCCGGGGGTTTGGTAAATAAGGCCCGCACTCGCTGGTGGTGCGGAGGAAGCGGCATGACCGCACTTAACGTTGATCACGTAGGAACACCATGAGCGAAAGCTTTGCTGACTTGTTTGAACAATCTCTCCAGGACATCAACATGGAGCCGGGCGCGATCGTCGTGGCTACCATCGTCGACATCGAGGGTGACTGGGTCACCGTCAATGCCGGCCTGAAGTCCGAAGGTCAGATCCCCGCGGCCCAGTTCCGTGATGATAATGGCGAGCTGACTATCGCCATCGGCGACGAAGTTCACGTCGCTCTGGAAGCCGTCGAAGACGGTTTCGGTGAGACTCGACTCTCCCGCGAGAAGGCCAAGCGCGCCGAAGCGTGGAAGGTACTGGAAGCGGCGTTCGAGAAGGATGAGATCGTCAAGGGCGTGATCAACGGCAAGGTCAAGGGCGGCTTCACCGTCGATGTCGACTCCATCCGCGCCTTCCTCCCGGGTTCTCTGGTCGATGTGCGTCCGGTGCGCGACACCACGCATCTCGAGAACAAGGAACTCGACTTCAAGGTCATCAAGCTCGACCCGAAGCGCAACAACGTTGTGGTCTCTCGCCGTGCCGTGCTCGAAGCCGAGAACAGCGCCGAGCGTGAGGCGCTGCTCGCCACCCTGCAGGAAGGCCAGCAGATTCTGGGTATCGTCAAGAACCTGACCGACTACGGCGCCTTCGTCGACCTCGGCGGCGTCGACGGTCTGCTGCACATCACCGACATGGCCTGGAAGCGCATCAAGCACCCGAGCGAAATCGTGGCCGTGGGCGACGAGATCAGCGTCAAGGTGCTGAAGTTCGATCGCGAGCGCAACCGCGTCTCCCTGGGTCTGAAGCAGCTGGGCGAAGATCCCTGGGTCAACATCAAGGATCGCTATCCGGAAGGCACCAAGGTTCACGCCACCGTCACCAACCTTACCGACTACGGCTGTTTCGCCGAGCTGGAAGAGGGTGTCGAGGGTCTGGTCCACGTCTCCGAGATGGACTGGACCAACAAGAACATCCATCCGTCCAAGGTTGTCCAGGTGGGCGACGATGTGGACGTCATGGTGCTGGATATCGACGAGGAGCGTCGTCGTATCTCCCTGGGTATCAAGCAGTGCACCGCCAACCCGTGGGAGACCTTCAGCTCTCAGTACAACAAGGGCGATCGGGTTTCCGGCACCATCAAGTCGATCACCGACTTCGGTATCTTCATCGGCCTGGAAGGCGGTATCGATGGCCTGGTGCACCTCTCCGACATCTCCTGGACCGATACCGGCGAAGAAGCGGTGCGCGGCTTCAAGAAGGGCGATGAGGCCGAGGCCGTGATCCTCTCCATCGATCCGGAGCGCGAGCGCATCTCCCTGGGCATCAAGCAGCTGGATACCGATCCGGTAGCCGAGTACATGTCCGTCCACGACAAGGGTGCCGTCGTCACCGGCCGCGTGGTCGAGGTCGATGCCAAGCAGGCTCAGGTCGAGCTGGCCACCGATGTCGTCGCCGTGCTGAAGGCGTCCGAGATCAGTGCCGATCGCGTTGAGGATGCCCGCAACGTCCTGAACGAAGGCGACAGCGTCGAGGCCCGTATCATCGGTGTCGATCGCAAGAACCGCCAGATCGCCCTGTCCGTCAAGGCCAAGGATCAGGACGATACGCGTCAGAACCTCAAGAAGCTGCGTGAAGAGCCTGCCGAGAGCGGTGGCCCGACCACCATCGGCGACCTGATCAAGCAGCAGATGGGTCAGGACTGATCGGAAAGCGACTTTCCGACAGATCAAAAACCGCCGCCCCTCGGGGCGGCGGTTTTTTTGACGCTTCGAACTCCCTCCTCAGGTTCTCTGTGTCAACGAGCTCCCTGCATCAAGTCGTGCGCCCAGAGTGCTCTGCTGCTTCTGGATGCTGTCTGGCGATAGCCGGTCTTTAAGACCCTTACTCTGCGACTCTCTGCTAATCATGACAGTCTGGGTAGGTGGATTGGATGTGTTGTCTCATTAGCAGAAAGTTCAGAAGTCTTAGGTGTCAGCTGACATTTGTGTGATGTCATTCGTTATTGCACCATGATGGCGAGACTCGAGTTGCGCCGAGTGCTGATATCATCCAGAATAATCCTGTCTTGAACCCGTGGCCGGATAATTCCATTCCCGTTGCGTCCGCCACCTCCGAAAGAAGGAAGTCAGACCATGTCCCTGATCAACGAATACATGCAGATGGAGCAGCAGCTGAAAGAGCTTCAATCCAATATGGAGAAGCTGCAGAATGACAAGCGCCTGCAGGCCGAGCTCGAGTTCAAGGAGCGGCTCGAGTCGCTGATGAAAGAGTTCGACAAGAGCGCCGCCGACGTCATTGCGCTGCTCGATCCGAAGCCCGCTACCGCATCTCCCAAGGCTGCCGCCGCTCCGGCAGGCGGGCGCCGCAAGCGCAAGCTGAAGATCTACAAGAACCCCAACACCGGTGAGGTCGTGGAAACTCGCGGCGGTAACCACAAGACGCTGAAGGCGTGGAAAGACGAGTACAGCAGCGATACCGTGGAGTCCTGGCTGGTGCGCGTCGAAGAGTAATCCGGCACTTGCGGTGAGGTTCTCCAGGCCAGTGTGACGACGGCGCCTTCGGGCGCCGTCGGCGTATGGGCCCCAGTTTCGCTCGGGCTCTCGGTGGCGCTATAATGGCGCAGTCACCCACTATCTCGGTAAGCGTCCGGTGTTCCACTCCCACCCCGATACTTATCTTCCCATGCCGTCTCCACGACTGACCGGTCCAGAATGAAACAGCAGACACAGCGCAAACCGATGGACGAGCGTGAAAAACTGCGCAAGTTCCGTGAACTCGACGATGCCTTTGCCGAGGCGCTTCGCGAACTCGACAGTTCAGACGTCGATTCGGATATCCCCGCCGAGGCCCCGGCGGCAACACCGCCATCGCCAGGCGAAGCCCCCGGTCGCGATGAGTTCGAGGATCGACTGCGGACGCTGATGCAGGAGTATCACAAGCCCGCCGAGGACGTGATCGGTCTGCTAAGAGCGCTCGAGGCG
Source organism: Halomonas sp. (assembly GCA_003552795.1). Classification (GTDB taxonomy): domain Bacteria; phylum Pseudomonadota; class Gammaproteobacteria; order Pseudomonadales; family Halomonadaceae; genus Halomonas. Next base: position 17,978 of record PUOM01000004.1, on the reverse strand, counting down.
CCGCGACGCCACGCCTGAGCTTCCCGCCGACGCTACCGCGTCGCGCTCTCCAGGGTGGCGATGCGTTCCAGCGCCTGCTCGCGGCGCTCGCCGCATAGCGACACATCAAAGCGAAACTGCTCGCAGACGGCGGGTCGGCGCGGATCGCCGAACAGCCGGCATAGGTTGTCGTCATCCAGCTGAACGCAGCGTACCCCGGCCGGCTTGCCTGCCGGCATGCCGGGAATCGGCGTGCTGATCGAGGGGGCGATGCAGCAGGCGCCGCACCCCGGGCGGCAGCCGTCAGCGCTGGTTCTCTCGCTGGCGTTGTCCGCAGCCATCACGGCGCGGCCTGGGCGATGGCGCCCTTGTCGATCCCCTCGAAGGCCTGCACCCGGGTGGCGATTCCTGTCTCGCCGGCGATCCGACGGGCCAGCCAGTCGGCGATCCACTCCACCGTGGTGGGCGTCGGCAGCACATGGCAGCGCTCCCGCGGCAGGCGCAGGAAGAACTCCCCCTGATTCGTGCGGTAGCGAGTGGCCAGCAGCGCCTGGCCGCTCGGCTCGACGTCGGTAACGATGTCCGCCTCATCCACCAGGTAGCGATCCGCCAGCCGGTCGGCCCACTGCCGCTCAAGAGCCGGGACGCGTTTGCCCTGCTGCCAGATGTAGAGCCGCGAGCGGTGGCCGTGGGCGATGCGCTGACAGTTGCCGGCGTGGCGTCGCAGGCCATGGCTGTAGGTATAGGCCGCGCCTTCGATCTCCTCTTCACGCAGGCGCAGGCGAATGTCGCTGACCCGCGGCGGCGGACGGCGCATCAGCTCCGCCGCCAGGTGATCGGCGAGACGCTCGGCCTGTATCTCCCGCCAGGGCAGCAGGGTCAGCGCCTGGCGTGGCGCCCTGAGCTCCATGGTCCAGGGCAGGGTGCTGCGCACGCAGAGCCCCTCTCGGCAGTCATGGAGCGCCAGGCCGGGGGCCCGGGTGGGCACCAGCAGGGTGTGGTCGGCACCGGCATCCAGGCGCTGCTTGATCCACGGCTTTACCTCGCCGAAGTCGAACAGCATGCCGTCCTCGCCGAGCTCGCCGTCGAGCTCCACATCGACCTGCCAGCTGGCACCGACCAGACCTCGCGTCGAGCACCACCAGGAGACATCGAGCTGGGTCAGGCGGTTGACGAATAGTGTCATCAGTCGATCCCCGTGATCTTGTGGGTCTGCAGCGACAGGCGCCACTGCGGGTGGGTCAGGCAGTAGTCCAGCGTGGCGGCGAGGGTGTTGTCGCTGCCGCCGCCGGGGGCCGTGTCCATGGGCTGCAGGAAGAAGTGGCGGAAATCGAGACGGGCGAAGCGCTCGGGGGGGGCTTCCGCCTGGGGATAGACCAGCTTGAGCTCGTCGCCGGCGTTGATGACCAGAGCGGCGCTGCCCTTGGGGCTCACGCAGAGCCAGTCGATGCCGGCGGGGGCGGGGAGAGTGCCGTTGGTCTCCACGGCGACCTCGAAGCCTCGCGCCTGCATGGCCTGGATCAGTGCCTCGTCGAGCTGCAAGAGCGGCTCGCCCCCGGTGAACACGACATAGGGGGTGGCGACTCCCTCCTGGTCGGGCCATAGCGCCGTCAGATGCCTGGCCAGCTCGGTGGCGTCGCGGAAGCGCCCGCCGTTCTGGCCATCGGTGCCGACAAAGTCGGTATCGCAGAAGCGGCAGGCCGCCGTGGCGCGATCCTGCTCGCGCCCGGACCAGAGGTTGCAGCCGGAGAAGCGGCAGAAGACGCTGGCGCGGCCCGCCTGGCCACCTTCCCCCTGCAGGGTGTAGAAGGCCTCTTTGACGTGATACATCTCAGGCCTCCGGCTGGTCGTTGGCGACGGATTCGGACCGCTGTGAAACGTCGGCGGCGGATTCGGGCCGCTGTGAATAGCCGAGGGGATCCACGGCGCCGTTGGCGGCGAAGGCCGCCAGGCGCTCGCGGCAGCTGCCGCAGCGGCCACAGGCAAGCGCCTCGCCTCGGTAGCAGGTCCAGGTGTCGGCGTAGTCGAGCCCCATGGCCAGACCATCGGCGAGAATCTCCGCCTTGCTGGCACGCAGGTAGGGGGCGTGGATCTCGACGGCCTCGAAGTTGGCGATGCCGGCCACGGCGTTCATGCGCTCCACGAACTCAGGGCGGCAGTCCGGGTAGAGCACGTGGTCGCCGCCGTGAGCCCCATAGACGACCCGGCCGGCGCCGATGTTCACCGCCTTGGCGATGGCCAGCGAAAGCAGGATCATGTTGCGATTGGGCACCACCGTGGCGGCGAGGTTCTCCTCGCCATAGTCGCCCTCGGGCAGAGTGCGGCTGGCATCGGTGAGCGCCGAGTTGTCGATCAGGCCGTGGATGGCGCGGATGTCCACCACCTGATGGGGCACGCCGAGCTTGCGGCAGACGCGCCTGGCCACCTCCAGTTCGCGGACATGACGCTGGCCGTAATCGAAGGAGAGGGCGTGGACGTCGAGCCCCTCGCGAAGGGCACGCTGCAGCACGGTATAGGAGTCCATGCCGCCGGAGTAGATCACCACGGCGGTGCGCTCGGCCGCCGAGGGAGAAGCAGAAAGGGTCATGAGTCGGCTCTGGTCGGAGAATTTGTCGCGCCGTCGCGCGGCGTTCCGGGGTCCGGTCCGGAAGGGGCCATAGTCTACTTGACACGGAGTGAACGGGAAACCGGCAGTGGGCCAATGCTGCTATACTATGCGCCCCTCATTTCCAGCGCCCCCGTGGCGCCATCGTCCTGACAACGGTGACTCCTATGCAAGCTCCCGAACTGCTCTCCCCGGCGGGAACCTTCAAGAACATGCGCTACGCCTTCGCCTACGGGGCGGATGCGGTCTATGCGGGCCAGCCGCGCTACTCGCTGCGGGTGCGCAACAACGACTTCAAGATCGACAATCTGCACAAGGGCATCGCCTATGCCCACGAGCGCGGCAAGCAGTTCTATGTGGCCTCCAACATCGCGCCCCACAACAGCAAGCTGAAGACCTATCTGCGCGACATGGAGCCGGTGATCGAGGCCGGCCCGGATGCCCTGATCATGTCTGATCCCGGGCTGATCATGATGGTTCGCGAGCGCTGGCCCGAGCAGGAGATCCACCTCTCGGTGCAGTCCAACGTGGTGAACTGGGCCGCGGCCCGCTTCTGGCAGCAGCAGGGCATCAGCCGCATCATCCTCTCCCGGGAGCTCTCCCTGGCGGAGATCGGTGAGATTCGCGCCGAGTGCCCGGACCTGGAGATCGAGACCTTCGTCCACGGCGCGCTGTGCATCGCCTACTCCGGCCGCTGCCTGCTCTCCGGCTACTTCAACCACCGGGATCCCAACCAGGGCACCTGTACCAACGCCTGCCGCTGGAAGTACAACACCGTGGCCGCCTCTCGGGACGCGACCGGCGACCTGGTACCGGCCAACTCGGCGGCCGCCCATGGCGCCAGTGGCATCTGGACGCCGGGTGAGGGAGCACAGGGCGGGCTGATCGCCTCCGGCGGCGGCAGCGCCGCGCCCGTGGAAAGTACCGCCACCGCCGGCGGCGTGGAGGGACAGGACGAGCTCTCGGCGCTGATCGAGGACCGCACTCGGCCGGGCGAGCTGATGCCGGTGTTCGAGGACGAGCACGGCACCTACATCATGAACTCCAAGGATCTGCGCGCCGTGCAGCACGTGCCGCGGCTCACCGAGATGGGGGTCACCTCGCTGAAGATCGAGGGGCGTACCAAGTCGCACTACTATGTGGCGCGCACCGCCCAGGTCTATCGCCGGGCCATCGACGACGCGGTGGCCGGCCGACCCTTCGACATGCGCCTGATGGACGAGCTCGACAACCTGGCCAACCGCGGCTATACGGAAGGCTTCTATCGCCGCCACGTCCATGACGAGTACCAGAACTACGAGCAGGGCAACTCGGTGGGGGTCCACCAGCAGTTCGTCGGCGAGGTGATCGGCTATGATCCGGACCGCGGCTGGCTCGAGGTGGACGTCAAGAACCGCTTCGAGGTGGGGGATGGCATGGAGCTGATGCTTCCCGGCGGCAATCGCCGCTTCGTGCTCGAGCATATCGAGAACCGGCGCGGCGAATCCGTGGGGGCGGCGCCGGGCTCCGGCCATGTGGTGCGCATCCCGGTGCCGGGCGAGGCCATCGCGCCCGAGCGCATCGAATTCGCCCTGCTGATGCGCGACCTCGTATAGCAGCGGTTTCTCGCCCTCGATGGGGCTCGGCAGCGATGCTGCCGGGCCCTTTTGATGTCGGGGTGTCGCCGCAGGCAGACAGGGCTTCCACATCGGCTGCATCTTTGGGGACTAGCCTGAGAGGTATCCCCATGGAGCCGGAGGTTCACATGAGCAAGAGAATCGATCTGCGCCTGGCCCTGGCGGCCTCCAGCCTTGCGCTGGTGATGGCGGCAGGCCCGGCCCTGGCCCAGCCCGCCGATCATCCCGGCCGAGGCCAGGGAGCTCAGGGGCAAGGGCAAGGGCAGGGGCAGGAGCGGCGAGAGCAGGGTCCCCAGGGCCGGGGCAGTGACCGCGACCAGCAGGAGTTCCGTGAGCAGGAGCGCGACCGGGACCGCTACCGCGACGAGCGCCGGGATGGTGACTGGCAAGACCGGGAGCGTGACCGGGAGCGCCGCGATGATCGCTACCGTAGCGGGCCCAGCATGGACGAGCGGGAGCTGCGCCGGCTCTTCGGCGAGCGCCGCGACTGGGTCCGCGAGGAGGATCGCGCCGAGCTGCCGCCGGGCATTCGCATGAACCTGGAGCGCGGCAAGCCGTTGCCTCCCGGCATCGCCAAGCGTTTCGACGAGCGTAAGCGCGACGCTCTGCCCCGCTACGAGGGCTATGAGTGGCGCCGTGCCGGCCCCGATGCCATCCTGATCGACGCCGCCAACGAGATCATTCACGCGGTGATTCGCGACGTCCTCTATTGATTGCGCCGATCGGCTGATGCGTCACCGCCCCGGCCCTTGCGAGACCGGGGCGGTGCCGCGTCGCGCTGGCGCACGGCGCGTCAGGCGTGGCACCATGTGCGCCTCTGCGCACCGGAAGACAATCGATGTTCAATGACAGTTCAGTGCGCCGGCCCTGGCGGGTGGCGGCGATAGGGGCGGCTGTGCTCATGGCGCTGTACCTCTGGATATGGCACTCGCCCGATCTGGCGGACCTGCAGCGCTGGGCTGACGAGGCGTCGCACCATCCCGTGGTGATCGTCAGCGTCATCCTGGTAATGGCGGTGACCCTGGCGCTCGGCCTGCCGGGCAGCATCGGCCTGTGGCTGATTGCGCCCTTCTATCCGCCCCTGGCGGCCACGCCCATGCTCATCGTCGGCAGCGTCGGGGGGGCCCTGGGCGCCTACTGGCTCTCGGCCCGGGTCGGTGACCGCTGGACCCCGAAGGGGCTGACGCTCAAGATCATGCGCCGGCTAGAGAAGCGCAGCGACTTCCTGACCCAGTGCGCCCTGCGCGTGCTGCCGGGGTTTCCTCACTCGGTGGTCAACTATGCCGCGGGGCTGCTGCGCCTGCCCCTGGGCACCTTTCTGATGGCGGCCACCATCGGCCTGGGGGTCAAGTGGGCGGTCTACGCCAGCGCCATCTATGGCGCCCTGGAGGCGGTGGAGAGCGAGGAGGCTCTGGGCCTCGGCGTGGTACTGCCGCTGGTGGCACTGACCGCACTGCTGCTACTAGGCGCCTGGGTACGGCGCCGGGTGGAAGCCAACGCTCAGATCACCAGCGGCTAGCGCGAGGTCAAGGCTTGCGCAGCGAGGCGTTCAGGTGATCGACCACCTCTGCCCAGTCGGCGTCCGCCTCCAGGGCCTCGCGCAGAAACTCCGCCTGACCCTCGTTCCAGCAGGGAGCGTCCGGCAGGGCGGTCTCCTCGGGGATGGGGCCGTTGCGTTCGATGAAGCGCTTGATCGCCTCCGGGTCCGATGCCAGGCCCAGCTGTTCGAACAGTTCGGTGAAGGGGTGATCGGGGTGTTCCATGGCGGCTCTCCTTGCGGTGTTGGAGCGAGATGGGGCCCATCCCCACCTTAATTGGGCTCATCCCCACCATAGCGGCTTGCGCCTGGGATTGCATGAGCCCTGTCAACGCTGCCCCCCACCAGGGCCGCGGGGCCGACGGCCGGGCAGCCTCGGGGGCATGGCCGTTTCACTCCTCGACCCTCAACCGCACCCCCTCGGCGACCCGCTCGCCGGGGTGGGTGATGATCCGGTCGCCGGCCTCGAGACCCTCGAGCACCTGAGTGACGAGCCCGCTGCGTCGCCCCGGAGTGACCGCGACCTGGCGGGCCCGGCTCTCCTCCACGCGGAACACCACCCACTCTCCCCCCGCGCGGAACAGGGCGCTGGTGGGGAGCTGCAGTACCTCATCGGCCTGCCAGATCATGAACTCGGCATCGACCCGGAAGCCGCTGCCCAGGCCCAGTGCGGCGGGGTCGGCGTCCTCGGTGAAGTCGATGATCACTGGCACCCGCTGCTCGTCGATGCCCAGCGCCGAGACGCGGGTGAAGCCGGCGGGTTCGATGCGCCGCACCACGCCCTCGAGGGCCTTTTCGCCGCCCCAGCCGGCAAGTCTTACCGCCATGCCGGGGCGCACCCGGACGGCGTCCATGGAGAGCAGGTCGACCTGTACCTCCAGGTCGTGCAGGCTGCCGAGCTCGAGGATCGGCTCGCCGGCCACCACGCTTCCTTCGCAGCAGCGATGGCGGGTCAGCACCGTGCCGGAGATGGGGGCGCGCACCTCGAGCTCGGGATACGCCTCGTCGTCCCGCTGGCCGCTGGCCACTTCCAGCACCGCGCGGATGCTCTCCACCTCGAAGCGGGCCGCCTCGACGCTGGCGGCCGCGGCGCTCTCGATGGCGCGATGCCGGTCCCGCTGGCTGCGGCGGTGGTCCAGATCGGCGGTGGAGACCTGGTGGCGCTGGTGCAGCGCGCGGTAGCGCTCGAACTCCGCCTCGGCGAAGCGACGCTCGGCGCGGGCCGTCTCCAGGTTGGCCTGGCTGGCCCTCAGGCGCGCCTCGGCGGCCTGCAGGCTGTCCCGGGCCTGCTGGCGCGAGCGTGGGTCGAGGGCCGGCGCCGGGCTGGGCTCCAGGCGGAACAGCACCTGGCCCCGCTCCACCGTGTCGCCCACCTCCAGGGTCACGCGCTGCAGGTAGCCGGCGATGGGCACCGAGACGTTCCAGGTGTCGCGCAGCCGGGTGCGCCCCTCCTCGGTGACCGAGTCGACGAAGGGACCGACGCTGACCCGGGCCGTACTCACCGGCACCGGCGCCGGGCGCAGCGCCCAGACCAGCAGAGCGAGCAGGAGCAGGCCCGCCAGGCTCCAGAGCAGCGGGCGGATCCAGGAACGACGTGTTCTCATCGGGCGTTCTCCTTGTGCTTCCAGAGGGTCGCCGGCGTTGCGCCGAGCCGCACTCTTACTGTCGGTCACTCCACGGCCTTGAGCACGCGCAGCTTGTCGAGGCGACCGAGACGGCGCACCACCAGCAGCCCCACCACCAGGGAGGCGGCCAGCACGCCGCTGGCGGCGATGGCGAAGGCCTGGGGGGTGAGCACCATGGGGACGCGGAACAGGTCGCTGCTGAAGGCCTGGTTGAGCAGCCGGCTGAAGAGGATGCCGATGGCCCAGCCGGGCGGGATGGCGGCCAGGGTCAGCAGGGCGATCTCCCCCAGCAGGATGCGCGATACCTCGGCACGGCTGTAGCCCAGTACCTGCAGGGTGGCGAGCTCCCGGGCGCGTTCGGCGAAGGCGACGCGGGCGTTGTTGTAGACCACTCCGAAGGCGATGGAGGTCGCGATGGCCACGAAGATCAGCGCCACCATCAGGATCGTCTCGTCCAGATAGTCGCGGATGCCGCGCTCCGCCTCGGCGAGCAGGCCGATGCCGGCCACGCCGGGTATCGCCCAGAGGGCCGCATTCAGTGCCTCCTGCCGGTCGGGGTCCACCAGCAGCCAGGCGCCGCTGATCGCCGGCCCCTCGCCCATCAATGTATTGAGGTGGTCACGCCGGAGGTAGGCGCCCACTCCCAGCGGCTCATCCACCAGGGCGGTGAGGGTCATGGTCAGGCGGCGGCGATGGCCCTCCATGATCGCCACCTCCAGCTCGTCGCCCACCCGGGCTTCCAGCGTCTCGGCCAGGTAGCGGGTGAGCATCAGGCCCGAATCGGGCAGGCGCTGGGGGCGGCCCTGGCCGTCCAGGACCTGGCGCAGCTGCGGTGACGGCTCCATGCCCAGCAGGCTGGTGCGCTCCTGGCGATGGCCGTGGATCAGGGTCACCGGCACCCGGCGCCAGGTCTCCACGGCCAGCACCCCGGGCTGGTGGCGAAGCTCGCCGGCGGCCCGAGCCGGTGTCGCCTCGCCGAAGGTGAGCTCCATGTCCATGCGCAGCACCTGCCGGTACTGCTGATCGATCATCGACTCCACGGCGTCGAGCTGGTAAGCGCCCATCATCAGCAGGCCGGCGGAGAGGGCGATGCCCGCTACCGAGAGGCTCGCCTTGGCCGGATGCCGGGCCAGGTTGCGCAGGATGATGCGGCCCTCGTGACCGAGTAGCGCAGGCGGCAGGGCGCGCTCCAGCCAGCTGCGGCGAAAGCGCAGCGGTGCCGGTGGACGCATGGCCTCGGCGGGGGGGCGTCTCACCGCCCGCCATACCGCCTGCCAGGTCCCCAGCAGGGCGGCCAGGGCGACGATCAGGAGCGACAGGACGAGCGACCAGAGGGGGACTCGGAAGGGCATCCCGGGGAAGCGGAAGTACTCGCGATAGAGGCCCGCCAGGCCGCTGGCGGCCCAGGCGCCCAGAGCCACGCCCAGCGCCCAGCCCAGTAGCACGATCATGCCGGCCAGCAGGGCGAAGTGGCGGGCCAGTTCGGTGTCTCGGTAACCGAACGCCTTGAGCACGGCGACCTGCTCGCGCTGGGTCTGGATCAGGCGGCCCATCACCACATGGAGCAGGAAGGCGGAGACCGTCAGGAAGATGGCCGGCAGCACGGTGGCCTGGATGCGCTGCTGGTTGAGCTCCTCCTCGATGAAGCGGTGGGAGGGCTGGTCGTCCCGGCTCCAGGCGCCGGTGCCGCCGTAGCGGGCCAGAGCCAGGTCCAGGGCGTCTATCACCGCCTCGCGGCGGGCGCCGGCCTGGAGGGTCAGGGTGAGCTGGTTGAAAGCCCCCTCCATGCCGAAGGCACTGGCCAGGGTGCGCTGGTTCATCCAGAGCACCGCATAGCGCCGGTAGTCGGGCATCAGGTCGGTGGGGGCGACCTGGTAGAGAAACTCCGGGCTCAGGGCGATGCCGGAGAGCCGCAGCTGCACCTGGCGACCGTCGATGATCGCCTCCAGGCTGTCGCCGGGGGCCAGTCCATGGGCCTCGGCGAAAGCGTCGGAGACCACCACCTGATCGTCGCGGCCCGCCTCGGGCAGGCCCCCGGCCACCAGATGCAGGCGGTTGAGACCGGGCTGACGGCCGTCGGGGATCGACTGTGCCAGCCCGCGGATGGGATCGGCGAAGCCCTCCACCGAGAGACGCATGGCGGCCTGGACGCGGGGCTCGATCCGATTGATGCCCTCGATCTCCTGCAGTTGGCTCAGCGCTCCCAGAGGCGCACGCTTGACGTCGGCGAACACCTCGGCGAAGTGGTGGCTGGCGTAGAAGCGCTCCCGGGCCCCGGAGAGGGCCTCCAGGGTGGTCACCGAGAAGATCAGCGTCATCACTCCGCCGGCGATCACCACGGCGATGGCCAGGGCCTGACCCTTGAGGCGCCAGAGGTCGCGGGCGAGCTTGCGGTCAAGGGTCCTCATGGCGGCCTCACCAGCGTAGCTCGCGGGCGGGGCGCCGGGTGGCGTTGACGTGGATCTCGTCGACCCGCCCGTCGCGCAGGCGGATCACTCGATCGGCCATCTCGCCGATCACCTCGTTGTGGGTGATGATCGCCACGGTAGTGAGCGTCTCGCGGTTGACCGACTCGAGCACCTCGAGCACGCGGATGCCAGTGCGAAAGTCCAGGGCGCCGGTGGGCTCGTCGCAGAGCAGGAGATCGGGCTGCTTGGCCACGGCCCGGGCGATGGCCACCCGCTGCTGCTCGCCCCCGGAGAGCTGGGAGGGGAAGTGGTCGAGGCGCTCGCCCAGGCCGACCATGGCCAGGGCCGCCTCCGGGGTCATGGGGTCCCGGGCGATCTCGGTGACGATGGCCACGTTCTCCCGGGCGGTGAGGCTCGAGATCAGATTGTAGAACTGGAAGACGAAACCGACATGGTGACGGCGAAAGCGGGTGAGCGCACGCTGGCTGGCACGGGTCAGGTCCCGGCTCTGCCCGCGGTGATCGACGTAGCGCACCTCGCCGTCGGAGGCCGTGTCGAGGCCGCCGAGGATATTGAGCAGGGTGGACTTGCCGGAGCCCGAGGCGCCCAGCATCACCAGCAGCTCGCCGCGGTAGAGGGTCAGGTCCACGCCGCGCAGGGCCTGGATGGTGACCTCGCCCATCGGGTAGCTGCGGGTCAGCCCGCGGGCCTCGAGGGCCGCTGCCTTGTCATCGCCCATGCGCCACCCCCGCTGCCGGAAAGGGTATGCCTCGAGTCTAACCGCGGCCGTGGAGGGCCGCCATTGATCGTGGACAAGTCTGACGGCTCGCTTCTTTAGCGGGTGACCAGCTGCCCCTCGGCGTCGATCTCCAGGCGGCGGTTGCGCCCGGCGAACAGGGCAAAGGTGGCGGCCAGGGCGCTGATCGCCAGCAGCACCGCCGTGATGGCGGCCAGGCCCAGGTCCAGCTGCAGCATCACACCGACGCCCAGCGGTCCCATGGCGGCCAAGGTGTAGCCACCGCCCTGGGCCAGCCCCGAGAGCTTGCCGGCCAGCCGGGAGTTGCCGGTGCGCAGCACGATCAGCGTCAGCGCCAGGCTGAAGCCGCCGCCCTGGCCCAGGCCGAGGAGCACGATGCCGAGCCAGCGCAGCGACGCCGGGCCGATGAGCAGCAGCCAGAAGCCAGCGGCGATCATTGCCAGGACGCTGAGCAGCGCCGGTCGCTGGTCGCGGCCCATCCGGGCCAGCCAGGGCGCGCCCAGAGCCGCGGGAAGCTGTACCATCACCGAGGCGCCCATCATCCAGCCGGCCTCGCCCTCACCGTAGCCGCGCTCCACCAGCAGGGTCGGCAGCCAGCCGAAGACGATATAGGCCAGCGACGACTGCAGGCCCATGAAGAGCATCACCTGCCAGGCCAGCGGCTGACCGAGTACCGAGCGCATCGAGCCGCCGGGGCTGCTCAGTGGCACCTCCCTGGCGCGCGGAGCCAGGGCTAGCCAGGCGACCAGCGCCAGGGCCGCCAGGGCCGACCAGCTGGCCAGGCTCCGGTGCCAGCCGCTCAGCCAGTCGGCCAACGGAATGCTGAGCCCGGCGCCGAGTGCCCCGCCGAGACATAGCGCCATGGTATAGACGCCGGTCATCAGGTCGGCGCCGGCGGGCAGCTCGCGCTTGACCAGGGCAGGCAGCAGGGTGCCGGCCACGCCGATGGCGGCACCCACCATCAGGGTGCCGATGAAGAGCGCCGCCACCAGGGGCACACCTCGCAGCAGCAGGCCGCCGGCAAGCAGCAGCAGACCCGCCGAGAGAGCCCGCTCGGCGCCCAGCCGCTTGGCCAGCCAGGGCGCCAGGGGCGCGAACAGCCCCAGGCAGAGCACCGGCAGGGTGGTCAGGGCGCCGATGGCCAGGGGGGACAGGCCGGTATCCTGCTGGATACGGGTCAGCACCGGGGCAAGGCTGGAGAGGGCGGGGCGCAGATTGAGCCCCACCAGTACCATCAGGGCGACGAAGACCCACAGGGGGCGGCGGCCTGGGGGCAGGCAGCGGGGGTGCCTGGGCTCCGGGGTCGCGTTCATCAAGTTGACTCGTAAGAAAATGGGGGCAACATGTTAGCATGTTAATTTGTCTCTCCCCACGCCCCGATCCCCGACACGGATGTCCGCCATGACGCGTCCCCTGAGCCACTGGCTGCTGCTGGTCACTCTTTCCCTGCTGTGGGGCAGCTCCTTTGCCCTGACCCGCATCGCCGTGTCCGAGCTGAGCCCGGCCATGCTGGTTGTGGGGCGAAACCTCCTGGCCAGCCTGGTCCTGCTGGGGCTGGTCCTGCTGCTGGGGCGCGGCTGGCCGCGCGGCCCGCGGCTATGGGCCTTCATTCTCACCATCGCGGTGGTCGGCAACATGACCCCTTTCCTGCTGATCAGCTGGGGTCAGCAGCGTATCGACAGCGGGCTGGCCGGCATCCTGATGGCGATCATGCCGCTGATGACCCTGGTGCTGGCGCACTTCCTGGTGGCGGGCGAGCGCATGACCTCGGCACGACTGGTGGGCTTCCTGATCGGCTTTGCCGGCATCCTGGCGCTGGTGGGGCCCGCCGCGCTGCGCGAGCTGGGCGGACCGGGGGAGACCCTGCTGGCCCAGCTGGCGGTTCTGCTGGCCGCCTGCTGCTATGCGGTCAATACCATCATCGCTCGGCACAAGCCCGCCAGCGACGCCTGGTCGACCTCGGCCCTGGTGCTGGGCATGGCGTGGCTGCTGACCCTGCCGCTCGCCCTGCTGCCGGCGGATGCGGTGTTGCCGACGGGGCTCTCGAGCGGCGTCCTGTGGGCCGTGCTGGTGCTGGGGGTGCTGTGCACCGCCCTGGGCAGCGTGGTCTATTTCACCCTGGTGACGGCGGCCGGTCCGACCTTTCTGTCGTTGATCAACTATCTGATCCCGCTCTGGGCGCTGGCCATCGGCATTCTCTTTCTCGGCGAGCGGCCGGAGTGGAATCACCTGCTGGCGCTGGTGATGATTCTGGTGGGCGTCGGCGTATCCCAGCGACGCTAGGCGCCGCGCACGGGATGCGGGCCGCTATCGGGGAGAGGCAACCGGGAAGGGAGCAGACACGAAACGGCCGCCTCGCGGCGGCCGATGTCGCCGCCGGGAGCGGCGGCCAGACGGGGCAGTAGCGAGGGTCAGGCCTGTCGGCGTCCGCCGCCGCCGCGACGCCGCCGCGGCGCCTGGGACTGCTCGTTGCGGCCACGCCCGCCCTGACCACGCCCCTGACCGTTGCCGCGGCCCTGGCCACGACCGCCGCCACCGCGGTTGCGGCCATTCTCGATGGGCTCGGGCTTGGCATTGGGGTCGGGCTCGAAGCCGGGCTCGATACGCTTTTCGAGGTCGCGCTTGATCAGCCGCTCGATGCCCTTGAGCAGGCCGTGTTCGTCGACGCAGACCAGCGATACGGCCTGGCCCTCGCTGCCGGCGCGACCGGTGCGACCGATACGGTGCACATAGTCCTCGGCGACGTTGGGCAGCTCGAAGTTGACCACGTGGGGCAGCTCTTCGATGTCGAGACCGCGGGCGGCGATATCGGTGGCCACCAGGACCTGCAGGTCGCCGGTCTTGAAGGCGGAGAGCGCCTTGGTGCGGGCCGACTGGCTCTTGTTGCCGTGGATCGCCATGGCCGGGATGTCCTGCTTGGAGAGCTGTTCGGCCAGACGGTTGGCGCCGTGCTTGGTGCGGGTGAAGACCAGCACCTGGTGCCAGTCGTGCTGGCTGATCAGGTGGGCCAGCAGCTCGCGCTTCTTCTCGCGATCCACCCGGTAGATCGCCTGGTCGACGAGCTCGGCGGTGGTATTGCGACGCGCCACCTCGATCATTGCCGGACGCTCCAGCAGCTTGTTGGCCAGCGCCTGGATCTCGTCGGAGAAGGTCGCCGAGAAGAGCAGGTTCTGGCGCTTCTCGGGCAGCACCCGCAGGATCTTCTTGATGTCATGGATAAAGCCCATATCGAGCATGCGATCGGCTTCGTCGAGCACCAGGATCTCTACCTTGGAGAGGTCCACGTGCTTCTGCTGCTGCAGGTCGAGCAGGCGGCCCGGCGTCGCGACGAGGACGTCGAGCCCGTTGCGGATGGCATCCACCTGGGGCTGCTGGCCCACGCCGCCGAAGATCACGTGGCTCTTCAGGGTCAGGTGGCGGCCGTAGTCGGCCACACTCTCGCCCACCTGAGCGGCCAGCTCGCGGGTCGGAGTGAGCACCAGGGCGCGAATCTCGCGGCGGCCGGGGCGCGGGCCGCCGGCCAGACGCTGCAGCATCGGCAGGGTGAAGCCGGCGGTCTTGCCGGTACCGGTCTGGGCGCTGGCCAGCAGGTCGCCGCCCTCGAGCACGGCAGGAATCGCCTGACGCTGGATCGGAGTGGGAACGGTGTAGCCCTGTGCCTCGACGGCACGCAGGAGTTCGGCACGCAGGCCGAGGTCGGAAAAGGTCATGCGGTCTCCGCAGAGTCGCCACGACCGCGCCACGCCGTGTCGCGTGGCCAGTCCCGGGCCGGGGCGTCATAAATTCAGTGGGCGCGGCAGGAGGGACTCGCTGGTTGCCGCGTGGCCGCATTATGCCAGATCCTTGGCGCCGACGCAGCTACTTCCCGTCCGGGGCCTCTGCGTCCGCGGCGAGGCTGGTGCGGATGCGTGCCAGGGTGGCAGCGTTGAGGCCGGTGATCTCGTCGAGGCCCTCGGCGCCGAGCTCGCGCAGCTGCTCGAGGTCGCTGATGCCGTGGGCGAAGAGGCGCCGGGCCGTGACCGGGCCGATGCCGTCCAGGGCGGTGAGCCCGCGGGCATGGCGATTGAGGAAGGCCTCGTGGGCGTCCTCGTCGAGGCTGTCGCAGGCGCCACCCTGGTGGAGCTGGCACGCCAGGCGGTCGACCCCGCGCCGCACGTCGCCGAGCATCGGCAGCGCCACGAAGTCGTGCTCTGCGGCCAGGGCGCCGAGCTCGGCCAACGCCTGCTCCGCGACCCCGAGCTCGGTCAGAGCCTCCTGGCCATGGGTATCGCTGGCCAGGGCGATCAGCAGGGCGCGTCGGGCGCGCCTGGCCATCTCGCGCAGTTCGAGGGCGATGGCGTGGCGGAACTCGCGCTCGGCGAGTTGCCGGGTCAGGTCGTCGTGCATGGTGTCGTCCCTGTCGGTGAGAAAGCGCCCCGTGGTCCTGAGATGACCATAGCCCAGCGCCGGCCGCTCTGCCTGTCGCGCTCAGCGCGCGCGGCGCACGGCTTCGGCGAGCTGGTCGGCCGCGCTGTCCCAGCCGCGGCCCAGGGCGCGCACCAGCGCCGGATAGCCGTCGTCGTCGAGCTCGGTCTCCACCTGCAGCGGGGCCATGGCCAGCAGGCGTCCCTCGGCGTCACGCAGCTGCCACTGACCGCCGATCACCGCCAGGCCGTCATGACGGCCCTGGAAGCGGTCGAGTTCCAGACGCAGGCTGAGGGCGCCGGGCTCGCGTACCCCGGCCTCGTCCAGCATCACGCGGGTATCGGGCAGGCGGTCCGCCAGTCTCCCGCGCAGACCGCGTTCGAGCTGGCGGCCCAGGGCCTCGGCCCACTGATGCCCGCGAGCCTCCACCAGGGTGATGTCGTCCACCTGCATCACCATGCCGTCCACGTCCAGGTAGTGGGCCAGCCTCGGCGGGCGCAGCAGCAGCAGGTGCTCGGCCTCGGCGCCCGCCGCGGCTTGGTACCCCTCGGCCGCCGCGGGCAGGGTGTAGCGCTGCGGCGACGGGCCGGGGCTGGCGCAGCCGGCCAGGCCCGTTGCCATGATCATCGTGGCCGCCAGGGCGGCCAGCTTCCATTGCCTTGTCATCGTCATCTCCTTGGAAGTGCCGGGTAGCATCGGGCCAGTCGCTCACTCGCGCCGTGGGGCTCGGGGCACGGGGTCCTCGGTCTCCAGGCTGTCGAAGAGCAGGGCGCGAGGGTTCTCGGAGAGGGTGCGTGCCACCGGCTGGACGTCGCGCATCAGCCGCTCCAGCCGCTCCACCGCACCGGTCAGCTCCTGGTAGGCGCTGGAGCCGGGCGACACGCCCTGCAGGGTCTCGCGCAGCTCTTCCAGGGTGGCGTTGAGGTTGGTCGGCACCGCCCGGGTAGCCGGATCGTCGAGCATTCCCTGCAGCGACTGCGACAGGGCCTGAACCTCGCCGAGCATCGCCTCGGAGGCGACCAGATTGCGGTCGAGCCCCGCCAGCAGAGGCTCGATCTCCAGGTCGTTGAGCTTGGCCAGCAGGTCGGTCACCTGGGCCTCGATCAGGGCGAAACCGCCGGAGGTGGTGGGGAAGACGCTCGTCTCGGCAAAGGTCTGCGCCCGGTGCTGGTCGGCGAGCTCGCGGTGGAAGTTGAGGTCGACGAACAGCGCGCCGGTGAGCAGATTGCCGCTCTTCAGCGAGGCGCGCAGGCCCAGGTCGAAGAGGCGGGCGAAGCGCTCGCGCCACTCGGCGAGATCGACGTCCTGATTCTCGATGCCCAGCCGCTGGGGCTCGATACGCATCAGCACCGGGATGGAGAAGCCCGCCCGGCCCTCGGGCTGGGGCGCCGTGAAGTTCCAGGGAACCGCCGCCACGGTGCCGATGCGCACGCCGCGAAATTCCACCGGGGCCCCCCGTGAGAGGCCGCGCACCGAATCGTCCACCATCAGCACGTACTCCAGGTAGCGGTCGAAGGTGCCCTGGCGGGCGCTGTCCTCGTCGGCATAGAGGTCGAAGGTGGCGTCCGGCGCCACCGGGCGACCCAGCGGCAGATCCTCGGGCACGCCGAAGGTGACGCCGCCGCCCAGCAGCGTCTCGAAGGACTCCACGTTGACCCGGAAACCCTCGGAATCCAGGCGCAGATCGATGCCGCTGGCCGACCAGAAGCGGGTGCTGTCGGTGACCAGGGTGTCGTAGGGCGCCTCGACGAAGATGCGATGCTGCATGCGCCGGGTCTCGGCATCGAAGGTGGCATCCTCGACGCGGCCCACGGTATAGCCCTGGTAGGTGATCGGGTCGCCGACGCGCAGCGAGTTGCCGAGCTGGCTGGTCAGGTTGATGCGCAGACCGGCCGCCCCTGTCGGGGCCACCGGCGGCTGGTCGCTGACCCGGAACTCTCGGGAGGCGACCTCGCTGCTGCCCGGCTCGAGCTGGATGAAGGCCCCGGAGAGCACCGTGCCCAGGCCGCTGATCCCTTCGCGACCCACCCGCGGCTTGACCACCCAGAAGCGACTGTCCTCCACCAGCATGGCCTCGGCGTCGGGGCTCAGGCGGGCGGTGATCACGGCGGTGTCCAGGTCCTCGGAGAGATTGACCCGCTCGACGCGGCCGACCTGGACGTTGCGGGTCCTGATCAGGGTGCTGCCGGCCTCGATGCCCTCGGCGTTGGCCATCACCAGGGTCACCTGGGGGCCGCGGCTGCGATAGTTGTCGTAGACCAGCCAGGCGCCGATCAGGATGGCCACGATGGGCACGATCCAGATCGGCGAGAAGCGCGCCTGGGGAGAGGGCCTGGCCCTGTGCAGATCCTGCTCGGGGGTGGCCTCATCGCGAGGGGATTCACTCATCCGCGGTTTCCTTGTGACTCTCGGCGCGTTCCCTGGGGATCGCTTTTATGGGGGTGCGGCAGCGGGGCATCCCAGAGCAGCCGCGGGTCGAAGGTCATGGCCGCCAGCATGGTGATCACCACCACGGCGCCGAAGGCCAGGGCGGCCGGCCCCGGGGTGATCGACATCAGTGAGCCGGCGCGAATCAGCGCCACCAGGATCGCCACCACGAAGACGTCGATCATCGACCAGCGGCCGATGAACTCGGTGACCCGGTAGAGCCGGGTGCGCGCCGCGGCATTGA
This sequence comes from Halomonas sp., assembly GCA_003552795.1. GTDB lineage: Bacteria > Pseudomonadota > Gammaproteobacteria > Pseudomonadales > Halomonadaceae > Halomonas. Next base: position 376 of record PUOM01000004.1, on the reverse strand, counting down.
GCTCGCTGCTGCGGCTCACCACCAGGCAGAGCCAGGCCAGCGCCACCAGCTTGCCCACGGGCACGATCACGCTGGCCACGAAGATCACCACGGCAACCGGCCAGGAGCCCATCTGGATCAGCTCCACCACCCCGCCGATGATGGTCGAGGGGCTGGTGTGTCCGAGGCTGGTGGTGGTCATGATCGGGTAGACGTTGGCCGGAATGTACATCACCGCGGCGGCCGCGAGCAGCGCCCAGGTGCGCTGCAGGCTGTGGGGCAGGCGTGCCCGGAGCGGATCGCCGCAGCGTCGGCAGCGGCCACGCTCCTCCCGCCCGAGACGGTTGACCAGCCCGCAGGTCGGTCAGCCGGCCAGCGCCTGGGGCGCGGCCGGCTC
>PUOM01000211.1 GCA_003552795.1 Halomonas sp. | reverse complement strand
GGCATCATTCTTTCCGGCGGGCCGGAGTCCACCGTGGCCGAAGGCTCGCCTCGGGCGCCGCAGTGCGTGTTCGAGCTGGGCCTGCCAGTGCTGGGCATCTGCTACGGCATGCAGACCATGGCCGAGCAGCTCGGCGGCGCCGTGGAAGGCTCCAACAAGCATGAATTCGGCTATGCCCAGGTCACCATCGACAGCAGCGACGACATGTTCCGCGACATCAAGGACCATGTGGACCACGACGGCAAGGCGCTGCTCGACGTCTGGATGAGCCATGGCGACAAGGTCGCCCGTGCCCCGGACACCTTCACCGTGACGGCCTCCACCCCTAGCTGCCCCGTGGCCGCCATGAGCTGGGCCGAGAAGCACTTCTACGGCGTGCAGTTCCACCCCGAGGTGACCCATACCCTGCAGGGCCAGCGTATCCTTGAGCACTTCGTCGTTGGTATCTGCGGCGCCGAGAAGCTGTGGACCCCGGCCAAGATCATCGAAGACCAGATCGCCCGGGTGCGCGACCAGGTAGGCGACCGCCACGTGCTGCTCGGCCTCTCCGGCGGGGTGGACTCCTCGGTGGTGGCGGCCCTGCTGCACAAGGCCATCGGCGACCAGCTGACCTGCGTCTTCGTCGACAATGGCCTGCTGCGCAAGGACGAAGGTGTGCAGGTGATGGAGACCTTCGCCAAGCACATGGGCGTGAGGGTGATCCGCGTCGACGCCGAAGACCTGTTCCTCGACAAGCTCAAGGGCGTTTCCGACCCCGAGGCCAAGCGCAAGGCGATCGGCAACACCTTTATCGAGGTGTTCGACGATGAGGCCAGCAAGATCGAAGGCGTCGACTTCCTGGCCCAGGGCACCATCTACCCCGACGTGATCGAATCCGCCGCCAGCAAGACCGGCAAGGCCCACGTGATCAAGTCGCACCACAACGTCGGCGGCCTGCCCGAGACCATGAAGCTCAAGCTGGTCGAACCGCTGCGCGAACTGTTCAAGGACGAGGTGCGCCGGCTCGGCGTCGAACTCGGCCTGCCCTACGACATGGTCTACCGCCACCCCTTCCCGGGGCCGGGCCTGGGCGTGCGCATCCTCGGCGAGGTGAAGAAGGAGTACGCCGATATCCTGCGCGAGGCCGACGCCATCTTCATCGAGGAGCTGCACAGCGCCGGCTGGTACCACAAGACCAGCCAGGCGTTTGCCGTCTTCCTGCCGGTGAAGTCCGTGGGCGTGGTCGGCGACGCCCGCCGCTACGAGTGGGTCATCGCCCTGCGCGCCGTCGAGACCATCGACTTCATGACCGCCCGCTGGGCCCACCTGCCCTATGAGCTGCTGGAGACCGTCTCCAACCGCATCATCAACGAGATCACCGGCGTCTCCCGGGTGACCTACGATGTGAGCAGCAAGCCGCCGGCGACCATCGAGTGGGAGTGATCGCCCCGGCGATCCTGTAGGCTATGAAGGGCCCGCCATCGGCGGGCCCTTCGCGTATCCGGTCCACACAGGGAGGTGACGACATGGCAATGCCGGATTTTCAGACGCTGATGAGGCCCGCGGAAAGCTGGCATACCGACACGCAGGGGCTATCGATCGTGCTGGCCATGTCAGTGTCTCGTTGGCTTGGAGCCTAGACGCCGCTGCCAGTCGCCGCCGTGCTCCCGTCGGCACGCCTCTTCGCTGTCGAGGTCGAGGTGTCGCGAGGCATCACCGACCTCGACGCCGGCCTCGGCCAGTGCCGCTGCGGTCAGCTCATCAATGTGACGCCGGGCATCGCCCTTGAGCGCCTGGGCCAGATGGGCGTGGGTGTCGAATACCCAGGTCACCACCAGACTCTCGGGAAAGCGCTGGTAGTCGACCTCGTGGGTCAGCCAGCAGAAGCCGGGCAGCAGGGGCTTGGCCTGCTCGCAGGCGTGGGTCAGCGAGGCGACCAGGCGCCGCTCCAGCTTGCCGCGTTCGCGTTTGGCGATCATGGTGCCTTCCGTGCGTTGGGTTTGAGACGGGCAATCGTCTGATGAAGCCGCAATCGACATCACCGGCGGGCATGTTGCGCGTAAAGTCGTGGCCGGTAAAGACGGTGATGAACCATGTCCTTAAAGCCTTCGATGGAACCCTGCCATGATGCGACTCCACCACTGCGTCAGCGCCCGCTCCTTTCGCCCCCTCTGGCTGCTCGAGGAGCTGGGGCTGCCCCATGAGCTGGTGATGCACGCCTTCCCGCCCCGGGTGCACGACGAGGCCTTCCTCGAGATCAATCCGCTGGGCACGGTGCCGGCCTTCTTCGATGGCGAGGTGGCCATGACCGAGTCCGCGGCTATCTGCCAGTACCTCGCCTCCCGCCGTCCCGAAGCGGGGCTGGAGGTGGCGGCGAGTGAGCCGGCCTATGGCGACTACCTCAACTTCCTGCACTTCGGCGAGGCGACCCTCACCTTTCCCCAGACCCTGGTGCTGCGCTACGGCCATTTCGAGCCGCCGGAGCGGCGCCAGCCCCAGGTGGTGGAGGACTACGCCCGCTGGTGCCTCTCGCGGCTGCGCACCCTGGCGCCGCGCCTGGAGCGCGAGCCCTTCCTGTGTGCCGGGCGCTTCACCGCTGCCGATGTCTCGGTGGGCTATGCGCTGCTGCTGGCCAGCCATATCGGCCTGGAAGAGCGCTTCAAGCCCGCCGTGGCGGACTATTGGGCGCGCCTGCAACAGCGCGAGGCCTTCCGGCGCGCCCTGGCCGTGGAGCGGGAGGCGGCCCTGGCCCAGGGCGTTTCGCCGGAGCCTGCCATGAGGGTGGGCGGGTCGGCCTGAGTCGGCCACGGGTGAAAGGATTGACAGCGCCGCGCGCTCGGGCATCAATGGACTCGACCCCCGCCGGGGGCTACCGGGAGAGGGCGCGATGGAACAGCAGGATCAGGACGCACGACATGGACCGAAGCTGCTTCACGACGAGCTGCCCAAGGAGCACGAGGATCCGCTGATCCGGCGGCTGCATCTCGTCATCCGCCAAGCGATCAAGCTGCTGGCGGTGCTGATGGTGCTGGTGATCATCTGGGGCGTGCTGGATGTGATCTACGTGCTCTACACCAAGTTCGTGTCGCCGCCGGTGTTGCTCTTCGAGGTCAGTGACATCTTCGTGATCTTCGGCGCCTTCATGGTGGTACTGATCGCCGTCGAGATCTTCGTCAACATTCGCCTCTACCTGGGCACCAATATCCTGCCCATCCGCCTGGTGGTGGCCACAGCGCTGATGGCCATTGCCCGGAAGGTGATCATCCTGGATATCGATACCGTGACGGCGATGGAGATGCTCGCCATCGCTGCCGTGGTGCTGGCGCTCGGGGTGACCCACTGGCTGGTGGGCAAGCCGGACTAGGCCCTGAAGCCAGGCGTGGGCGATCAGCGCCAGCCCATCAGCCAGGTGGCATCATCCTTGAGCGCCTGCCAGGGCAGGGTGGTCTCCCG
>PUOM01000044.1 GCA_003552795.1 Halomonas sp. | reverse complement strand
AGTCGGCGTTGACCCCGGCGATGGGCGTGACCACGTGATTGGACACGAAGGGCGCCAGGTGGGCCTTGACGCCGATCGGGCCCATGCCCGGACCGCCGCCGCCGTGAGGAATGCAGAAGGTCTTGTGCAGGTTGAGGTGGCTGACATCGCCGCCGAAGTCGCCGGGGCGTGTCAGCCCCACCTTGGCATTCATGTTGGCACCGTCAACGTAGACCTGGCCGCCGTGCTCGTGGACGATCGCGCACACTTCGCGGACGCTGGCCTCGAAGACCCCGTGAGTGGAGGGGTAGGTGATCATGATCGAGGAGAGCGTCTCGCCGTGCCGGCTGGCCTTGGCGCGCAGGTCTTCCACGTCGATGTTGCCGTCGCCGTCGCACTCCACCACCACCACCTTGAGACCGACCATGGCCGCGGAAGCGGGGTTGGTGCCGTGGGCGGAGCTGGGGATCAGGCAGACGTCGCGATGGCCCTCGCCGATGGACGCCTGGTAGCGGCGGATCGCCACCAGGCCGGCGTACTCGCCCTGGGCGCCGGAGTTGGGCTGCATGGAGATGTGGTCATAGCCGGTCACCTCCACCAGGAAGGCGGCCAGCTCGTCGATCATCTGCTGGTAGCCGGCCACCTGGTCCCGGGGCACGAAGGGGTGCACGTTGGCGAACTCCGGCCAGCTGATAGGAATCATCTCGCTGGTGGCGTTGAGCTTCATGGTGCAGGAGCCCAGCGGGATCATGGCGTGGGCCAGGGAGAGGTCCTTGTTCTCCAGGCGCTTGAGGTAGCGCAGCATCTCGGTTTCGCTGCGATAGCGGTTGAAGGTGGGGTGGGTCAGGAAATCCGACTCGCGGCGGCACGCCGCTGGAATCCCGCTGACCCCCTCGGCCAGGGCACGCTCGTCCAGGGCGCTGACGGAGAGGCCGTGCTCCTCGCCCAGCAGGACATCGAAGAGCACGTCCAGATCGTGGGCGGTGGTGGTCTCGTCGAGGCTCACCCCCACATCCCCGCCCGCGTGGTAGCGCAGGTTGATCTCGCGGGTCAGGGCGCGGCCGTGGAGCTTGCCCGCATCCACGCCGGTCAGGCGCAGGGTGTCGAACCAGCTGTCGTGGGCCAGTGCCACGCCCTTTTCCTGCAGGCCCAGGGCCAGGAGGGTGGTCAGGCGGTGGATACGCGAGGCGATGGTGGTGAGTCCCTCGGCGCCGTGATAGACCGCATAGAAGCCGGCGATATTGGCCAGCAGCGCCTGGGCGGTGCAGATGTTGGAGGTCGCCTTCTCGCGGCGGATATGCTGCTCCCGGGTCTGCATCGCCATGCGCAGCGCCTGGCCGCCGCGGCTGTCCCGGGAGACGCCGATGATGCGACCCGGAATCGAGCGCTTGAGCTTGTCGGTGGTGGCGAAGAAGGCCGCATGAGGACCGCCGAAGCCCATGGGGACGCCGAAGCGCTGGGTGGTGCCCACCACCATATCGGCCCCCAGCGCCCCCGGCTCCTTGAGCAGGACCAGGCTCATGATGTCGGCGGCCACGCAGGTCATGGTGCCGCGCTCGGCCGCGGCGGCCAGCAGCGGCGCCAGGTCGTGGACTCGGCCGCTCTCGCCGGGATACTGCAGCAGCGCCCCGAAGGCCTCCTCCTCGAGCAGCTGCGTGGCCGGCGCCACCACCAGCTCGAAGCCGAAGTAGGCCGCCCGGGTGCTCACCACGTCCAGGGTCTGGGGCAGCACGTCGTCGGCGACGAAGAAGACGTTGCTCTTGTTCTTGCGGTTGGCCCGCTTGCAGAGCGCCATGGCCTCGGCGGCAGCGGTCGCCTCGTCGAGCAGTGAGGCGTTGGCCAGCTCCATGCCGGTGAGGTCCATGACCATCTGCTGGAAGTTGAGCAGCCCTTCCAGGCGCCCCTGGGAGATTTCCGGCTGGTAGGGAGTGTAGGCGGTGTACCAGCCCGGGTTCTCCAGCACGTTACGCTGAATCACCGGCGGCAGGTGCGTGCCGTGGTAGCCCTGACCGATATAGCTCTTGAACACCCGATTCTGGCGCGCCAGCCGCTTGAGGTAGTCGAGCGCTTCGGCCTCGCTGCGCGGCGGGTCGAGGTCGAGCTCACGGCCCAGGCGGATATCCGCCGGCACGGTGCGCTCGATCAGCGCCGGCAGGCTCTCCACCCCGAGGGTAGCCAGCATCGCAGCCACGTCATCCTGGCGGGGGCCGTTGTGGCGCTTGAGAAAGTCATCGTGGGCGGCCAGGTCGGCCAGGCGGCGAGTGTCGATCGGCATGGGGGCACCGTAGCGTAGATCAGGGCCGTCGCGGGGACGACGCGAATGCGAGAGTCAGGCCCCGGCCGGGGTGGCCGAGGCCTCCGGGGTAGCGCAGCGACATGAGTCGCCGGGCTCAGTCGTCAGCTTGGGCCACGGCGGCGTAGCCGTCGGCGTCGAGGAGGTCGTCGAGCTGGGCGCTGTCGTCCAGGCGCAGCTTCATGATCCAGCCGCCTTCGTAGGGGGCTTCGTTGACGGCCTCGGGGGCATCCTCGAGGGCTTCGTTGACGGCGATGACCTCGCCGGCCACCGGGGCGTAGAGGTCGGAGGCGGCCTTGACCGACTCGATCACCCCGAACTCTTCCTGCGGGGCGAGGGTGCGGCCCACGTCGGGCAGTTCCACGAACACCACGTCGCCCAGCGCTTCCTGGGCATGGTCGCTGATGCCGACGGTGACGGTGCCGTCACCGTTGTCGAGCACCCATTCGTGGCTGCTGGCATAGCGGAGGTTGGCGGGAATCGAGCTCATGAAATTTTCCTATACGAAAAGGGTTTCTGGATTCGCAAATGCTAACGCCATCGGCGGCGTTTGGCGAGCCCCGGCGACGTCTCGGGGGCGTGCGCCCGTTCTCTAGGTTGGCCCGGCGGTGTTGATACGTCCAGCCGTCAGCCGCCACTCAGGGGAAATCCACGAAAGACACGGCGCAGCGCCCCTTCGAGAGCGTCATGGCGCCATGCGCCGCTGCCGGGAGGAGGGCGACGAGGGCGCTGACGGGGAGTACGCAGCGGGCGTGTGTCAGGGTCGTCGCGGCGCCAGCGATGTTTCGTATTGGAAATATGGTCCCTTCCGGGCAGGGTGGGAATTGTCGCGCTGGCGCACAGCGGGCTGGTGAAGTGGCGGCAAGATCCGCTATGTTAACCGCGTTCGTTTCGTCGATTCTGTTCAGGGTCACCACAAGAACGGGATGATCACCTGACATCCAGGGGCCATGAGCGGCGAATCAAAACAACAATCGCTAAGGGAGATTCACGTGGAAACCTTGACAAGTATCTTCGATGCCATCAACGGCGTGGTGTGGGGGCCGCTGATGCTGATCCTGCTGCTGGGGGTCGGCCTCTACCTGCAGATTGGCCTGAAGCTGATGCCGCTGCGCAAGCTGGGCACCGGCTTCAAGCTGATGCTGCAGGGGCGGGATGCCAAGCCGGCGCCCGGGGACAAGAAGAAGGAAGACGAAGGGGAAATCTCCCCCTTCAACGCCCTGATGACGGCGCTCTCCGCCACCATCGGCACCGGCAATATCGCCGGCGTGGCTACCGCCATCGCCCTGGGGGGGCCGGGGGCGATCTTCTGGATGTGGATCACGGCGCTGGTGGGGATGGCCACCAAGTTCGCCGAGGCGGTGCTGGCGGTTCGCTATCGCGAAACCGACAGCATGGGCTACCACGTGGGTGGCCCGATGTTCTATATCAAGAACGGCCTGGGCAAGAAGTGGCTGTGGCTGGGTGGCGCCTTCGCCTTCTTCGGCGCCGTGGCGGCCTTCGGCATCGGCAACACCGTGCAGTCCAACTCGGTGGCCGATGCGCTGGACAGCACCTTCAACATTCCCCACTGGCTCACCGGGGTGGTGATCATGGTCCTGGCCGGGGCGGTGATCCTCGGCGGCATCAAGCGTATCGCCAAGGTGGCGGGCAAGCTGGTGCCGATCATGGGCATCCTCTATGTGCTGGCCGGGATCCTGGTGCTGATCGTCAACGCCGGCCAGATCGGTGACGCCTTCGGTCTGATCTTCTACTACGCCTTCAACCCGATCGCGGCGGCCGGCGGCTTTGCCGGGGCGGCGGTGATGGCGGCCATTCGCTTCGGCGTGGCCCGCGGCATCTTCTCCAACGAGGCTGGCCTGGGCAGCGCGCCCATGGCCCACGCCGCGGCCCGGACCCGCAACCCTGTTCGCCAGGGCATGATCGCCATGCTGGGCACCTTTATCGATACCATCATCGTCTGCACGATCACCGCCCTGGTGATCCTGACCTCCACGGTATGGATCGACGGCGAGGCCGGCGCCTCGCTGACGGCGCTCTCCTTCGATGCGGCTCTGCCGGGCTTCGGCAACCAGATCGTCTCGGTGGCCCTGGCGGTCTTTGCCTTCACGACCATCCTCGGCTGGTCCTTCTACGGCGAGAAGTGCTTCCAGTTCCTGTTCGGCACCCGCTCGATCATGCTCTACCGGGCGCTCTTCGTGCTGGCGATTCCGCTGGGTGCCATGGCCAACCTGGGCTTCATCTGGCTGATGGCCGACACCTTCAACGCCATGATGGCGATTCCGAACCTGATCGCCCTGGCGCTGCTCTCGCCGGTCGTGTTCCGGCTGACCCGTGATTACTTCGACGGCAAGGAGGTTCTGCCGGGCGAGGATCTCGACCACAACAAGGGCTGATGCGGGTCCGATGACAGCGGGAGGCGCCTCGGGCGCCTCCCGATGGCTTTGCGCCACCCATCCATGAGGGAGAGAAAATGAGCGAACTCAAGCACACCCCGCTGCACGGGCTGCATCGTGAGCTGGGGGCCAGGCTGGTGCCCTTCGCCGGTTTCGACATGCCGGTGCAGTATCCGCCGGGCGTCAAGAAGGAGCACGAGCACACCCGCCGCGCCTGCGGGCTGTTCGATGTCTCCCACATGGGCCAGCTGCTGCTGCGCGGGCCGGCCCCCGCGGAGGCGCTGGAGACCCTGGTGCCGACGGATATTGTCGGTCTCGCGGCAGGCTGGCAGCGCTATGCGCTGTTCACCAGCGGGGAGGGCGGCATTCTGGACGACCTGATGGTGGTGAACGCCGGCGACCATCTCTATCTGGTGGTGAACGCCGCCTGCCGGGACCAGGACATCGCCCATCTGCGCCTCGGCCTTCCCGAGGGGCATGAGATCGAGGTGCTCGACCGCGGCCTGCTGGCCCTGCAGGGCCCGGAAGCCGTCAGCGTGATGCGGCGGCTCTGCCCGGCGGCCTGCGAGCTGGTCTTTATGCAGCATGGTCACTTCGAGATCGAGAGTGTCCCGGTGTGGATCAGCCGCAGCGGCTATACCGGCGAGGATGGCTTCGAGATCTCGGTGGCCGCCGAAGATAGCGAAACGCTGGCCCGTCGTCTGCTCGACGAGCCCGAGGTGGAGGCGATCGGCCTGGGTGCCCGGGACTCCCTGCGCCTGGAGGCGGGACTCTGTCTCTACGGCCACGATATCGATACCGAGACCACGCCGGTGGAGGCAGGCCTGATCTGGGCCATCGGCAAGCCCCGCCGCCGCGGGGGAGAGCGCGCCGGCGGCTTCCCCGGGGCGGATGTGATCCTGCATCAGGTAGAGGCGAAGGATCACCGGCGCAAGCGGGTCGGCCTGCTGGGCGAGGGGCGTGCCCCGGTACGCGAGGGGGCAGAGCTGTTCGATGCGGAGGGTAACGCCATCGGCCACGTCACCTCCGGTGGCTTCGGCCCGAGTGTGGGCCAGCCGGTGGCCATGGGCTATGTGGCGACGGATCAGGCGGAGATCGGCACTCGGGTGTTCGCCGAGGTGCGCGGCAAGCGCCTGCCGATGACGGTAAGCAAGATGCCCTTCGTGACGCCCGGCTACTATCGCGGGTGAGCGTCGGCGGCATGAGAGGCGGGCAGGCGGCCACCTTCGGGTGGCCGTTTTCCTTGGGCGCTGTTCTCAGCAGGTTTTATACCGTTATCTATCAATAGAGCCGAAGCGTGCTCCTTTGCCTCAGCGAGGCAGCACCCAGCGGAAGGTCAGGCTGATGCGACGCCCCGGGATCTGCCGTGGCAGCAGGGCATGCTGCAGCTGGCGCTGGGTGCCGGGCCCCATCACCAGCAGGCTGTCATGGGGGAGCCAGGCGTTGAAGGCCGGAGCGCGGCGATCCCGCCAGCGAAAACGCAGCGGGCGCTCCGCCCCCAGCGACACCGCGGCGATCAAGGGATCATGGCCGAGTTCGGGCTCGTCGTCGCTGTGCCAGCCCATGCGCTCCTGGCCGTCGAGATAGCGGTTGAGCAGCACGCTGTTGAAGCGGGCGGGGAGACCCGCGTCGTCCAGGACCTCGACCAGCCGGTCGCGTAGCCGGGCCACCGCCGGGTGCCAGGGCTCGGGGACAAAGGCCCGACCGGAATAGCGATAGCCTGCCTCGGGGTCCCCCATCCACACCTGCGTGCGGGGAATGGGGTGCTCACGGCCATAGAGGCGCAGGGTGGGACGCTGCCAGGCGAGCTCGGCATCCAGGGTATCGAGCAGGGCGGAGGCGTCGGGCTCCCCCAGCAGGGGGGCCGTCAGCCACAGGAGCGGGTCGTGATGCAGCGATGTCATCTCAGCACGCGCCTTGGGTCCACGGGCTTGCCGCCGTGGCGCAGGTCGAACAAGAGGTCATGGCGCTCGCTGGTGCTGCTGTAGCCCACCTCGCACACCGGCGTCCCGCGGCTGACCCGGTCGCCGTTGGCGACCAGGGGTTTCTCGCAAAGGGCATAGACGCTCTGCAGGTTGTCGGCGTGGTGGATGATCACTACCTCCCCCAGCTGGCGCATGCTGCCGGCGAAGCGCACCTCGCCATCGGCCACCGCGCGGGCCCGGGCGCCGCGGCTCGTGGCCAGCAGCATCGGCTGCAGGGTGCCGCGGTCGTCGGCGCCGAAGGCGCGCACGATACGGTAGTCTTCCAGCGGCCATGGCCAGCTGCGCGCCGAACGGGGCAGATCCCCGGGATCGGGCCTGCTTGCCGGGGGCGGCGTGGCGGCACTATCCGAGGCGCTGTCGGAGGAGTCACTGCGGGATGGGGTCGAGGAGGCGGCGCTGGTCGTGTCGCGACCCGCCGCCAGCGGGACCTGAATCAGCTGGCCGACTCTCAGCGCCGTGGGCTCGGTATCGGGGTTGGCGGCCTGGATCCGCGATGAGCGAGTGCCGAAACGCCGCGCGATACCCGAGTAGGTATCGCCGGGGCGCACCTGGTAGCGGTAGGGCCCTCCGGAAGGCGCACGCTCCTGCTGGGTCGGCATCAGCAGGCGCTGGCCCACGACCAGACGCCTGGCATCGACGTCGGGGTTGAAGCGCTGCAGCCGCGCCAGGGGAACATCGCCCCGCTGGGCGATCTCGCCCAGGGTATCGCCGCGCTGAACCACCACCCAGCTGTCGCGCTCGGCGCTGGCGCTGGCGCTACTCCGCGTGCTGTCCGGCGCCTCGGGCCGCGAGGCACAGCCCCCCAGCAGCAGGGCCGCGACCATCAGCGCGAGAGCGAGTCGTCCTTTTCCTGCCACAGGGCGTTGAGCCATGAGTGGAAGCGCTCCTTCAGTTCCGGGTCATCCTGATAGTCTCCTTCCAGCATCCAGACGGGTACCGGGAGGACGCGTGCCTTCATGACCACCCGCTGCTCCTGGCCGCAGAGGAAGCCCCAGAAGGTGGGATCGGGGTTGTCATAGCTCAGGGTCACGTCGAGGACCCCCTCCAGGCGATCGCCGAGCAGATTGATCACCTGGGCGATGCCGCCGGCCCTGGGGCGCAGCAGCTCGCGATAGGGGGCGCCCTGGGCGTCGCGCTTGGCGGGGGTGAACCGGGTCCCCTCGAGGAAGTTGAAGATGGCGATGGGCGCCTCCCGGGCGCGACGGCACATTTGCTCGGTGGCTTCCTGGTCGCGGCGGGCCAGGTGGGGATGACGTGCGCGCTGCTCGGCGCTCATGCGCCGCATGAAGGGGTACTCCAGGGCCCACCAGGCGAGCCCCACGATGGGAATCCAGATCAGCTGGCGCTTGAGGAAGAAGCGCGGCATGGGGATGCGCCGATGCAGGGCGAAGAACAGTACGAAGATATCGGTCCAGCTGCGGTGATTGGAGATCACCAGCCACCACTGGTCACGACTCAGCCCCTCGGGGACATCGAGCTCGAGCTGTGGCTTGAGCCAGCGGCGCATCCACCACAGGTTGAAGCCGATCCAGTTGAGGGCCACGGCATTGAGCCCCTGCAGCACCCGGCGGCGCAGCGGCCGGCCGGGCGTCACCAGCTTGAGCAGGGTGAGCAGGATCAGGGGCACGCCCCAGAACAGGGTATTGAGGGTCAGCAGCAGGATGCTGACGAGGCCCTTGAGGGTCGGCATGCGTCACTCCTGTGGGCGAAGGGTCGGTGGGCGTCGCGGATGCGGCAATGCTAAAGGATCCCCGGGCGGCTGCCCAGCGCCCTTAGACGCGCGTTGGCTCGGGATGGTCGAGGGTCTCCATCAGCACCTGGCGCAGGGCCAGGGCGGCGGCGGAGAGCTCGCCATGGGTGAGCATGCCCACGGCGCGCTCGATCGTCGGCGCCTCCAGCGGCAGACAGCGGGCGCCGAGCTCCTCCATCTGCCGGGCACACAGGGAAGGCACCGCGCTCACCCCCAGGCCGCTGGCCACCATGCGCCCGACGGTGGCCAGCTGGTGGCTCTCGAAGGCGGCGGCCAGGGGAATGCCGCGTTCGCCGAGCTGCTGCTCGAGCAGCCGGCGCACCATGGAGGGGCGCTGCAGGGCGATGAAGTCGTGGGTCAGCAGGGTCTCCCAGCTCAGCCGCTCATGGCGGGCCAGCAGCGAGCGCGCCGGCACCACGGCCACGAAGCGGTCGATGAACAGTCGGGTGAAGGTGAGGCTTCCCGCGGCTTCGGGCTCGAAGGCGATGCCCAGCTCCACCTGGCGGTCGCGGACCATGTCGATCACCTGCTCGTTGATCACATCGTGAACCGTGACGTTGATGCGCGGATGCCGGCTGCGAAAGGCCATCAGCGCCGGGGGCAGCAGATTGCTGGCGAAGGAGGGCATGGTGGCCACGGTGAGGCGGCCCAGCTGCAGGGTGAAGCGCTGGCGCATCAGCTCCTCGGTATTGTCCCACTCCGCGAGCAGTCGCTTGGCCAGCGGGACGAAGGAGGCACCCTCCGGGGTGAGGCCGACGTTGCGGGTGGTCCGGATCAGCAGTCGCCCTCCCAGGCTCTCCTCGAGCCCCTTGATGGCCAGGCTCAGCGCCGGCTGCGAGAGGTGGAGTCGCTCGCAGGCCTGGGTGAAGCTGAGGGTCTGGGCCACGGCGAGAAAGGCGCGGAGCTGTTTGACGGTCATGGCATGCCACCAAGGTCTAATTTATGAGGTGTTTTAATCAATCCATAAAAAAAACAAACTTAACAAATATATCGTCAGGCACAACACTGGCTTCAACGCGGCCCGCTGGGACCCGCTACCCTTAACCCCCGAGCTCACAACAACACGAGGCGCCACCTACTATGGCCGGATTCGACAAGCGCGTTAACTCCTATGAAGAGGCGATGGCAGGCATCGAGAGCGGCATGACCGTCGTTGCCGGCGGCTTCGGCCTCTGCGGCATCCCCGAGAACCTGATCGCCGAGATCAAGCGTCTCGGCGCCAAGGATCTCACCGTGATCTCCAACAACTGCGGCGTCGACGGCTTCGGTCTCGGCATCCTGCTGGAAGACAAGCAGATCCGCCGCATCTACGCCTCCTACGTGGGCGAGAACGCCATGTTCGAGCAGCAGATGCTCAACGACGAGATCGAGGTCATCCTGACACCCCAGGGCACCCTGGCCGAGAAGATGCGTGCCGGCGGTGCGGGCATTCCCGCCTTCTACACGGCCACCGGCTACGGCACCCCGATCGGCGACGGCAAGGAGGTGCGCGAGTTCAACGGCCGCCACTACATCCTCGAGGAGGCGTTTCACGCCGACTTTGCCATCGTCAAGGGATGGAAGGCCGACCGCTACGGCAACGTGATCTACCGCGACACCGCCCAGAACTTCAACCCGCTGGCCGCTACCTGCGGCAAGATTACCGTGGTGGAAGTGGAGGAGATCGTCGAGCCGGGTGAGCTCAAGCCGGACCAGATCCACACCCCGGGCATCTATGTCGATCGCATCATCCAGGGCAGCTTCGAGAAGCGCATCGAGAAGCGCACCGTCCGCGAGGGCTGAGGCCGCCGCGATACGATGATCGCCGGCCCGCCCGGCGCTTCCCTGAGCTTCTCCCCCGAAGCTGTTACATCGAACAACGAGGCAACAAGATGGCACTTACTCGCGAACAGATGGCAATGCGCGTGGCGCGCGAACTCGAGGACGGCTTCTACGTCAATCTGGGTATCGGCATTCCGACCCTGGTGGCCAACTACGTGCCCGAGGGCATCGACGTGATGCTGCAGTCAGAGAACGGCCTGCTCGGCATGGGGCGTTTCCCCACCGAGGCGGAGGTCGACGCCGACATGATCAACGCCGGCAAGCAGACGGTCACCGCGCGTCCCGGCGCGGCGATCTTCGACTCCGCCGAGTCCTTCGCCATGATCCGCGGCGGCCACGTGGACCTGACCGTGCTCGGCGCCTTCGAGGTCGACCAGAACGGCAACATCGCCTCCTGGATGGTGCCGGGCAAGCTGATCAAGGGCATGGGGGGCGCCATGGATCTGGTCGCCGGCGCCGAGAACATCATCTGCACCATGACCCACGCCTCCAAGCACGGCGAGTCCAAGCTCCTCGAGTCCTGCAACCTGCCGCTGACCGGCGCCGGCTGCATCAATCGGGTGCTGACCGATCTCGCCTATCTGGAGATTCACGATGGCGCCTTCCACCTCAAGGAGCGTGCCCCGGGCGTCTCCGTGGAGGAGATCGTCGAGAAGACCGCCGGCAAGCTGGTCGTGCCCGACCATGTGCCCGAGATGACCTTCGAGTGAGCCCTCCCGCCAGCGGCTGAGCGCAAACAGGTAGAGAAACCGGCCCGGACGCCCCTGCGTCCGGGCCGGTTCCGTTTCAGGCGTCGGCCGGTGCCGCGAGCGCTGTCGATTTCATGATCAGATCGGCGCCGGCCCCGTATTTGGCGGCTTGCGGCGGACCGGGTCCGGGTACTGCACAGCGTTATCCACAGATTTTGTGGATATCGCCGTTTCACGACACCTCGCAGCGGGTGTGATGGGGCAGCAGCAGCTCCACGGCGCGCTCCTGATTGGCGCTGACCGACTTCTGCACCAGGGCCAGGCCGCCGCTCTCGATGCGGTGCTCGTCGCCGTCGGCGAAGGGCAGGCGGCGGGAGCAGGCGGGATAGAAGCGGTAGTCGAGCAGCGGCGAGACCGGGAAGACGTTGTGGTGGTTGTCGCTGCTGCCGACGAAGCCCAGGTCGGTCATGCGGGCGTCCAGGGTCGAGAGGGACTGCCCCAGGCGCTGACAGTCGAAGCCGGCATGGTGCAGGCGCGGGCCGTTGACGGAGAGCAGGCCTGCCAGGGGGTGGGCCTGGCACAGGGCCTGGTAGGTATCCCAATCCGGCATCGGCCAGGGGCGACCGCGACAGAGCAGGTTCTGGCCACGACGATCCGCCTGGGGCGCCAGCGACGTGAGCGAGGCGAGTCGCTGGCGGTGTTCCCGGGAGAGGGTGCCCATCTGCAGCTCGGCCAGTATCAGCCAGGGGCCGTCGTCGGGAGGCGATAGCAGGGTGACCAGCAGTCCGCGGTCGGCCATGGCATGGTGCTGCCCGGGGCGATAGCCCAGGCGCGCCAGGTTGGGGATCAGGGCATCCATGCACCAGGGCCCGTGGTCGAGCGTCAGCAGCGCCAGGTACTCCGCCGTGGCGTCCACCGGCCAGAGACGCAGGGCGCCCAGGTCCGGGTGCTGGTGGATGTAGTCCAGCCACAGCTGCTGAACGAACTCTTCCCTCTGCATCTCGCTGGCTTCCCTTGTCGTCTGACGCTGACGGCAAGTATAGGCAGGAGATGCTAGGGATCTTTCAACGCCGTGATGACGCTTGGCGTCGTCACGGGGGCTCAGCTGGTGCGAGCCGCTTCCAGCAGGCCGTGTTCCCGCACATGCTGCTCGAATTCGGTATAGCCGCCGATCGGGGTCTCGTCGATGAAGATCTGCGGCACGGTGTGCACCGGCTTGCCGATGGTTTTCTCCAGATCGGCCTTGGTGATGCCCTCCGCCTGAATATCCACGTAGCGAAAGCCTTCGATGGCCTCGGCACTCTGCAGCCGGGTGGCCAGTTCGTTGGCGAAGACGCAGAAGGGGCAGCCGGGGCGGCCGAAGATGACAACGAACATGTGGACTCCTGAAAGGAAAGAGGTGTATGAGCGCCGATTGTGACGGATCGGGGCTGGCTGGGCCAATAGTCGGGGTCAAGGCACCCCATTGGAGGGTCCTATCGGGCGACGACTCACCACGCTGTCCGCTCGCCGGCGTCGGCGCGACGCAGCAGCTCGCCCAGTTCGCGATGGATGCCGGGACTGGTGACCAGCAGGTTCTCGCCGAAGAGATCCTCGGGAAAGCCGGCCGGGCAGGGGTATAAGTGGCCGGTGAGGGCCCCGGCCTCCCGGGCGATGAGCCAGCCGGCGGCGAAGTCCCAGGGCGAGACGCTCTCGTAGTAGGCATCGAGCCGGCCGCAGGCCACGTCACACAGGTCCAGAGCGGCCGAGCCGTTGCGGCGCACGTCCTGACAGCGTTCGAGGACCGCCGTCAGGCGTCGCATCAGCGGTGGACGGCTGTCCCGACGGTAGGGAAAGCCGGTGCCCACCAGGCTGCGCTCGAGGTTGCCGATGCGGCTGGCCTGGATGGGTTGCCCGTTGCGCTGGGCGCCCTGACCGGTCAGGGCAGTGAAGGTCTCGCCGAGGAAGGGGGCATGGACCACGCCGATGCGCACGCGGCCCGCCACCGCCCAGGCGATGGAGACGGCAACGTGGTGCAGGCCGTGGGCGAAGTTGACGGTACCGTCGACAGGATCCACTACCCAGAGCGGCGTCTCGCCGCCGAGCACCTCGCGCTCCGGGGCGAGCTCCTCGCTGAGGCGCGCCTCCTCGGGAAAGGCCGCCTCGAGCCGCTTGCCGATATGCGTGTCCACGGCGACGTCCACGTCGGTGACCAGCTCGCGGCCCTGCTTGTAGCGGTGGCCGAAGGTCTGCCGCTCCCGAGCCTCGCGGATCATCTCGCCGGCCTCCCGGGCGATTTCGACGGCCAGCGTCAGGCGTTCGGCATCGGTCATGGGGGGCTCCGTGGGTAGGGGGCGATGGCCTTCCAGCATAGCAGGCCGGGCTGTGCCGCGTGGAGGGCGGCGCTATACTGCGTTCCATTTGCCAAGGAGCCCCCATGCACGCCCTGACCCCCGCGCAGTACGACCGTCTGCGTCAACTGGCCGAGGCCTGGAGCCGTACCCACCTGCGCGCCGCCAAGACGACGCGGGCCTTCAATCCGCGACTGGCGGCCGACGCCCTCTGCTTTCAGCGCCACGACGATCCTCGACTGGGCGAGCAGCTGGTGGGGGCCCTGGTCACGCCGGTGTCGCTGTGGCTGGTGATGCTGCCCGCCGACGAGCCCGGCGAGCCGCCGGCGGCCGGTAGCCGGCACTGGCTGTCGCTGCCCTCCGGAGACTATCCCCTCGAGGCGGTATCACTCGGCGAGGGGCACTGGTGCCATCGCCTGATACTGCTCGATGATCTCACCGATGTGGCCAGCCGACAGGCCGCCAGTCGCCTGGCCCAGCAGCTGATGGAGCGTGTCATGGCCGCGAACGGCGAGGGAGGAGGTGGCGCCTGACGCGACCCCGCCTTATGCTGGGTGCGCTGCGCCAACGTCAGCCCGTTTTTCCCCTACGAAGGAGTCGTCCATGACAGGATCTGCCACTTTTCAACCCCGGGTCGCCCTGGTCACCGGCACCACCAGCGGCATCGGCGAAGCCGTGGTTCGCCATTTCTGCGAGCAGGGCCACCAGGTGCTGGCCGTGGACTTCAACCCGGCGGGCGCCGAGGTGGCGGAGCGGGCAGGGGCCGTCTTCTTCCGGGCGGACCTCACCGACGGCGAGGCCTGCAAGGCGGCGGTGGCGGAGGCCATCCGCCGCTTCGGGCGCGTGGATATCCTGGTCAATAACGCCGGCATCCAGCACGTGTCGCCCATCGAGGAGTTCCCCGAGGCGAAGTGGCGTCAGATCATCGACCTGATGCTGACCGCTCCCTTCCTGCTGACACAGGCGGCCTGGCCCTCCATGCGCGAGAACGGCTGGGGGCGGGTGATCAACATTGCCTCGGTGCATGCTCAGGTGGCCTCGCCCGGCAAGTCCGCCTACATCAGCGCCAAGCACGGCATGATCGGTCTGACCAAGACGGCGGCCCTGGAGGGCGGCGCCCAGGGCATCACCGCCAACGCCATCTGTCCCGCCTATGTGAAGACGCCGCTGGTGGACAACCAGATCGCCGACCAGGCGAAGATGCACGGGATGGAGGAGCAGGCGGTGATCGAGCAGATCATGCTCAAGAACGCCGCCGTCAAGCGGCTGATCGAACCCGCCGAGGTGGCCGAGCTGGTCGCCTACCTGGCCTCGGACTCCGCCGGCGCCGTCACCGGGTCGAGCTGGAATATCGACCTGGGGTGGACGGCTCAATGACCGGGCTGCGCCCGGCGCTGAAAGCCGTAAGCGATAAGCTGGAAGAAAAAGCTTGATACCTGGCTGGGGGGCAACATGCTGCCCTCCAGCTTCCAGCTTCCAGCTTCCAGCTTCCAGCTTCCAGCTTCCAGCTTTCAGCGCCGCACCGGCCGCTTCTGCAGCTTGCGCTGCAGGGTCCGTCGGTGCATCCCCAGCGCCCGGGCGGTGGCGGAGATATTGCCGTCGTGCTCCTGCAGCACCTTCTGGATATGCTCCCAGGCAATCCGGTTGATCGACGGCGGCTGTTCCGACACCTCGGTCTCCGGGTCGCCGCTGTTCTTGGTGAAGGCGCCCAGCACCTCGTCGGCATCGGCAGGCTTGCACAGATAGTTCACCGCCCCCAGCTTGATCGCCTCCACGGCGGT
>PUOM01000290.1 GCA_003552795.1 Halomonas sp. | reverse complement strand
TCGGGCGTCAGGCGGGTGCAGTCCGGCACCCGCGAGAGCCGGTTCTCGTAGTCGCTGCAGCGGCAGCTGTGGACGTCGAGCAGCTCGCAGGCCAGGTTGAGCACCGCCAGCTCGCCGCTCTCGTCATCCTGGAACTTGAGCAGGCAGCACTGGCCGCAGCCGTCGCAGAGCGCCTCCCACTCCTCGGCGGTGAGCTCCTCCAGGGGATACTGCTCCCAGAACCGTTCTCGCATCAATAGCGCGCCTCGGTGGGGGCGCGATAGAGATCCAGCAGGTACTCCTCCTTGGCCGGGGGCATCTGCAGGTAGAAGCCCTTCTCGCGGATCGCCGCCATGACGTCGGCGGCCTGGGCGCGGCCCAGGCGCTTCTCGGCGGTGAGGATCAGAGTCATGGTCGAGACCGGCTTGCCGAAGCGCTCGAGCAGCACCTCCGGCACCCGGGCAAGTCCCTCGCGCTTGTCCACGTAGAGATACATCTCGTCCATGCGCGAGCTCTTGAACACCTCGCACAGCAGCTTGTCGCCGCGCATTCGGTCGTCGCTCATCGGGGCTGCTCCTCCAGGGCCTTCGTCAGGCCAGCGTTCAGTCGCTCACCGCGCCAGCCTGACGGCAACGGCAGCGGTTCGTCTTCCAGGTGGGCGGTCACCAGGGCCTCCAGGTCGCGGCGGCGCAGCAGCACCTCCGGGGCCAGTCCCTGGGCTTCGGCCTCGGCGTTGACCACCTTCTTCAGCGCCTTGAGCACGCGCTTGAACGCCGGCGCCATGGGCGACGGCAGCGCCGGCGGCAGCGCGTCGTCGTCCAGGTGGCGCGCCTCGGCCACCAGGGCCAGCAGGGTATCACCGTCGCGCTTGATCAGGCTCGGCTTGACGTCCTCGACACGAGACAGCTCGTAGCGATTCTCCGGCATCGCCTCGGCGATGGCGTAGAGCACCCGGTCGTGCACCAGCCAGCCCCGGGGCAGGTTGCGCGCCCGGGTCTCGCCCTCCCGCCAGGTGGTCAGGCGTCGGTAGGCCTCGATCTGGCGCGGCGTCAGTCGCCAGAGCTGGCGCTGGCGCAGGTACCACTGGGTGTCGGATTCGCCGTTGCGGCCGGCCTGGGCCACCAGCTCCGCACAGTCCGCCTCCAGCCAGGCCAGGCGGCCTTGGCGCTGGAGCGACTCGCGCTGCTGCTGCCACACCTCGATCAGGTAGATCACATCCAGGGCCGCATAGGTCTGCTGGGTCTCGGTGAGCGGACGCTTCAGCCAGTCGGAGCGAGTCTCGTCCTTGGGCAGGGTGTGGCCGGTCCAGTGCTCCACCAGCTTCTGATAGCCCATGCCCGGGTTTTCGCCCAGCAGCCCCTGGGCGAGCTGGGTGTCCACCAGGGGCGACGGCACCGCGCCGGCCCAGCCGGCGAACACCTCCAGATCCTCGCTGGCGGCGTGCAGAAGCTTCAGCGGCCCCTCGGCCAGCAGCCGGCGGAAGGCATCGGTACAGGCCACCGCCTGAGGGTCGACCAGCCAGGCCGGCCCGCCGGTGGAGAACTGGATCAGCGCCGGCACCGGGTGAAAGGTGTTCTCGCGGAAGAACTCCGTGTCCAGCGCGATGACTTCCGCCTGGGCCACCTCGGCGCAGGCGGCGTCCAGGGCCTCGGGCGTATCGATCCAGCGTATCTCGGGATTCAGGGGCATGGGGGTTCCAGCAGATGATGGGGCGTCAGGAAAAAAGCGTCAGTCAGGCAAGACAGGATGGGGCTCAGTCGCCCTGGAACGGCAGCCGGCCGTTGAAGGCGCGGCTCAGGGTGCCGCCATCCACGTATTCGAGTTCGCCGCCCATGGGTACGCCATAGGCGAGCCGCGACAGCCGCACCCCGTGGGGGGCGAGCTGGGCGGCAATGTAGTGGGCGGTGGCTTCGCCCTCCACGGTGGGGTTGGTGGCCAGGATCATCTCTTCGACGCCTCCCTCGGCCACCCGCGCCTCGAGCTGATCGAGGCCGATATCTTCGGGGCCGATGCCGTCCAGGGGCGAGAGGTGGCCGTGGAGCACGAAGTAGCGCCCGCGGTAGCCGCCGGCCTCCTCGATGGCCAGCTGGTCGGCCGGGGACTCCACCACGCAGAGCAGGGTATCGTCGCGCCGCGCGCTCTCGCACAGCGCGCAGATCTCCTCCTCGGTGAGAGTGCGGCAGCGCCGACAGTAGCCGACTCGCTCGATGGCCTCATCGAGCACTCCGGCCAGACGGCGGCCACCCTCACGGTCGCGCTCGAGCAGGTGCATGGCCATGCGCTGGGCGGTCTTGGGCCCGACGCCGGGCAGCACCCGCAGCGACTCCATCAGCTTCTCGACGAGGGGGGAAAAGCTCATCAGAACGGCATCTTGAAGCCCGGCGGCAAGTTCATGCCGGAGGTGACTTCCTCCATCTTGGCCTTGGAGTTGGCCTCCACCTTGCGCACGGCATCATTCACCGCGGCGGCCAGAAGATCCTCGAGCAGCTCCTTGTCCTCCTCCATGACGCTGGGGTCGATATCGACCTTGCTGACATCGTGACGGCCGTTCATGGTGACCTTAACCATGCCCGCGCCCGCCTCGCCCTGCACCTCGGCGCGGGCGACCTCCTCCTGGACGCGCTGCATCTTCTCCTGCATCTCCTGGGCCTGCTTCATGATGTTGCCCATTCCACCCTTGATCATGGTGAGTCCTCTCTGTCGGTTGGTAGATCGATATGTCTCGGCATGAATCCGGCGCCGCACTCTGGCTGAGACGTCGCGGCGCTGGCGCGGTTCAGCTGCGCCAGCGTCAGGACGGCCGCCCGGCGTCGGCGGGTTTGACCGTGGATTCGACCAGCCGCGCCCCGAAGGCCTGCTGGAGCTTCTGGATATTGGGGTCGCGCTGCAGGGCGGCAACTGCCTCGGCGTGGCGCTGGGCCGCCAGCCGCTCGGCCTGCTGGCGCGGGGTCTCGACCCGCTCGGGCAGCGCCCCCTCCTCGACCGCCAGGCGCCGCACCACGCCCCGGTCGGCCAGGGCCTGCTGCATTCGCTCGATATGAATCTCGGCGCGCATGGCGGAGAGGGACGGATCCAGGCGCATTCGCAGCACCTGACCGTCATCGTCCTCCACCACGCAGTTGGCCGCCAGGTTGCGGGTCAGACCGCCAAGTCCCAGCGACTCGAAACAGGCGAGCCAGTCGCCGTGGCCGAAGCGCCCTGCCTCGCCAGGCGCCGTCACGGCGGGCGGCACGGGGGCAACCTCAGCCGGCGCCGCATCGGGCGCTGTCGACGCAGCGTCGGCAGGCTCAGACCGTGGAGGCTCTGGCTCGACGGCCGGCCGGGATGGCTCCGCCGCGGGCTCGGGCGCCGGCACGACTGCCGAGGGCTCAGCAGGCCGCTCCTCCCAGGGCGGGGGCGGCGGGGGCGGCGCTGCCGGCGCCGGGACGTCAGCGGCCTCCGACGCCGCCTGGGGAG
>PUOM01000265.1 GCA_003552795.1 Halomonas sp. | reverse complement strand
TATGCGCCGTGTCGATAGGGAGAGGTGGCCGAGTGGCTGAAGGCGCTCCCCTGCTAAGGGAGTATGGGGTTTATAGCCTCATCGAGGGTTCGAATCCCTCCCTCTCCGCCATGACGGCAAGGCTCCGGTCTCGCCACCATGGACGACATGATCGAAGCATGACTGAAGACAGTGCGCCCGTAGCTCAGCTGGATAGAGTACCTGACTACGAATCAGGGGGTCGGAGGTTCGAATCCTCCCGGGCGCGCCACTTCGGACCTGCACCACGTGATGGCGATCACGCTAATCATCGCCCCACGCGCCCGTAGCTCAGCTGGATAGAGTACCTGACTACGAATCAGGGGGTCGGAGGTTCGAATCCTCCCGGGCGCGCCAGATCCTGACCCGCCCTCCCCGGAGGGCGGGTCTTCTGTTTGTGCCGGGGTCTCCCCGGCAATCTCTCTGCTAGCTGGAGCTGCCCGATAGGCGTGGGTGGCTCCGCGATCGTTTGAGGCGCCGTCGCCATTGCGACGTGCGCCTCTTTTTTTATGCCTCCGCTGCTGCCGCGGTGCTCCCTTCCGGCGCGGCCAGCCCCGCCAGCAGGGCATCCAGATCCTTGATGCGCTTGAGCGCCTCGAAGCGGCGGGCAGCCTCGGGGTCCCGGGCGC
Source organism: Halomonas sp. (assembly GCA_003552795.1). Classification (GTDB taxonomy): domain Bacteria; phylum Pseudomonadota; class Gammaproteobacteria; order Pseudomonadales; family Halomonadaceae; genus Halomonas. Next base: position 14,395 of record PUOM01000265.1, on the reverse strand, counting down.
GCATATGGTTCAGCCACTGCTTGATCAGGGAGGCCACGACCCGCTCGGGAAGCGTGCTACGCTGCAGGCTGGCGAAGCGCTGCAGGGTCTCGGCCCTGGCCGCCCAGGGGGTCGGTGGCAGGCGTTCGCCGGTGCGCTGCCAGTGTCGAATGCGCGGGGCCAGCCAGGGGTCGGCCAGGGCGCCGCGACCGATCATGACGTCGCGACAGCCCGAGAGCGTGCGAGCACGCCAGTAGTCCTCCAGGCTCCAGATGTCGCCGTTGGCCACCACGGGAATCGACAGGCGAGCGCGGATGCGCCCGATCCACTCCCAGTGGGCCGGAGGCCGGTAGCCCTCGTTGCGGGTGCGGGCATGCACGACCAGCTGACGGGCGCCGCCGGCCTCGGCGGCCAGGGCGCAGGCCAGGGCCAGGCGGCGGTCCGCAAAGCCGAGGCGCATCTTGGCGGTGACCGGGATCGCATGGCCCACGGCCTCGTTGACCGCTGCCACGGCGGCATGGACCCGCCTGGGGTCGCGCAGCAGGGAGGCGCCGCCGTCGTGGCGGTTGACCAGCTTGGCCGGGCAGCCGAAGTTGAGGTCGATGCTGGTGGTGCCGAGCGTCAGGGCCTGGACGGCGTTGGCGGCCAGCGCCTCGGGGGCTGAGCCGAGCAGCTGCAGGTGCACCGGAACGCCGCTGGGCGTGGTCATGGCAGGGCCGCGGAGTTCGGGGCAGTGCTTGTAGAAGACTCGGGGCGGCAGGCGAGCGTCCACGACGCGGACAAACTCGGTGACCGTCCAGTCGAAGCCCGGCTGACGGGTCAGCAGGTCCCGGGTATGGGCGTCGATCACGCCCTCCATCGGCGCCAGGCCAAGCCGTCCCGATGTGTCTTGTAGTAAATTAACAACGCTGACTTCCACTATGACACCATTGCAATTTGTCGACAGTCTGGCAGGTTATAGCATCAGAAAAATTGCGCAAGGCGCCATGTTGCTGAGTGATCGCTGCATGGTAGCTGACGATCACACGGAGGCACCGTATGCAGGATTTCGCGCTGCTGGAGGAGGGCCTGACCCTCATGGCCCTCGGCATGGGCTTCGTTTTTGTTTTTCTTACCGTTCTGGTGATCACCACCACCCTGATGTCCCTGCTCCTCCGGCGCTTCGCCCCCGAGCCGGCCAAGCCCGCCGCCGGCGGCGCTCGTCCGCCGGCGCCCGCCCAGCAGGATGACGAGCTGATGGCGGTGATCGGTGCCGCCCTGCACCGCTATCGTCAGCGCCACCGTCGCTGACGCCGGCCTCCCCGCTTTCCCGATTATCCCTTCACCATTACGACAAGGTCACTTCCATGACTGACAACGCTCGCCCGCTCGGCATCACCGACGTCGTCCTGCGTGACGCCCACCAGTCGCTGTTCGCCACCCGCCTGCGCCTCGACGACATGCTGCCCATCGCCGAGAAGCTCGACCGCGTCGGCTTCTGGTCGCTGGAATCCTGGGGCGGGGCCACCTTCGACGCCTGTATCCGCTATCTGGGCGAGGACCCCTGGGAGCGGATACGGGCGTTGAAGGCGGCCATGCCCAACACCCCCCAGCAGATGCTGCTGCGCGGCCAGAACCTGCTCGGCTATCGCCACTACGGCGACGACGTGGTGGACAGGTTCGTCGAGCGCGCCAAGACCAACGGCGTTGACGTGTTCCGCGTCTTCGACGCCATGAACGACCCGCGTAACCTGGAGCGGGCCATCCAGGCGGTGCGCAACGTCGAGGGTCACGCCCAGGGCACCCTCTCCTATACGGTGAGCCCGGTGCACACCCTGGACGGCTGGGTCGAGCTCGGCAAGACCATCGCCGGCATGGGCGCCGACTCGCTCTGCATCAAGGACATGGCCGGCCTGCTCAAGCCCTATGACGCCCATGAGCTGGTCAGCAAGCTCAAGCAGGCCGTGGATATCCCCATCCACATGCAGTGCCATGCCACCACCGGCATGTCTACCGCCACCGCCATCAAGGCCGCCGAGGCCGGCATCGACAACGTCGACACCGCCATCTCCTCGATGTCCATGACCTACGGGCACAGCCCCACCGAGTCGGTGGTGGCCATCCTCCAGGGCACCGAGCGCGACACCGGCCTGGACCTCGAGCTGCTCGAGGAGATCGCCGCCTACTTCCGCGAGGTGCGCAAGAAGTACGCCGCCTTCGAGGGCTCGCTGAAGGGCATCGATTCGCGCATCCTGATCGCCCAGGTGCCGGGTGGCATGCTCACCAACATGGAGGGTCAGCTCAAGGAGCAGGGCGCCGGCGACAAGCTCGACGACGTCCTCCAGGAGATCCCCCGAGTGCGCGAGGACCTGGGCTTTATTCCGCTGGTCACGCCCACCTCGCAGATCGTCGGCACCCAGGCGGTGATGAACGTGATGATGGGCGAGCGCTACAAGTCGATCTCCAAGGAGGTCCAGGCGCTGCTCAAGGGCGAGTACGGCGCCGCCCCGGCGCCCTTCAACAAGGAGCTGCAGCAGCGCGTGCTGGACGGCGCCGAGCCCATCACCTGCCGCCCCGCCGACCGGCTCGAGCCCGAGATGGACACCCTCGCCGCCGAGCTCAAGGAGAAGGCCAAGGCCGAGGGCATCCGTCTGGCCGAGGGCGAGCGCGAGATCGACGACGTGCTCACCTATGCGCTCTTCCCGCAGATCGGCCTGAAGTTCCTCAAGAACCGCGACAACCCCGACGCCTTCGAGCCGGCGCCCCAGGCGCCAGGCAAGGACGACGCCAGCGCTAACCTGCCGGCGAAGGCGGCGGCCAAGGCACCGGCCACCCAGGGTGCGGCCCCGGCCGGCCCCGAGACCTATACCGTCACCGTCAACGGCAAGGCCTATGTGGTCGAGGTCGCCGAGGGCGGCGAGATCGCCGACGTGAAGGCCCAGGGCGGCAGCGCTCCGGCGCCGGCGGCCGAGGCCGCCCCGGCCCCCAGTGGCGAGGCGATCACCGCGCCGCTGGCCGGCAACATCTTCAAGGTCAACGTGCGCCCGGGCGATGCGGTCAAGGAGGGTGACGTGGTGATCATCCTCGAGGCGATGAAGATGGAGACCGAGGTGCGCGCCTCAGGCGCCGGTACCGTCTCGGCCATCAAGGTCAACGAGGGCGACAGCGTCGCCGTCGGCGACGTGCTGATCGAGCTCTAGGGGCCCTGACCATGGAGAATCTACTGACACTCTGGGAGGGCTCGGGGGCCTACAATGTGACCCTCGGCCAGGCGGTGATGATCGCGGTTGGCCTGGTGCTGCTCTACCTGGCCATCGCCAAGAAGTTCGAGCCCCTGCTGCTGGTGCCGATCGGCTTCGGCGGCATCCTGGCCAATATCCCCGAGGCGGGCCTGGCCATCTCGGCGCTGGATCAGGCCATCGAGGTGGCGCGCCCCGCGGTGCTCCATCAGATGGCCAGCGCGCTGGGGGCCACCCTGGATCCGCTGGCCGGCGAGGAGGCGTGGCGGGCCACCCTCAAGGCGCTGGTCGACAACGGCGCCTCGCCGGACCAGCTGCGTGCCGCCAAGGATGTGGCCATGAACGTGGGCTACGGTGACGGCCTGCTCTACACCTTCTACCAGGTGGCCGTGGCCTCGGGCATCGCGCCGCTGCTGATCTTCATGGGCGTGGGGGCGATGACCGACTTCGGCCCCCTGCTGGCCAACCCGCGTACCCTCTTCCTGGGGGCGGCGGCGCAGTTCGGCATCTTCGCCACGGTGTTCGGCGCGGTGGGCATGTCGGCCATGGGCTGGATGGACTTCTCCCTCGAGCAGGCCGCCGCCATCGGCATCATCGGCGGCGCCGACGGTCCCACCTCGATCTATGTATCGAGCGTGCTGGCCCCGGAGCTGCTGGGGGCCATTGCCGTGGCCGCCTACGCCTACATGGCGCTGGTGCCGATGATTCAGCCACCGATCATGAGGCTGCTGACCAGCAAGAAGGAGCGCGAGATCACCATGACCCAGCTGCGCCCGGTGTCGAAGCTCGAGAAGATCGTCTTCCCGCTGGCCCTGCTGATGCTGGTGGCGCTGTTCCTGCCGGACGCCGCGCCGCTGCTGGGGATGTTCTGTTTCGGCAACCTGATGCGCGAGTGTGGCGTGGTCGAGCGCCTGACCGACACCGCCCAGAACGCCCTGATCAACATCGTCACCATCGTGCTGGGCCTGGCGGTGGGCTCGCGGCTGATGGCCGAGAGCTTCCTGGCCGTGGAGACCCTGGGCATCATGGCCCTGGGCATGGTGGCCTTCGCCATCGGCACCGCCGCCGGCATCCTCATGGCCAAGGTCATGAATGCGGTGAGCAAGATGCCCATCAACCCGCTGATCGGCGCGGCCGGGGTCTCCGCGGTGCCCATGGCCGCAAGGGTGGCCAACAAGGTGGGGCTGGAATCCAACCCCCACAACTTCCTGCTGATGCACGCCATGGGGCCCAACGTGGCCGGGGTGATCGGCTCGGCGGTGGCCGCGGGGGTGATGATCAAGTACCTGGCCTGAGACTGGCCGGTATCCGCATGCAGACGGCGCCCGAGGGGCGCCGTCTGCGTCAGGGGCCCAGGAGCGGGTCCGGTTGGGCGCCTCGGGTCTGAGCGTTCCAGTCCGAGAGAGGGAGGGTGTCACTCTTCGAGCCGCGTCAGCCGTCCGCGCAGCCGCGACTCGAGTTCGCCGAGGTCGGCGGGGGTATCGCTGGGCCAGCCCACGGTCAGCACCACGCCGTCGGCGGCGTAGTCAACGGCCTCCACGGGGATCTCCCGATCGGCAAGCCAGCTGCGCGCCTCGGCTTCGCCGGCAAACGCCACCTGCAGTTGCAGCGAGACGCGCTCGACCACCTCGCGGCGGGGCAGGGATGCCAGACCCTGGATCACGGCCTGGGCGTAGGCCCGGGCCAGGCCGCCGGTGCCCAGCTTGGTGCCGCCGAAGTAGCGGATCACCACGCACCCCACCTGGCCGAGCCCCGAGCCCTCCAGGGCGCGATACATGGGCCGCCCGGCGGTGCCGCCGGGTTCGCCGTCGTCGGAAAAGCCGATGGCGGCCTGCTCGCCGGGCGGGCCGGCGATAAAGGCCGTGCAGTGGTGGCTGGCCCCGGGGTGGCGGCCCCGGGCTTCGGCCAGCAGCGACTCGAAGGCGGCCGGGTCGGGGGCGTGGCACAGCCAGGTGATGAAGCGGCTCTTCTCCACTTCCAGCTCGCTCTCCTGCCAGGTGCCGGTGGGCAGGTCGGGGACGGGGTAGCGCATCAGGCGGCAAGCTCTCCCTGGCGCACCACGCCCATCACCAGTCCCAGCACCTGAATGTCGCTGTTCTTCAGAAAGATAGGAGCCATGCGTTCATTGGCCGGCTGCAGGCGCACGCCGGCTCGATCGATATAGAGCTTCTTCAGGGTGACCTCCTGATCGTTGATCATCACCACCGCCGTCTCGCCGTTCTCGGCGCTCTCCTGACGCTCGATGATGATCACATCCCCGTCGAAGATGTTGCAATCGACCATGGAGTTGCCGCGCACCCGCAGGGCATAGGTGTTGCGGCGCACCATGCGCCTCGGCACCCGGATGGTGGCGCTGTCCAGGCAGGCTTCCATGGGCAGTCCCGCCGAGACGCTGCCGAGCAGCGGCACCTCGACGAGGCGCTCGTCGACCGACTCCGATCCATCGAGTAGCGCCCAGGCCTCGGCCAGGGGAAGGTTGGGGCGTCGAAGAAGAAACTGGGCGTTGACCTCGGGCATGGCATGAGCCTCCTGTCGTCAGCCTCGCTGGCTGGTTACTGTCGAGATATACAGTACTTGGCAAGGATAGCAGGGGCGGCCGATCACGCAAGGGGAAGGCATCGGCGAGAGGCTTGACGCCGGTCAAGCGTGACTCCCTGACGCAGCCGAGAATCTGGCAGCAATAGCCCTTTCCGTGTAGAGTCTCGGGCCAAATCTCTCATCCCGGAGCGTGTCTTGACCCTGAGCCTGCAAGCCCGAAAGCTGGCCTGTGAGCGGGATGATCGCTGGCTCTTCGAGGATCTCGACCTGGATATCCAGGCGGGCGAGATCGTTCGCATCGAAGGCCCCAACGGCAGCGGCAAGACCACGCTGCTCAAGATCCTCTCAGGCCAGCTGGCCGACTACCAGGGCGAGCTGTTCTGGAACGGCCTGCCGATGCGTGAATCGCGGCAGGCCTTTCTGGAGAGTCTGCTCTACCTGGGCCATGCCCCGGGGGTGAAGGCCGCCCTGACCCCGCAGGAGAACCTGGCCTGGTACCAGGCCCTGGCCGGCGACAGCGGCAGCGAGGCGGCACGTCTGACGTCGCTGGCGTCGGTCGGCCTTGCCGGCTTCGAGGATGTCCCGGCCGGGCAGCTCTCCGCCGGCCAGCAGCGCCGGGTGGCGCTGGCGCGCCTGGAGCTGACGCCGCGGCCGCTGTGGGTGCTCGACGAGCCCTTCACCGCCATCGACCGAGACGGCGTCGAGGCGCTGGAGGAGCGCCTGATCGAGCATGCCCGTGCCGGCGGCTGCGTGCTGGTCACCACCCATCACCCGCTCCGGCAGACCGATGAGCTGCGTCGTGTGAGCCTGGGCGGGGGAGGGCAGCGACATGCCGAACACTGAGAGCCTGTCGCCTGCGACAGAAGGTCGCACCTCTGCCCGGGGGGCAAGGGAACCCGCGGGAGGCCTGGCGGTCGCACTCTGGGCGACGCTGAGGCGCGATCTGGTGCTGCTGATGCGCCGCCGCAGCGAGGTGCTGAATCCGCTGGTATTCTTCGCGCTGGTGATTACCCTGTTCCCGATCGGCATCTCGCCGGATCCGGATCTGCTGGCTACCATCGCGCCGGGCCTGCTGTGGGTGGCGGCGCTGCTGGCGGCGCTGCTCTCCCTGGACAGCCTGTTTCGCGGCGATTTTGACGACGGCTCTCTGGAACAGCTGCTGCTCACCCCGCAGCCGCTGCCCATGCTGGGGCTGGCCAAAGTGGCCGTGCACTGGTTGCTGACCGGTCTGCCTCTGGCGCTGATGGCGCCGGTGCTGGGTATCATGCTGTCGCTGCCCGCCGGCAGCTACCTGGTGCTGGCGGTGTCGCTGGCCCTGGGCACCGCCAGCCTGAGCCTGATCGGTGCCATCGGGGCGGCGCTCACCGTGGGGCTCTCCCGGGGCGGGGTGCTGCTGTCCCTGCTGGTGCTGCCGCTCTACATTCCGGTGCTGATCTTCGGCGCCGGCGCGGTACAGGCGGCCATTCTCGGCGACGGGGCCTTGGCCCACCTGGCCATTCTGGGTGCCCTGCTGGCCCTGGCGCTGATGCTGGCGCCCTGGGCCATAGCGGCATCGCTGCGTATCAGTATCAACGGTTGAGAGGTGGAGAGGCATGTGGGCCTTTATTAACAAGCTGCGTTCCCCCAAGTGGTTTTACGCCATCAGCGCCAGACTGCAGCCGTTCTTCTGGGTCGCCGCCACCGCGCTGATCCTGGTGGGCAGCGTCTGGGGCCTGGCCTTTGCCCCCGCCGACTATCAGCAGGGCAACAGCTTTCGCATCATCTATGTGCACGTGCCGTCGGCCTTCCTGGCCCAGTCGATCTTCGTCAGCATGGCCGTGGCCGGCCTGGTCTACATGGTCTGGAAGATCAAGATCGCCGACATGGCGGCCGCCATGATGGCACCGCTGGGCGCGGCCATGACCTTCGTGTCACTCTTCTCCGGGGCAGTGTGGGGCGTGCCCACCTGGGGGACCTGGTGGATGTGGGATGCCCGTCTGACCTCGATGCTGATCCTGCTGTTCCTCTATCTGGGCGTGATCGCGCTGCGCGGTGCCTTCTCCAGCCGCGACAGCGCCTCCCGGGCGGCGTCGGTGCTGGCCATGGTCGGTGTCATCAACATTCCGATCATCAAGTACTCGGTGGACTGGTGGTACACCCTTCACCAGCCCGCCACCTTCACCATCACCGGGCGAGTGGCCATGCCGACCGAGATGTGGGTCCCGCTGCTGCTGATGGTGCTGGGCTTCTACAGCTTCTTTATCGCCCTGACCCTGATGCGGACCCGCAGCGAGATCCTGCGCCGCGAATCCAATAAACGCTGGGTGCGCGACCTGGCCCTGGAGGAGCGCTGATGGCCTTCGAATCCTTCAACGAATTCATCGCCATGGGGGGGCATGCCCCCTATGTCTGGGCGGCCTGGGCGGCAACCGCCGGGCTGATGATCGCTATCGTCCTGCACGCCCGCGCCGAGCGTCGCCAGCTGCTGCGCAACCTGCAGCGTCGGGTGCGCCGCGAGGCGCGCCTCGCGACCGGCCAGGGCGAGATGGCCAGAGTTTCACATCAAGTGGGTGGTAATCGTCATGACACTTAGCCTTACCCCGAAACGCAAGCAGAAGCTCTATGTGATCCTGGGGCTGGTTGCACTGACCGCCGTGGCTGTGGGCCTGACCCTCTATGCGCTGCGGGCCAACATCAACCTCTTCTTCAGTCCGGTGCAGATAGCCGCCGGTGACGCGCCCTATGAGCGCCAGATCCGCGCCGGCGGCATGGTCCGGGAGGGCACGGTGGTGCGCAATCCCGACAGCCTCGACGTGGAGTTCACCGTGACCGACTATGTCGATGACGTGCGCGTTCACTACAGCGGCATCCTGCCCGACCTGTTCCGCGAGGGGCAGGGCGTGGTGGTGGTGGGCCAGCTGCAGCCGGGGGGCTACATCATGGCCGACAAGGTGCTGGCCCGCCACGATGAGAACTACATGCCGTCGGAAGTGGCCCAGGCGCTGAAAGAGGCCGGCTACAAGCCAGAGGATTTCCAGCAGAAGGCCGCCAAGGTGGTCGAGCGTCTGGAGACCGAGGAAGGCGACGGTGATAAAAACGGCGACGGCGCCACAAGCAGCTCGTACTGACCCGGAGTCTCCATGCTGATCAAGATGATTCCCGAAATCGGCCACTACGCCCTGGTCATCGCCCTGCTGATGGCGGTGGCGCAGTCGGTGCTGCCCCTGGCCGGGGCAGCCACCCGCCGCCCGCTCTGGATGGCCTATGCTCGCCCCATGGCGGCCGGGCAGTTCCTGTTCGTGGCCATTGCCTATGCCTGCCTGACGGCCAGCTACATGCTGGATGACTTCAGCGTGGCCAACGTGGCCAACAACTCCAACTCCATGCTGCCGTGGTACTACAAGTTCAGTGCGGTGTGGGGCAACCATGAAGGCTCGGTGCTGCTCTGGAGCCTGATGCTGGCCGGCTGGGGCTACTTCGCGGCCCGCTACTCCCGTGAGCTGCCCCGGGACATGGTCGCTCGGGTGCTCGGCGTGATGGGCCTGGTCTGCGTGGGTTTCCTGCTGTTCATCCTGGCCACCTCCAACCCCTTCGAGCGCCTGCTGCCTCAGATGCCGGCCGACGGCGCGGATCTCAATCCGCTGCTTCAGGATATCGGCCTGATCCTGCACCCTCCCATGCTCTACATGGGCTATGTGGGCTTCTCGGTGGTCTTCGCCTTCGCCATCGCCGCCCTGCTGGGTGGTCGCCTGGATGCCGCCTGGGCGCGCTGGGCGCGCCCCTGGACCAACCTGGCCTGGGCCTTCCTCACCGTGGGCATCGCCCTGGGCAGCTGGTGGGCCTACTACGAGCTGGGCTGGGGCGGCTGGTGGTTCTGGGACCCGGTGGAGAACGCCTCCCTGCTGCCCTGGCTGACGGGCACGGCCCTGATGCACTCCCTGGCGGTCACCGAGAAACGCGGCGCCTTCAAGAGCTGGACCCTGCTGCTGGCGATCTCCACCTTCTCGCTGTCGCTGCTGGGTACCTTCCTGGTGCGCTCCGGGGTGCTCACCTCGGTGCACGCCTTCGCCAACGACCCCTCCCGGGGCTTCTTCATCCTGATGCTGCTGGGCATCACCGTGGGTCTGTCGCTGCTGATCTTCGCCCTGCGTGCGCCGCGGGTCAGCCACAAGGTGGGCTTCGGCTGGCTGTCCCGTGACGCCCTGCTGCTGACCAACAACCTCATGCTGGTGATCCTGACGGTCACCGTGCTGCTGGGCACCGTCTACCCGCTGATCCTCGACGGCCTGGATCTGGGCAAGATCAGCGTGGGGCCTCCCTACTTCAATGCGCTGTTCGTGCCGCTGACCCTGATCATGGTGGTGTTCATGGGGCTCGGCCCCATCTCGCGCTGGAAGGACACCGCGCCCAGCCTGCTGATCCAGCGACTCTGGCTCTCCGCGGCCGTGGCGGTGGTGCTCGGGGCCGCGCTGCCGCTGATCTTCGCCGAGCGCTGGAGCGCTCCGGTGGCCATCGGCCTGATCGCCGCGCTGTGGATCGTGCTGCCCATGCTGCGCGACCTCTACGACAAGACCCGCCATGCCCGGTCGCTGGGCGCCGGCCTCAAGAAGCTGTCGCCGGCCTACTGGGGCATGCAGCTTGGCCATCTCGGCGTGGCGGTGACCATCGTCGGCGTGGCAGTGGTCTCCAACTACGAGATCGAGCGCAACGTGCGCATGGGACCCGGGGACAGCGTCCAGGTTGCCGGCTACACCTTTACCATGACCGAGCTGACCGATCGCCGCGGCCCCAACTTCCTGGCGGACCGGGCGGTGATCGAGGTGCAGCGCGGCGACAGCCAGCGCCGCTTCACGATGAACCCCGAGAAGCGCCTCTATCTGGCCACCGGCATGCCGATGACCCAGGTGGCCCTGCGCCCCGGCTTCTTCCGTGACCTCTACGTGGCCATGGGGGAGGACCTCGGGGACGGCAGCTGGGCGATGCGCGTCCAGTACAAGCCCTTCGTGCGCTGGCTATGGCTGGGGGGGCTGCTGATGTCCATCGGTGGCGTGCTGGCAGTGTATGACAAGCGCTATCGTCGCCTGGCGACTGCCCCTGACCCCGAGGAGGCTGCGCTCAAGTCCGCCGCGGGCGACAAGGGTCAGCCCAAGGAGGCGACCGCATGAAGCGCCGCCTGCTGCTGCTGCTGCCGCTGGTCGGTTTTCTGGCGCTGTCGCTGTTTCTCTATCAGGGGCTATCGCTGAACCCTTTCCACCGCGAGTCGGCGCTGATGGCGCGGGATTTTCCGGAGTTCGAGCTTGCCACGCTGGAGGATCCCGAGCGCCGGGTGGATCGCTCGCTGCTGGCCACCGGCGAGCTGACGCTGGTCAACGTCTGGGGCGAATGGTGTCCGGAGTGCAAGCGCGAGATGCCGCAGCTGCTCGATCTGGCCCACCGCCACGATATCCGCATGGTCGGCATCAGCTGGAAGGACACTCGCGAGAAGGGCCTCGGCTTCCTCGATGAGTTCGGCAACCCCTTCGAGATCAATATCTTCGACCCGGATAACGAGCTGGGCTTCGAGCTCGGCGTGTTCGGTGCGCCCGAGACCTTCCTGGTCGACGCCGAGGGCGTGATTCGCTATCACCACGTGGGTTATATCTCGCCGGGTGAGGTACGTGACAAGATCCTGCCGGAGGTGGAGAAATGGCGTTGATTCGCTCCCTGCTGACACTGCTCGTCCTGCTGATGGTCGCCGGTCTCGCCCAGGCCGGCGCCATCGAGGTGCGCGAGTTCGACGACCCGGTGATGGAACAGCGCTATCGCAGCCTGACCGCCTCGCTGCGCTGTCCCACCTGCGAGAACCAGGCGATCGACGACTCCGATGCGCCGGTCTCCGGCGACATGCGCGACCGCGTCTACCTGCTGCTCCAGGAGGGTGTCTCCGATATCGAGATCCGCGAGCACATGGTGCAGCGCTTCGGCGACTACGTGCTCTATAACCCCCGTCTGGAAGGGCGCACCCTGCTGCTCTGGGGTCTGCCGGCCGGCCTGGTGCTGCTGGGTGCCATTCTGGTGGTCCTCATCGTCAGGTCGCGCAAGAGTGCCTCCGCGAAGGCGCTCTCCGAGGAGGAGCGCGCCCGACTGCAAGCCCTGATCAACCGCGAGAGAACCGAATGACCCTGTTATGGATTGCCTTCGCCGTCTTGCTGCTGCCGGCCCTCTGGCTGCTGGCCGCCCCGCTGCGCCGGGCCAGGGCCCTGCATGACGCCCTGAGCGACTACGAGGCCAATGACCGCACCGCCGAGCAGAACGTGGCGATCTTCCAGCGCCGTCTGGCATCCCTGGAAGCGGCGCTGGAGCGCGGCGACATCGACCAGGCACGCTTCGAGGAGGGGCGCCTGGAGCTCGAGCGCAGCCTGCTGGAGGATACCGAGACCCTCAAGCGCGCGCCGCTCAAGAGTTACGCTTCCGGTCGCCTGGTCGTGCCCATCGTCATGGTGGCGGTGGTGGCGGCCAGCGTGATCTGGTATCAGCGCGAGGGGGCCGAGGGCGACCTGACCCTGCTGGCGGTACAGGAGGAGGTTCAGAACCACCCCGAGGGCTCGCTGGAGATGCTGGTCGAGCGCCTCGAGGAGCAGGCCGCTCGCCAGCCGGGAAATCCCAACGTCTGGGCCTCGCTGTTTCCGCTCTACCGCGACATGGGCCAGGGGCGCGAGGCGGTCCAGGCCCTGGAGCGGCTGATCGAGATCGAGGGGCGTCAGCCCTCGCTGGTCGCCAACCTGGCACAGATCGAGTTCTTCATGGCCAATCGCCAGCTGACCTCGCGGGTGCAGGCGCTGGTGGACGAGACCCTGGAGATGGACTCCAGCCAGCCCACGGTGCTTGGCGTGCTGGGCATCGAGGCCTTCGACCGCAGCAACTACGAGGAGGCCATCGACTACTGGCGGCGAGCCATCGCCGGCATGAGCGATCCGGGCTCCGGCGAGGCGCTGCGTGAAGGCATTCGCACCGCCCAGCAGCGCCTGGGCATGTCGCCCGAGGCGCCGGTGATGGGCGAGGGTCAGGGTCCGGGGGTTCGCGTCCGGGTGAGCCTGGACGAGGCCCTCAGCGGCCGGCTGGGCGAAGACGCCACGGTCTTCGTCACGGCCCGTGACATGGAGGGCGAGCTGCCGCCCCTGGCCGTGGCCAGCTTCGGCGTCGACGAGCTGCCCACCGAGGTGGTGCTCGATGAGCGCAGCGCCATGTCGCCGGAGGCGAGCCTGGCTCAGGTAAGCGACGTGCGCCTGATGGTACGGATCTCGGCCAGCGGCGATGCCACGCCCGAGGCCGGCGATCTGTTCGGCGATCGGGAGGGGGTGCCGGTGGGGGCCACCGATGGCGATCCCGTCGAGGTCGTGGTCGATCGTGTCTTCGACTAGCCCCGATGGTTAGCCGCCGATGCGTCTGAAGTCGATACGCCTGGTCGGTTTCAAGTCCTTCGTCGACCCGGTCACGGTGCCCTTCGATGGCAACATGACCGCCATCGTCGGGCCCAACGGCTGCGGCAAGTCCAACATCATCGACGCGGTGCGCTGGGTCATGGGGGAATCCTCCGCCAAGACCCTGCGCGGCGAGTCGATGACCGATGTCATCTTCAACGGTGCCAGCGGGCGCAAGCCGGTGGGGCAGGCCGCCATCGAGCTGCTCTTCGACAACCGCGACGGCAGCATGGGCGGAATCTACGCCCAGTATGCCGAAATCGCCGTCAAGCGTGTGGTGACGCGGGAGGCCCAGTCCTCCTACTTCTTCAACGGCCAGAAGTGTCGTCGCCGCGACATCGCCGACCTCTTCCTCGGCACCGGCCTCGGGCCACGCTCCTACGCCATCATCGGCCAGGGCATGATCTCCCGGCTGATCGAGGCCCGCCCCGAGGAGCTGCGCTCGACCCTCGAGGAGGCCGCGGGCATCTCCAAGTACAAGGAGCGCCGCCGCGAGACCGAGAACCGCATGCGCCGCACCCAGGAGAATCTGGAGCGCCTGGACGACATTCGCGAGGAGCTCGACAAGCAGCTCGAACGCCTCAAGCGCCAGGCCGAGGCGGCGCGTCGCTACCAGACCCTCAAGAACGAGGAGCACCGGGTCAAGGGCGAGCTGGCGCTGCTGCGCGCTCGCGCCCTGCGCGCCAGTCAGGGCGAGGAGGAGCGCCGCGTCGGCGAGCTGGAGACCGCCGTGGAACGCGAGGTGCTGGGACTTCGCCAGTGCGAGACCCGCCTGGATGAGGCTCGGGCCGACCACGATCGCCTGGCCGCCGAGCTCGACGCCGAGCAGTCCCGCTTCTTCGAGACCACCACCGCCATCGCCCGCCTGGAGCAGGATCTCGAGCATGCCCGCGCCCGGGATGCTCAGCTGGCTCGCGACCTGGAGGGCGCCCACCGCGACCTTCAGGAGCTGGCCCGCCTGGGCGAGGATGACGGCGAGCGCCTGGCGCGGCTGGAGGGGCGCCTGGAGACGCTCAGCCCCGAGCGCGAGGCGGTGGCCGAGCAGCTCGAGGAGCTGGAGGCGGCGCTGGAGGAGGCCGAGCCCGAGGCGGAGGAGGCCGACGCTGCCTGGGAGGCCTTCAGCGAGCAGTGGCGCGAGGCGAGCCACGCGGCCGAACGCGGTCAGGACCGCCTGCGCGAGCAGGAGTCGCGCCTGGAGCGGCTTGGCGTCGACGAGCAGCG
>PUOM01000085.1 GCA_003552795.1 Halomonas sp. | reverse complement strand
CCCGGGGCGACGCCCAGGCGCTTCCCGACGCCCAGCGCTGGCAGCCGGCCCTGTGGCGAGCGCTCATCGCCGATGTGGGGGACGACGGCGTGGCCTCCAGCCGCGCCATGGTGCACCGGCGCTTTCTCGCCGCCGCCCGGGAGCTTCACGGCAGCGACTGCCCCCCCGGGCTGCCGCGCCGGGTGATGGTGTTCGGCATCTCCTCGCTTCCCCAGCAGGCGTTGGAGGCCCTGGCCGCCGTGGCCCGCTGCTGCCAGGTGGTGCTCTGCGTGCACAACCCCTGCCAGCACTACTGGGCCGACATCATCGAACACAAGGACCTGCTTCGGGCCCAGCGCTACCGCCAGCGGCGCAAGGCCGGCATGCCCGAGCGCCTCGACGTGCTGGGCGTTGGCGATGCCAGCGGCGACGGAGCGGAGAGCCTGCATCTGCACGCCCAGCCGCTGCTGGCCGCCTGGGGCAAGCAGGGTCGCGACTACCTGCGCCTGCTCGACGAGCACGACGACGCCCAGCAGTACGAGCCGCTGTTCAAGGCCGACTCGCTGCGCATCGACCTCTTCGAGCCCTTCGTGCGCGAAGGCGACGGACGGCTGCTGCAGCAGCTGCAGGACGACATCCGTGAGCTGCGCCCGCTGCACGAGACCCGCGAGACCTGGCCGGCGGTGGACCCGAGCCTCGACGACTCCGTCGTCTTCCACGCCGCCCACGGCCCCCAGCGCGAAGTGGAGATCCTCCACGACCAGCTGCTCGACGCCTTCAGCGCCGACCCGACGCTCAAGCCCCGCGACGTGATCGTGATGGTGCCGGACATCGACCACTACGCGCCCCATGTGCAGGCCGTCTTTGGTCAATATGCGAGGGGCCAGCTCGAGCGCGACGACCCGCGCTATATCCCCTTCACTCTCTCAGATCAGGGCAGCCGCCACCGCCTGCCGCTGCTGATCGCGCTGGAGAAACTGCTGCGCCTGCCGGAGCTGCGCCTCTCGGTGAGCGACCTGCTCGACCTGCTCGACGTGCCCGCCCTGCGCGCCCGCTTCGGCATCGACGAGCAGGACGTCCCCACCCTGCGCCGCTGGATCGAGGGCGCCGGCATCCGCTGGGGGCTCGACGCCGGCCAGCGCGGCAGCCTCGACCTGCCCGCCGGCATGGAGCAGAACACCTGGGCCTTCGGCCTGCGCCGGCTGCTGCTGGGCTACGCCGTGGGCGAGGCCGCCAGCGGCCCCTGGCAGGGCATCGAGCCCTTCGACGACATCGGCGGGCTGGAGGCGGCGCTGGCCGGCCCGCTGGCCGCGCTGCTCGACACCCTGGAGCAGCAGTGGCGCCGCCTGCGCGAACCCACCGACGTGGCCGGCTGGGTAGCGCGCCTGCGCACCCTGCTGGAGGCGAGCTTTCTCGCCGAGGCCCCGGAAGACAGCCTGATACTGGCCCAGCTCGAACAGGCGCTGCAGACCTGGCAGGAGAGCGCCGAAGAGGCCGGGCTGAGGCGCGAACTGCCGCTCTCGGTGGTGCGGGAACACTGGCTGGCCCAGATCGACGAGCCGAGCCTGTCGCAGCGCTTCCTCGCCGGCGCGGTGAACTTCGCCACCCTGATGCCGATGCGCGCCATCCCCTTCAAGCGCGTCTGCCTGCTGGGCATGAACGACGGCGACTACCCCCGCAGCCACCCGCCGCTGGACTTCGACCTGATGAACGGCGACTACCGTCCCGGCGACCGCTCCCGCCGCGAGGACGACCGCTACCTGTTCCTGGAAGCGCTGCTCTCCGCCCGGGAGCAGCTCTACGTGAGCTGGGTGGCCAGCAGCATCGTCGACAACAGCGAGAAGCCGCCCTCGGTGCTGGTCGGCCAGCTGCGCGATCATCTTGAAGCAGGATGGCAAACCACCGACGGAAGCGACCTGCTCGACGCCCTCACCACCGAGCACCCGCTGCAGCCCTTCAGCCGCCGCTACTTCCCCACCGAGGTGCAGCAGGCCGAGCGCAGCGTGTCGGCCCGAAGGCTATTCACCTACGCTCACGAGTGGCGCGAGGTGCACGGTGAGGCGAAGTCGGAAGCAGCGCCTCTCGAGCTCGAAGCGTTCACGCAGGACACGCCGCTGACACTGGCCCAGCTCGGCAACTTCCTGCGCGATCCGGCCCGCGCCTTCTTTACCACCCGCCTCAAGGTGTTTCTGGAGCGCGAAGACATCGTCAGCCTCGACCACGAACCCTTCGACCTGGACGGGCTCGCCAACTGGCAGCTGCAGGACCTGCTGATCCGCGAGCAGCGCCGCGCCGTGGACCAAGGCCGCGAGCGCCTGCCCGTCCTGCTCGACACCCTCGACCGCCTTCAGGGCCAAGGGGTGCTGGCCATGGGCGCCTTCGGCGAGCGCATGCGCGAACAGCTCAGCGACCCCATGGACGCGCTCTTCGAAGCCTATGAACAGGCCCTGGACGCCTGGCCCCGCGCCGTGGACGACCCCGAGCCGGTGCAGCTCAGCGTGCCCGGTGCCCCACCCCTCGAGGATTGGCTCGATGAACTGCGCGAGAGCGAGTCGGGCGAGCGCTGCCGCCTGGTGCTCGCCAGCAGCAGCCTGGTCAGCCAGGGAAAAGGGCGAGGCAAGTACCGCTGGTCGCATATCCTGCGCCACTGGGTCGCCCACCTGGCCGGCCACCTGAACGACCGGCCCATGACCACCCTGCTGCTCTCCAAGGCCGGCCACGTCACCCTGCCGCCCCTCGCCCCGGAAGCCGCCCGCCGGCAGCTGCGCGAGATCGTCCGCACCTGGCAGGCCGGCATGCAGACGCCCCTGCCGCTGGCCTGCGACACCGCCTTCGCCTGGCTGAGCAAACTTGGCTCTTCACAAAACCCACCCGACACCCTCCGCGACAGCGACGCCTGGCACGCTGCCCACAAGACCTACGAGGGTGACGACTACAACGCCGGCGAGGCGGACCGTAACCCCTACCTCGCCCACCGCTGGCCCAGCTTCGCCGCGCTCTATAAAGCCCGCCGGGACAGGCTCGGCTTCGCCGAGCTCACCGAGCGGCTGCTCGCCCCGGTGCACCTGGCCGTGAAAGGGGATAAGAAAGAGAGCGACAAGCAAGAGAGCGACAAGAAAGAGAACGGGAAGAAGGCAACGAAGCAAGCGGGGAGCCAATCATGAGCGACGTGACGCAGCTGAATCCGCTCGACTTCCCCTTGCACGGCAGCCGCCTGATCGAAGCCAGCGCCGGCACGGGCAAGACCTTCACCATCGCCCTGCTCTACGTGCGCCTGGTGCTCGGCGCCCGCTCGGCCGACGACGCTGCCGCCTTCGAACGCCCGCTCACGCCGCCCGAGATCCTCGTCGTCACCTTCACCAACGCCGCCACCCAGGAGCTGCGCGAGCGGATTCGAGCGCGGCTGGTGGAAGCCGCCGAGGTCTTTCGGGGTCAGACCCCAAAGTCTGCTGAGGGGTCTGACCCCGGTG
>PUOM01000314.1 GCA_003552795.1 Halomonas sp. | reverse complement strand
TGCCAGGGCGAGGTCTCCAGCACCAGCCGCGAGACCACGGTAAATCCCAGCCCCCGCGCCACGGCGTCCAGCACCATGCCCACCTCGTTGGTGAAGCCCTGCCGCCGAAAGTGGCTCATGGAGCGAAACTCCCTGGGGAAGTTGCTGCGCAGCAGGGCACTGGCGTGGTTCAGACCGTCGTAGTAGTTGATGAAGCCGATGCCCATCAGGTCGGCAAGCCCGCTGCCGGTAAAATCCGCCGGCACCACCAGGCAGAGGGGCTCACGGTGCCAGGCCTCCACCTTCAGATCAGGCTGGCGCAGGGTATCGGTGACGATACCCAGATCGTAGCGGCCGGCCAGCACGTCCTGGACGATCTCGTGGTTGAAGGCAAAGCTGTAGCTGACGCTCAGGCCGGGATACATCTGCTGCTGCCCGAGCAGGAAGGGGTAGAGCATCAGCCCCACGCTGCCCGGGGAGGCCAGGCGACACTCCCCCGAGAAGAGCGAGTCGGCATCCAGGGAGTGGCGGAACTGCTCGTGATCCGCGAACAGCTTCAGCGCATAGTCGTAGGCGCGCCGTCCCGCCTCGGTGAGGGTAAAGCGTCGACCGTGGCGCTCCAGCAGCGGCTTGTCGAGATAGTGCTCGAGCTTGCGCACGTGCTGGCTGACCCCGGGCTGGGTCATCTCCAGGCGCCGCGCCGTCTGGGTGAAGCTTCCCGTCTCTACCAGAGTGATAAAGGTGCGAAAGTAGAGCGCGTTGAACATGACGGACCCGATGTCGGAGGGACGCCCATTGTAGCACCGGCCGGGCGGGAGGCGTGATAGCATCGGCAGGGATGACCCCCGCGACAAGGACGCCTGAATGCCAGACACCATCTCCAGCATCATCTCGCCGGAAGGCAGCCTCGAGATTCTCTCCCAGCACGAGGTCAGCCGCCTGCACGATACCTCCCGGGCCGGCCTGCACGACCTGCTGCGCCGTTGTTCACTCGCGGTACTCAACTGCGGCTCGCCCACCGATGACAGCGTCGCGCTGATGGAGGCCTACCACGACTTCGACATCGAGGTGATCCCCCAGGACCGCGGCATCCGCCTCAAGCTGACCAACGCCCCGGCCGAGGCCTTCGTGGACGGCAAGATGATCCGCGGCATCCGCGAGCACCTCTCCTCGGTGCTGCGAGACATTGTCTACGTCTACAACGAGATCCAGGGGCACCAGCGCTTTGACCTGACCACCGCCGAGGGCACCACCAACGCGGTGTTTCACATCCTACGCAAGGCCGGCACCCTCAAGCCCGCCCGGGACCCCAGCCTGGTGGTATGCTGGGGCGGTCACTCCATCTCCCGGGAGGAGTACGAATACAGCAAGGATGTGGGCTACCACCTGGGCCTGCGCGAAATGGATATCTGCACCGGCTGCGGCCCCGGCGCCATGAAGGGCCCCATGAAGGGGGCCAACGTGGCCCATGCCAAGCAGCGCCGCCGGGAGGGACGCTACCTGGGCGTCTCGGAGCCCGGCATCATCGCCGCCGAGGCCCCCAACCCCATCGTCAACGAGCTGGTGGTGATGCCGGACATCGAAAAGCGCCTGGAAGCCTTCGTGCGTCTGGGACACGGCATCCTCGTCTTCCCCGGCGGGGTGGGCACCGCCGAGGAGATTCTCTACCTGCTCGGCATCCTGCTCCACCCGGACAACGCCGACGTGGCACTGCCCGTGATCTTCAGCGGGCCGGCCAACAGCGCCGAGTACTTCGAGCGCATCGACGAGTTCCTGGTCTACACCCTCGGCGAAGCGGTCCGCCAGCGCTATCGCATCATCGTCGACGACCCCACCGAGGTGGCCCGCGCCATGCGCAAGGGCATCGATTCCGTGGCCGAGTACCGCCGGGCCCGGCAGGACGCCTTCTACTACAACTGGCGCCTGACCATCGACCGCCCCTTCCAGGAGACCTTCGAACCCACCCACGAGGCCATGGCCGGACTGGCCCTGCACCGCGACCAGCCGGTTCACGAGCTGGCCGCCAACCTGCGACGGGCCTTCTCGGGCATCGTCGCCGGCAACGTCAAGGAGCAGGGCATTCGCGCCATCCAGGCCCATGGCCCCTTCCGCCTGCACGCCGAGGCGGAACTGATGGCGCGCCTCGACGATCTGCTCGACTCCTTCGTCGCCCAGGGCCGCATGAAGCTCGCCGGCGACTACGAGCCCTGCTATACGCTCGGATAAGCGAAGCGCCACGGGGCACGGCGGCCGCCCATGACGCCGGCACCAACGAGAAGACCCCGCCGGGCCAGGCCCGACGGGGTCGTTCTTCCTGTACCGGGCACAGGACGCGCCTTGTCCGTCCGCTAGGCGCTGGGCGCCCTGAACCAGATCGACAGCGCATGGGTCAGCAGCCCCAGGGTGGCGCCGTGGGCGATCCACAGCTCCCAGCCGATAAAGTCGGTGAAGAGCGCGTGATAGAGCCCCATGCCGGCCAAGCCCGCCACCATGCACAGCCCCAGCCGCCCCATCAGGCGGGGCAGACGCAGACGCGCCTCGGCCTCGAGCATTCGCCAGTGGACGACGGCAACGCCGACCACCACCACCAGGGCGATCAGGATCAGATTGAAGCGGTTGTCATGACCGCCAACGATATAGCGCGGGAGCGTCGACAGCATCAGCAGCACCAGGCCGAGCATGAGGCTGAGCCGCTCGGGGGTAGACGGAGTCCCCATCTCAGGCCACCTTGAGCGATTGGGACTCGATCCACTCCTCGACCCAGGGCAGCGCGGCGTCATCGGCCATGAAGGTCTCCATGGCGTCGACTTCCAGCCGCTCTCCCAGGCGACTGGCGCCCTGATCCTGAAGCAGCTCGTCGAGCTGGCGACCGGCGCCGCAGAAGGTCTCGCCGTAGGAGCTGTCGCCCAGGGCGATCAGCCCGTAGCGCAGCGAGGCGAGCCCCGGGCTCCGTTCGGCGATGGAACGGGCAAAATTGGCAAAGGTGCCAGGATAGTCGCCGCTGCCGGTGGTGGAGACGCAGAACAGTGCCAGATCGGTGTCCGGCGCGGTCAGGTCCTCGAGGCTGGGGTCCTCGAAGATGGCGACCTGATAGCCGGCCTCCTCGAACAGCGGCTTGACCTGCTCGGCGACGTCCAGCGCGCCGCCATACATGGTGCCAACAAAGATCTTGAGCATGGACATGTGACGGATTTACCTGAGGAATTTGATCGGATATTAGCATAGCTCGCCAGCGACGCGCACCTTCGCGACACCACTTTGCGATCCCCGACATGGCCGGAATCAAGCATATCCCCCTCGCGGGCGGCGAGACATTTCGTCGCACCCCGGCGCCTGAAGCCGCGCCTATACCCAAGTATAATCGTCGGAAAACCTTCCCCCGACGGAGACTCCATGCAGCAGACCTTCGAGGCCTGGATCACCCCGATCATGATCGGCGGGCTGATCCTCTTCATGGCCTTCATCATCTGGGACCTGGC
>PUOM01000055.1 GCA_003552795.1 Halomonas sp. | reverse complement strand
GCTCGACGCGGCGCGGCAGTCGCTGCGTCCGGACGGGGTGCTGGCGGTGTGGTCGGCGGGTCAGGATCCGGCCTTCACCGAGCGCCTGCGCCGGATCGGCCTGCTGGTCGAGACGGTCACGGTACGTGCTCATCGGCCCGGCAAGGGAGCCAAGCACTGCATCTGGCTGGCCCATTGAGATGGGCGTCTCGGCTATCCCGGCCCGGGGCGTCCTGCTGCTGGCGCTGCTGACGCTGGCCGGCTGTGCCGGCCGCCTGACGCCTCCGGAGGCACCCGTCGCCCCGGTGACGGTCTATCTGCTCGATCACGGCCGCCACGCCAGCCTGGCGCTGCCCCGGCGCGAGGGCGGGATGGTGCGCTACAGCTATGGAGAATGGCGCTGGTACGTGGAGGGCGAGCGGCATCCGCTGGCCGCCGCCTCGGCGCTGCTCTGGCCTACCGTCAGCGGCCTGGGCCGCGGCGTGCATGAAACGATCAGCTCCAGGGAGGCGCTGCCGGGCCTGGCACCCGAAGGGCTGATGCGGGTCTATCCGCTGGTCGCCGAGGAGGCGCGGGTAGTGGCCCTCAAGAGCCGCCTGGATGCCTATTTCGAGGCGCCGGGGGTGACCCCGGTCTACAGTGACGAGTTCGATCTCAGCTTCGTCCCCTACCCACGCGCCTACTGGCTGACCCATCAGTCCAACCTGGTCACCGCCCGCTGGCTGCGCAGCCTGGGCGTGGAGGTCCGGGGTATCCCCTGGCTCTCCCAGTGGCGCCTCGAGGCGCCCCCTCATCACCCGATGTTTCAGCAGAAGGACGAGATATGAGTGACATGGATGCCGGTGAGCGGCTCTCCAAGCGGCTGGCCCGGGAGCTGCCCTGCTCGCGTCGCGAGGCCGAGCTCTACATCGCCGGCGGCTGGGTGAAGGTCGATGGCCGCCTCGTCGAGGAGCCGCAGTTCAAGGTCGGCAATCAGCGCATCGAGCTTCTCCCCGGTGCCGTGCCCCGGGCGATTCCGCCTGCCACGCTGCTGTTCAACGCTCCTGCCGATCTTGATGCCGCCGGGGGCAAGGACGAGGATCTTGCCCGGCGGCTGATCGGCAAGGCCTCCCACTGGAGCCAGGACCCCGCCGGACAGGCGCCCCTCAAGGCGCACTTTCGCGGCCTGATGACGCTGCTGCCGCTGGCCGCCGGCGAGGAGGGGCTGCTGGTCTTCACTCAGGACCGCGGCGTGGCGCGTCGTCTCGATGAGGGACGTGTGCGGCTGGAGGAGGAGTGGCAGGTGGAGGTGATCGGCAGCCTGGACGAGCGTCAGCTCGCCGCGCTGCGGGATGGCTCGGCGGTGCCGGGGCGACGGCTGGCGCCGGGCAAGGTCAGCTGGCAGAGCGAGACCCGGCTGCGCTTTGCGCTCAAGGGCATGGTGCCCGGCCAGCTGGAGCTGATGTGTCGGGCGGTGGGACTGACGGTGGTGGAGACCCGGCGGCTGCGCATCGGCGGGGTATCGCTGGGCCGGGTGCCGGTCGGCGAGTGGCGCTATCTGAGGGCCGGTGAGCGTTTCTGAGCGTTGAGCGCACCGCGGGGGTCTCCCTTTCCTCCGGGGGTGGCGCTCTGTATGCTGAGTTTCAGGCGGGTTGACCATGTAGCAGGTTGGATTCGAAGCGCCTGGCCGCTCGGCCCACGCCGGTCGGTCCTATTCCTAGGCTGAATCAGAGAGGATGCATCCATGTCGGAAACCTCCCAGACGTCACCATTCAAGGATAATCGTGTCAGGGGGCTGGCAGGCGTTGCCGCCGTCGCCGTCATCTGGGCCATCGTGGCCCAGTCCAACTCGGGCTCCCATCGCGAGGCCCGTGAAGCCCTGGAGTCCGAGCTTGCCGCGCTGGAGTCGCGTAACCAGACCCTGGTCAGTCAGCTCGACGAGCGCGATGAGGCCGGCGAGGAGATCGAGGCGCTGCAGGCGCGCCTGGCCGAGCTTCAGGACGAGCGCGATGCCGCCGAGGCCGCCATGGCCGAGGAGCAGGCCGAGGCTCGGGCCGAGCTCGACGGCCTGAACGAGGAGATTGCCGAGACCGAGGCGCAGCTCGAAGCGCTTACCGAGCAGCGCGACACGCTTCAGGAGGAGATCGAGGCCCTCGAGGCGGAGAAGGCCGAGCTGGAAGCCGCCTTTGAGGCGCTGGGTGAGGAGGTCGAGGCCGTGGAAGAGGCCCGCGACGACGCCGAGGCCGCTCGTCAGGAGGCCGAAGAGGCCCGCCAGGAAGCCGAGGCAGCCCGTCAGGAGGCCGAGGAGGAGCGCCAGGAAGCGGTCGAGAGCCGAGAGCAGTCGGAGGCCGCCCGCGACGAAGCCGATGCCGAGCTGGCTTCCCTGCGCGAGCAGGTCGAGGAGACCGAAGCGAGGCGCGCCGAGGTCGAGGCCGAGCTGGAGGAGCGCCAGGCTCACCTCGAGGCCCTCGAGGAGGAGATCGAGGGGCTGGAGCGCGAGCGTGACGAGGTGGCCGAGGAGGTCAGCCAGGCCAGCGAGGAGCGCGATGCCGCCCGCGCCGAGGTGCAGGAGGCTCGCGCCGAGCGCGACGATCTGATGATCGCCATCGGCATCGGTCGCGACGAGGTGGCGACCATCGAGGCCGAGGCGGAGCGCCGCGAGGCGCAGCTCGAGCGCCTCGAGTCCCAGCTCTCCAGCTGGCGCAGTGAGCTGGCGGACCTGGAGGCGCGTCTGGAAGCCCCCGATGCCGAGCCCGCCGACGACGAGGCCGATGCCGGCCCGGACGAGCAGGGCGCCGAAGGTGAAGAGAACGGAGAGAGCGAAGAGGACGAAGCGGCCTAAGGCGCCTCGCCTCCTCGACTCTTGCCAGCAAGGAGCGGCGGGCCTTCGGGTCCGCCGTTCGTCGTCAGGGACCGGACCGCCGCTGCACGGCGCGGCTATACTGAGCCGAGCAACGCGGCGGCCTGGGTCCGTCCTACATGCACGAACCAGCAAGGAGCAGCCCGTGATCGAAGGGGTCAAGCATATTGTCGCCGTGGCATCCGGCAAGGGCGGCGTGGGCAAGTCCACCGTCACCGTCAATCTGGCACTGGCCATGGCCGCCGAGGGCTATCGGGTCGGCATTCTGGATGCCGATATCCACGGCCCCAGCCAGGCGCAGATGCTGGGCGTGGGGGAGGGGGTGCGCCCCCAGTCGGCCGGCGAGAATCGCATGCGCCCCCTGGCGGCGCATGGCCTCCAGGCGATGTCCATGGCGTTCATGGTCGATACCCGGGAGCCCATGGTATGGAGGGGTCCCATGGTGGCCGGCGCCTTCCAGCAGCTGCTGACCCAGACTGCCTGGGACGCCCTGGACTTCCTGTTCATCGACATGCCGCCGGGCACCGGGGACATTCAGCTGACCCTGGCCCAGAAGGTGCCGGTGGACGGTGCGGTGATCGTCACCACGCCACAGGACATCGCCCTGCTCGATGCGCGCAAGGGTATCGAGATGTTCCGCAAGGTCAACGTCCCGGTGCTGGGGGTGGTGGAGAACATGAGCCTGCATGTCTGCTCGAACTGCGGCCACGCCGAGCCGATCTTCGGCGAGGGGGGCGGTGAACACATCGCCGCCGAGTACGAGACCCGGGTGCTGGGTCGGCTGCCGCTGGCGCTCTCCATCCGCGAGCAGGTCGACGGCGGGAACCCCACGGTGGTCGCCGATCCGGACGGCGAGGTGACCGCCAGCTTCCGCGACATGGCCCGCCAGGTGGCCGAACAGGTCCAGGGCCAGGCCGCCGAGGGACCCAGCATCTCCTTCGGTGACTGAGCGGCGTCGAGGTGACGCTCGTGGCCGGGGCCGCTATCATGGCGGCCCCGCTGCCTGGCGCCCAGGCCCAAGACTTCACTTCAGCAGGAAACCTCCCGATGAGCATCAAGTCCGACAAGTGGATCCGCCGCATGGCCGCGCAGGAGGGCATGATCGAGCCCTTCGAGCACGATCAGGTTCGCTACGTGAATGATCGCCGGGTGATCTCCTACGGCACCTCGAGCTACGGCTACGACGTGCGCTGCGCCGACGAGTTCAAGGTGTTCACCAACATCCACTCCGCGGTGGTGGACCCCAAGGCCTTCGACGAGAAGAGCTTCGTGGACATCAAGGGCGACGTCTGCGTGATCCCGCCCAACTCCTTCGCCCTGGCGCGCACCGTGGAGTATTTCCGCATCCCGCGAAGCGTGCTGACCATCTGTCTGGGCAAGTCCACCTATGCGCGCTGCGGCATCATCGTCAACGTGACGCCGCTGGAGCCCGAGTGGGAGGGGCACGTGACCCTGGAGTTCTCCAACACCACCAACCTCCCGGCCAAGATCTACGCCAACGAGGGCGTTGCCCAGATGCTCTTCCTGGAGTCCGACGAGGTGTGTGATATCTCCTACAAGGACCGCGGCGGCAAGTACATGGGGCAGCGCGGCGTGACGCTTCCCAGGACCTAGTCTCCAGCGTCTGGTTCCCACCACCCGGTTCCCCCGGGGGGCAGCGCCGGGCCCCTGGCCTCAGGAAATTCTCACGTAGCGACCGGGGGCGTCCTCCAGCGCGGGAAAGCGATCGCCGCCGAGCGGCGGCGGGGCGCTCCGGCCGCTGGAGTGCTCGACCAGCCACTGCTGCCAGGCCGGCCACCAGGACCCCGCCTGCTCCGGCGTGCTCTGCAGCCAGGTCTGGGGGTCGAGATAGCGCTCCCCCTGATGCTGGGTACGCAGCCGGTAGCGGCGTGTCGGATGGTCCGGCTCGCTGACGATGCCGGCATTGTGGCCGCCGCTGGTGAGCAGGAAGGTCACTTCGTCGGCATCGGTAAGCAGGTGAATCTTGTAGACCGACTGCCAGGGCGCCACATGGTCGGAGGTGGTGCCGACGGCGAAGATCGGCGCACGTATGTCCTGGACCGCCACCGGGCGATGATCGACCTGATAGCGTCCGCTGGCCAGGTCATTGTCGAGAAACAGCTGGCGCAGGTATTCGCTGTGCATGCGGTAGGGCAGCCGCGTGCTATCGGCATTCCAGGCCATCAGCGCGTTCATCGGCTGGCGCTGGCCCAGCAGGTAGTCGCGCACCATCCTCGACCAGACCAGATCGTTGGAGCGCAGGATCTGGAAGGCGCCGGCCATCTGGGCGCCGTCCAGGTAGCCCCGATCCCACATCATGTCCTCCAGAAAGGCGACCTGGCTCTCGCCGGTGAACAGCATCAGCTCTCCGGCCTCGGTGAAGTCCACCTGGGTGGCCAGGGTGGTGAGCGTGGCCAGGCGATCGTCGCCGTCGCGGGCCATGGCGGCGGCGGCGATGCAGAGCAGGGTGCCCCCCAGGCAATAGCCGACGCCGTGCACTCGGTGGCTGCCGGTGATCTCGGTGACCACGTCCAGCGCCGCCATGGGTCCCAGCCGGCGGTAGTCGTCCATGCTCAGGTCGCGATCCTCCGAGCCCGGGTTGCGCCAGGAGATCATGAATACCGTATGGCCCTGGTCCACCAGATACTCCACCAGCGACTTGCCGGGCGTCAGGTCGAGCACGTAGTACTTCATTATCCAGGCGGGCACGATCAGCACGGGCTCGGCCTGGACCTGCCGCGTGGTCGGCGCGTACTGAATCAGCTCTATCAGATGGTTGCGGTACACCACCTTGCCGGGGGTGGCCGCCAGCTGCTCACCCAGACGAAACGCCTCCGCGCCTACCGGGAGCTTGCCGGAGGCGGTGCGCTCGCAATCCTCGAGGAAGTTCTGCCAGCCGTTGACGAGGTTCCCGCCGCAGGAGTCCAGGGTCGCCTGCGCGATCTCGGGATTCAGCCAGGGAATATTGGACGGCGAGGCGTGGTCCAGCAGCTGACGCGTGACGAAGTTGATCACCCGCTCGCGGGCGGGTGATACCCCCTCCACCTCGGTAGTGGCGTTGTGCCACCACTGCTGGGTCAGCAGGAAGGACTGATGGATCAGGTTGTAGGGCCACTGCTGCCAGGCGTCATCGCGAAAGCGTCGATCCTGGGGCATGGGCTCGATGCAGGCCGGCGTCGCCGGATTCAGGGCCAGGCGACCGGCATACTGGGCGAAGCGGGTGGACTTGCGTAGACACTTTTCGGCGAGCTCCACCTGCTTGCCCGGCGACAGCGCCAGATGGCTCAACCACTCGAAGTAGACGCTGGTGAGACCGGCGGGGGGGATTCCCGCCGTCATCCTCGCCAGGTTGGCCTTGAAGGCGCGATCCAGGGCGCGAGTGGCGTAGCCGCCGGGGTCGGGCCGCTGCCGTTCATCGGCAGCGGGAATCGGTGCGGGCTGAGCGGGTGTCGTCCGGGGTTCAGGGGTCATGTGACTGCGCCTCCGCGATGACGAGCAGCAGGGTTTCACCCTCAGACTAGCAGATACCGCACTGCATCATTCTTCGTCCAGCTCTTCCGCGGCGTCGGCGTGGGAGAGGCGCACGCCCTGGGGCGGCAGCGGCATGCCGTCCAGGGTGGCGCCCCGGGGGGCGAACTGCAGGCGCCCCTCCAGGAACCACTTCACCGCGATGGGGTAGATCAGATGCTCCCGGGCGTGAACCTTCTCCTTGAGACTCGTCTCGGTCTCGCCCTCGGCCACATCCACCGCGGCCTGGATCACCACCGGGCCGCCGTCCAGCTCCTCGGTGACGAAGTGCACGCTGCAGCCGTGCTCGACCACGCCGTCGGCCAGCGCCCGGGCATGAGTGTGCAGGCCCTGATAGGCGGGCAGCAGGGAGGGGTGGATATTGAGCACCCGTCCCAGGAAGCGCTGCACGAAGCGCGGGGTGAGGATGCGCATGAAGCCGGCCAGCACGATCAGGTCGGGTTCGTGGCGTTCGATCACCTTGATCAGGGCGCCGTCGTAGGCCTCGCGGCTGTCGTACTCGCGATGGGGGAGCGCCACGGCGTCGATGCCGGCCTCCCGGGCGCGGGCCAGGCCGTGGGCGGCGGGCTCGTTGGAGATCACCGCGACGATCTCGCCGCCCAGTCGATCGTGGGTCTGCTCGTCGATCAGCGCCTGCAGGTTGCTGCCGCTGCCGGAGATCAGCACCACCACTCGGCGGGTGGCCGCCGGCTCCGAGGCGAAGTCGGTCAGGGTGTCGCTGGTAGAGGGGGTGTCGCTCATGCCTTGAGGTTCTCCAGCTGCACCCGGGGGGCGTCGTCGTCTCGAGCGATGATCTCGCCGATACGGTAGACCGTCTCGCCCAGCGCCTGCAGGTGGGCCCGGGCCTGGTCGGCCTTGTCGGCCGGCACCACTACCGCCATGCCGATGCCGCAGTTGAGGACGCGGAGCATCTCCTCCTCGGCCACGTTGCCCTCGGTCTGGAGCCAGTCGAAGACCGCCGGTCGGGTCCAGCTGGCCACGTCGACCCTCGCCGCGAGGCTCTCGGGGAGCACCCGGGGCAGGTTCTCGGTGAGGCCGCCGCCGGTGATGTGAGAGAGGGCATGTACCGGAACGCCGCTCTCCTTGAACAGCGACAGCAGCGGCTTGACGTAGATGCGCGTTGGCGCCATCAGGGCATCGCCCAGGGCCACGCCCCCGACATGGGTCTCGAGGCTGGCGCCCGAGACCTCGAGGATCTTGCGGATCAGCGAGTAGCCGTTGGAGTGGGGGCCGGAGGAGGCGATCCCGAGCAGGACGTCGCCTTCGGCCACGCGCTTGCCGTCCAGGATCTCGGACTTTTCCACCACGCCCACGCAGAAGCCGGCCAGATCGTAGTCGCTGCCTTCGTACATGCCGGGCATCTCGGCGGTCTCGCCGCCCACCAGCGCGCAGCCGGCCTGCTCGCATCCCTCGCCGATGCCGGTCACCACGTCGGCGGCGATGTCCACGTCGAGCCTGCCCGTGGCATAGTAGTCGAGGAAGAAGAGCGGCTCGGCGCCGGCCACCACCAGGTCGTTGACGCACATCGCCACCAGGTCGATGCCGATGGTGTCGTGTCGGCCGAGGTCCATGGCCAGGCGCAGCTTGGTGCCCACGCCGTCGGTGCCTGAGACCAGCACCGGTTCCCGGTAGCCGCTGGGCAGCTGGCACAGCGCGCCGAAGCCGCCCAGACCGCCCAGCACCTCGGGGCGGGTGGTGCGCTTGGCGACGCCCTTGATACGGTCGACCAGAGCATTGCCGGCATCGATGTCGACGCCGGCATCCTTGTAGCTGAGCGAGGGGCGGGAAGAGGGAGAGTCGGTCATCTCGGGTCCTGTGGATAGGTCGTCGGCGTGTGCCGTCCGTGCCGCCAGTCCGGGCATGGCAGGGCGGCTGGGCTGGATAATTGTCGGATGCGCGATTGTAGCATCAAGACGCCGCGCCGGCAGCCGTGACGGCATGCCGGCGCGGCCCTGACAGGGAGAGAGCGATGCGCAGAGAGTGGTGGGTGCTGGCGGGGGCGCTGGGCCTGGGGTGGCTGCTGCTGCAGCTCGAGGCGATGCTGATGCCCTTCATCGCCGGCATGATCCTGGCCTACCTGGCGGATCCGCTGGCCAACCGGCTGGAGCGCTGGGGGCTGTCGCGTCCGCTGGCGGTGAGCGCCGTGTTCCTGGTGCTGCTGCTGGTGCTGGCGCTCGGGCTGCTGGTGCTGATTCCGCTGCTGGTGCAGCAGCTGCGTCAGCTGGGCGAGGTGACCCCGGGGATCTTCGAGTGGCTGGAGACGGTGCTGGGGCCGCAGATCCAGGCCTGGACGGGCTTCGACGTGGCGGGTGAACTCGACAACCTTCAGGAGACGCTTGCCGATCACTGGCAGGATGCCGGGGGCTACCTGGCCCAGGTGCTCGGCCAGGTGGGCCGCTCGGGCATGGCCTTCGTCACCTGGATCACCTATGTGTCGCTGATTCCGGTGGTGACCTTCTATCTGCTGCTCGACTGGAAGCGCTTGATCGCCAGCCTGCGTGATCTGCTGCCGCGGCGCTGGGAGTCGGACACGCTGCGTCTGGTCGGGCGCTGCGACGATGTGCTCTCGGCCTTCCTGCGCGGCCAGCTGCTGGTGATGCTCAGCCTGGGGGTGATCTACGGCCTGGGATTGAGCCTGATGGGAGTGCGCTTCGGGGTGCTGATCGGGCTGGTCTCGGGACTCGCCAGCATCGTGCCCTTCCTGGGCTTCATCGTCGGCATCAGCATCGCGCTGATCGTGGCCTTCTTCCAGTTCGGTACCTGGCTGGCGCTGCTCGGCGTGGTGGCAGTCTTCAGCACCGGTCAGGCGATCGAGAGCACGGTGCTGCAGCCCAAGCTGCTGGGCGACCGCATCGGCCTGCATCCGGTGGCGGTGATCTTCGCCGTGCTGGCCGGGGGCAACCTGTTCGGCTTTACCGGGGTGCTGCTGGCGCTGCCGGCGGCGGCGGTCATCATGGTACTCTTGCGCGAACTCAACGACCGCTACAAGAACAGCACCTTGTACGACGCCACCCTGGCCCGACGCGATGACGAGGAGGCGCCATGAGCAGGACCCCGGCGCAGCTGCCGCTGGGCGTCGGTCTGCGCGACGATGCCACTTTCGTCAACTACCATCCCGGGCCCAATGCCAGCCTGGTTGATCGGTTGATCCACCAGCTCGACGACGGGGGAGAGCCTTTCCTCCATCTGTGGGGCAGGGAGGGGGTGGGTCGCAGTCACCTGCTGCAGGCCGCCTGTCACGCCGCCTCGGACCGCGAGCTGCGTGCCCTCTACCTGCCCCTCGCGGAGCTCGGCCACTTCCCGCCGCTGATGCTCGAGGAGATCGAGCGCCTCGATCTGGTGGCCATCGATGATCTGGAGCGGGTGCTGGGGCGCAAGCGCTGGGAGGAGGCGCTGTTTCACGCCTTCAACCGCCTGCGTGATGCGGGCAAGCGGCTGGTGGTGGCCTCCGATGCCGCGCCCCGGCAGCTGCCGGTCAAGCTGCCCGACCTCGCCTCGCGGCTGACCTGGGGGGTCACCTTCCACGTTCAGGGACTCGACGATGCCGGTCGGCTGGCCGCGCTGCAGCTGCGGGCCCGGGGGCG
This sequence comes from Halomonas sp., assembly GCA_003552795.1. GTDB lineage: Bacteria > Pseudomonadota > Gammaproteobacteria > Pseudomonadales > Halomonadaceae > Halomonas. Next base: position 5,201 of record PUOM01000055.1, on the reverse strand, counting down.
TGGCATGGCGCTGCCCGATGAGGTGGCCCGCTATATCCTGCACCGCGGACCGCGGCGGCTGGGGGAGCTGTTCGAGGTGCTGAGCACCCTGGATCGCGCCTCGCTGACGGCCCAGCGCCGGCTGACCATTCCCTTCGTCAAGCAGGCGCTGGGCTGGTAGGGCTCAGCGGCTGAGCTCGGTCTCCAGCTGCTGGCCGTCGCGCAGCTGCACCTGGCGGATCACCACCTGCGTCTCGCCGCTGGCCGGGTCGGAGCCCGACCCGGAGAGATAGAACTCACCCGCGGGCAGGCCGGAGAGTCGGAAGCGGCCGCTGTCGTCGGTGCGGGTGGCATGAGTGTACTCCCGGGCCCGCGGGTCGGCGGGCTCCACGGCACGACCCGCCAGGGCCTGCTCTGCCGCCTCGGCGGAGTAGGTGGTCACCGGGGCCGCCGAGATCCCGGCATCGGGCACCGGCTGACCGCCCAGGGTCAGCCGGCCGCTGATCACGCCACTGCCCTGCTTCTCCAGGGCGGCATACTCCGCTTCGGGGAAGGCGACCTGGCGGGCCACGCGGCCCGGCGGCATCTCCCGAGGCGGCTCGACACCTTCAGGAGCCTCACGGGGCTCGACGTCGCGGTCGACCACCTCGATGCGCTCGGTGGGGGACGGTGCGGGGGGCATGATCTCGCAGCCGGCCAGCAGCAGCCCCGGAAGCAGCATCGGGATCCAGCGTTTCATGGTGTCACTCCCTGAGAAGAATCGTCGGCGCCCTGTGCCAGTTCAAGAGCATAGCGCAAGCCGCTGCCCAGGCCATCCCCCTGGAGATACCCGGCCACCAAAAAGCCGCCGCCCCGGAGGGCGGCGGCTTTCGCGTGCGGCGCTGGCCGGCGGCGCTTACTTCTGGCCGGTGGCCTTGGTGGCGGTCGCCTGGGCCTGCTTGACGTTCTCTTCGGTCATCTTCTGGCTCTGCTGGACGAAGTCCTGCTGCAGAGCGACGACCTTCTCGGCGTCACCCTTCATGCGCTCGGCGAGGTCCTTGGCGACCTTCTGCTGGCCTTCCATGTAGCTCTTGAGGCCTTCGGCATCCTTGACGGACATCAGGGTGCGCAGCTGCGCCAGGCCGGTGTCGGTGTAGGCCTTGGTGGCGTCCAGCTGGGCGTGAGCCATCTTCTCGGTGTAGTCCACGGCCAGGGAGGCGTAGGCGCGAGCCGGACCGAGGAAGAGGCTATCGAACTGCTGGGTGTCAAACGGCTTGGTGTCGAAGTTGAAGGCGTTCATCATGGTGGAACCTCCGGGTTCAGCTGGTGTGGGGGCGGGTCTCGCCCTGTTGCAATGCACCATAGCAGAGCGGTTTGTGCACTGCAATATGGTGGCGGAGCCAAAGATCTCATACCCGTGAGGTGCCGCCGCGCCGAACTTGCGGACCCGGGACGCCGACGCCAGGCTTGAGGGTGTATCCCATATCGTCTGCAAGGAGCCAGTCATGAACCAGACGCGACTCGAGCGGGACAGCATGGGCGAGCTGGAGGTGTCGGCCGACGCCCTCTACGGCGCCCAGACCCAGCGCGCCGTCAACAACTTTCCGGTGTCGGGGCAGAGGATGCCTCCCGCCTTCATTCACGCCATCGCGCGCATCAAGCTGGCAGCGGCCGGGGTCAACGCCGAGCTGGGTCTCCTCGACGCGCCCCGGGCCCGGGCCATCGAGGGCGCCGCCGAGGCGGTGATCCGCGGCGAGCACGATGACCAGTTCCCGGTGGATCTCTTCCAGACCGGCTCCGGCACCTCCAGCAACATGAACGTCAACGAGGTGATCGCCCATCTGGCGAGCCGTGAGGGGGTCGAGGTGGGCCCCAACGACCACGTCAACATGGGCCAGTCGAGCAACGACGTGATTCCCACCGCCATCCACCTCTCGGCGGCGCTGGAGGTCACCGGGCGGCTGCGTCCGGCGCTGGTGCACCTGCGCGAGACCATCGAGGCGCGAGCAGTGGAGCTCGACGGCGTGGTCAAGACCGGCCGCACTCATCTGATGGATGCCATGCCGCTGCGCATGAGCCAGGAGCTGGGCGCCTGGTCCAGCCAGGTCGCTCAGGCCATCGAGCGCCTCGACGGCGCCCTGGTGCGGCTCTGCCGGCTGGCCCAGGGGGGCACGGCGGTGGGCACCGGCATCAACGCCCATCCGGCGTTCGCCGAGCGCATGGCGGCGGCACTGTCACAGCAGACCGGCCTGGCCTTCGGGCCCAACGACAGCCTGTTCGCCAGCCTGGCCTCCCAGGACGCCGCGGTGGAGCTCTCCGGTCAGCTGCGCGGCCTGGCCTGCGTGATCATGAAGATCGCCAACGACCTGCGCTGGATGAACTCCGGCCCCCTGGCCGGCCTCGGCGAGATCGAGCTGGAATCGCTGCAGCCGGGCAGCTCCATCATGCCGGGCAAGGTCAACCCGGTGATCCCGGAGTCCGCCGCCCAGGCCGCCGCCCAGGTGATCGGCCTCGACAGCGCCGTGACGATCGCCGGCCAGAGCGGCAACTTCCAGCTCAACGTCATGCTGCCGCTGGTGGCCCACAACCTGCTTACCTCGATCACCCTGATGAGCAATACCGCCTGGCTGCTCGGCAACCGGGCCATCGCCACCTTCAAGGTGCGCGAGGAGAACCTGGCCGGGCCGCTGTCGCGCAACCCGATCCTGGTGACGGCGCTCAACTCGGTGATCGGCTATGACGCCGCGGCGGCGATCGCCAAGCAGGCCTATCAGGCCGGGCGGCCGATCCTCGACGTGGCCGAGGAGCAGACGGATCTCTCCCGGGAGGAGCTCGAGCGGCTGCTGGACCCGGCCGCGCTGACCCAGGGAGGTATTCCGCAATGACCCCGCCATCAACCCACAAGCCCGACCTGATGCTGACCATCGATCAGGGAACCACCAGTTCACGCGCCATCCTCTTCGATCGGAACGGCGTCAGCGTGGCGTCGGCCCAGCGCGAATTTTCCCAGCACTTTCCCCATGACGGCTGGGTGGAGCATGATCCGGGGGAGATCTGGGAGAGCGTGCTGGCGACCTGCCGGGACGTCCTCGACCAGGAGGGCGTCTCGCTGGAGCGGGTGGCCGGGGTGGGCATCACCAACCAGCGCGAGACCACCCTGCTGTGGGACCGCGAGAGCGGCGAGCTCCTCCACAATGCCATTGTCTGGCAGGACCGGCGCACCGCCGACGCCTGCCAGGCGCTGCGCGATGCCGGCCATCTGGAGAGCGTGCAGTCGCGCACCGGCCTGCTCATCGATCCCTACTTCTCGGCCACCAAGCTGGCCTGGCTGCTCGACAACGTCGAGGGGGCCCGTGAGCGTGCCGAGCGCGGGGAGCTGGCCTTCGGCACCGTGGATACCTTTCTGATCTGGCGCCTCACCGGGGGGCGGGTGCATGCCACCGATGCCACCAACGCCTCGCGCACCGCTCTGTTCAATATTCACGAGCAGCGCTGGGACCCGGCGCTGCTCGAGCTGTTCGAGATCCCCGCGTCGCTGCTGCCCGAGGTGAAGGACTCCAGCGACGACTTCGGCGTGATCGACCCCGAGTGGCTGGGCGGCGAGCTGCCCATCGCCGGGGTCGCCGGCGATCAGCAGGCGGCGCTGGTCGGTCAGGCCTGCTTCTCGCCGGGCATGGGCAAGAGTACCTACGGCACCGGCTGCTTCATGATCGTCAATACCGGCGACAGCGCCGAGAGCTCGCGCAATCGTCTGCTCACCACCGTGGCCTATCGGCTGGAGGGCAGGCCGACCTACGCCATGGAGGGCAGCATCTTCGTGGCCGGGGCCGCGGTGCAGTGGCTGCGCGACGGTCTGCAGCTGTTCGAGAGCGCCGCCGAAAGCGAGGCCCTGGCGCGCCAGGGCAGAGCGGAACACAGCGTCTATCTGGTGCCGGCCTTTACCGGGCTGGGGGCGCCCCACTGGGATCCCAAGGCACGGGGCGCCATTCTCGGCCTGACTCGGGACACCGGCATCGCCGAGATCGTTGCCGCCGGGCTTCAGGCGGTCTGCTACCAGACCCGCGACCTGCAGACCTGCATGAGCGATGACATGGCCGCCGAGCCCGACACCCTGCGCGTGGATGGCGGGATGGTGGCCAACAGCTGGGTCATGCAGTTTCTGTCCGACATGCTGGGGGTACCGGTGGACCGTCCGACGGTGCTGGAGACCACGGCGCTGGGGGTCGCCTACCTGGCGGGGCTGCGTCTGGGGTGGTACCGCGACCTCGACGAGATCGCCGAGCTCTGGCAGTGCGAGCGCCGCTTCACGCCCCAAATGGGGGAAGAGGAGCGCGAACGGCTCTATCGCGGCTGGCAGGAGGCGGTGGAGCGGGTCAAGAGTGATCGCTGAAGGCTTGCAAAATCCAGCTCGATGGGTATGATATGCATCCGTTGCCGAGGCGATACGTGTCGGCAGCGGATGCCCAGGCAGGACCATAGCTCAGTTGGTTAGAGCGCCACGTTGACATCGTGGAGGTCGGCGGTTCAAATCCGCCTGGTCCTACCAGCCTCGCATCGCCCCCTCAGCAGGACCATAGCTCAGTTGGTTAGAGCGCCACGTTGACATCGTGGAGGTCGGCGGTTCAAATCCGCCTGGTCCTACCAGATACTGGAACGCCCCCGCAGCCCCTGGCTGCGGGGGCGTTCTGCTTGTTGGTGTGCCTAGCCGTCAGTGCGCCTGCTCCAGATCGGTCCGGGCCGCGAAGACCGCGACCAGCGCCTCGATGCCGGCCTGGTCGTCGGTGCTGAAGCGCCCGCGCCTGGGGCTGTCCAGGTCGAGCACTCCCCAGAGGCGATCCTGCACCACGATGGGCACCACCAGCTCCGATCGGGAGTCGGCGTCGCAGGCGATATGGTCGGCCACGGCGTGGACGTCGTCGATGCGCTGGGTCTGGCGGGTGCGTGCCGCGGCGCCGCAGACCCCCTTGCCGAAGGGGATGGGGTGGCAGGCGGGCTTGCCCTGGAAGGGGCCCAGGCAGAGCGTCTCCGGCTCGCGCTGCAGGTAGAAGCCCGCCCAGTTGAGCTCGGGGATCTCCTGCATCAGGAAGGCGACGGTCTGGGCGCTGTTGGTCAGCCAGTCGCGGGTATCGAGCAGGGCGGCGAGCTGGCGGGCGAGCAGGGGATAGTCGACGGTCATCATGGCTCCTGAAATGGCAGAGGCCGGCCCCGGGTCCTTGTAAAGGAGGGGTCGGCCCCTGTTCTTC
>PUOM01000071.1 GCA_003552795.1 Halomonas sp. | reverse complement strand
CGGCCCTGGCCGCGGCCCAGGGTGTCTCGACGATTGACACTCGAGATCACCAGCATGGGAATGGAGTCGGCCAGCGCCTGGCCCATGGCGGTGGCGATGTTGGTCATGCCGGGGCCGGTGATGATCAGGCAGACGCCGGGCCTGCCGGTGGCTCGGGCATAGCCGTCGGCCATAAAGCCGGCCCCCTGTTCGTGGCGTGGAGTGACGTGATGAATGCCGCTTCCCGTCAGGCCGCGATAGAGCTCCACGGTATGCACCCCGGGGATGCCGAAGACGCTGTCAACGCCGTAGGTGTCGCGCAGCAGAGTGAGCAGCAGGTCGGCGCAGGTCAGGCTCTGGGTTGCCATGGTGATACCTCAGAAGAAGAACGTGTGGGCCATGAAGGTGATGATCGGCAGGGTGATGGCGGTGCGCAGCAGGAAGATGGCCGCCAGTTCCCAGAGCTTGAGCGGGATCTTGGATTTCAGCAGCAGGGCCCCGATCTCCGACATGTAGATGAGCTGGGTCAGGGACAGGCAGGCGATCACGAACCGGGTCAGCTCGCTCTCGATGTTGCTGGCCAGGACGGCCGGCAGGAACATGTCGGCGAAGCCCACCAGCGTTGCCGGGGCAGCCGCCTGTGCCTCGGGAACGCCCAGCAATTCCAGCACGGGCACCATGGGGTAGGAGAGCCAGGTGAACAGGGGCGTGAACTCGGCCAGGATCAGCGCCACGGTGCCAATGGCGAACACCAGGGGCAGCAGTGCCAGGAAGATGTCGGCAACGTTGAACAGGGCGATACGCACCAGCTCACGGGGGCCGGGTGCCCTCTCGGCGCGCCGTACCGCCTGCAGCAGGCTGTAGCGGAACAGGCCGATCTTCTCGGTGCGCTTTTCGGTGAGCTGGCAGCCTACCGGCTCGTAGTAGGTGTCCGGCTTGCGCGACAGCGGCGGCAGCCTGGGCACTATCACGGCGGCGATCAGGCCGGCGACCACCACGGTGACGTAGAACTGGATGAACATGTGGTTCAGATCAACGAAGCTGGTGATCAGCAGGGCGAAGGCGATGGAGACGACCGAGAAGTTGGTGGCGATCACCGAGGCTTCACGACGGTTGTAGAACCCCTTCTCGTACTGCTGGGTGGTGATCAGCACCCCTACCGTGCCGGACCCCATCCAGGAGGCGGTAGCATCGATGGCGCTGCGGCCCGGCAGCCGGAAGATCACCCGAAAGGGCTTGCGCACCAGGCTACCGATGAACTCCATGAAGCCGAACTCGACCAGGAAGGGCAGCAGCAGAGCGGCGAAGAAGAAGAAGGTGAGCAGCACGGGGGCCAGATCGTTGAGCATCACGCCGCCGGTAAAGGGAGCGGTGATGAACTCCGGGCCGAACTGGAAGAAGGTCATGAGCGCAAAGGCGGCGCCTAGGAGGCGCATGCCGAACCAGACGGGACCGACATGGAACATGTCATGGAGCACTCCCTTCCGGGCCCAGCCCGGCCTGGCGACCTTGACCAGCAGCGTGGCCGCGACCGAGACGCAGAGCACGATCACGGCGATGGCGGGCAGGGCGTCGCCGAGCCAGGCCTTGAGGGTGTCGGCCATCAGCCCCATGCCAATGTTGATGGTATCGCCGACCTTGAAGGGGATGAGAAACAGGCTCATCCCGATCAGCGAGGGAATCAGAAACTTGAGCAGGCCGCGGCGTTCGAGGGCGCCGCGGGTGTCGGCATCGGAGGATTCGATCGAGGACATCAGGTTACCCCACGGATTGTTGTGCTTGGCTGGGTGTCGTTGTTGCGCCTCGGGAGGCGGCGGCGAAAGGTGGGCTAGTCGCGGCGCCTCACGCCGGGCAGCACGCAGAGCATCTCGTAGAGCAGGGTGGCGCCCATCAGGGCGGTGTTGCCGCTGGGGTCGTAGGGAGGAGAGACCTCGACCAGGTCGCCGCCGACGATGTTGAGGCCCGCCGCGCCGCGGACGATCTCCAGGCCCTGGCTGGCGGTCAGTCCGCCCATCTCAACGGTGCCGGTGCCCGGTGCCACCGAGGGGTCCAGGCCATCGATATCGAAGGAGATATAGACCGGTATGTCGCCCATCTGCTCGCGCACCTCGACCATCAGCGGCTCGAGTGAGCGATACCAGCAAGCCTCGGCGGTGATCACCCTAAAGCCCTGCTTGCGACACCAGTCGAAATCCTCGGCGGCGTAGCCGGTGCCCCGCAGGCCGATCTGAACCACCTTGCCATGGGCCAGCAGGCCCTCCTCCTGGGCGCGCCGGAAGGGGGTGCCGTGGGCGATGGGTTCGCCGAACATCTGGTCGTTGACATCGGCATGAGCGTCGATATGAATCAGTCCCACCGGGCCATGCTTTTTGGCCATGGCTCTCAGGATCGGCAGGGTGAGGAGATGGTCGCCCCCCAGGGTCAGCGGGGCACAGTCGTGCTGCAGCACCTCATCGTAGAAAGCGCTGATGATGTCCACCGTCTTGGGCAGGTGAAAGGTGTTGATCGGCACGTCGCCGATATCGGCCACCTGCAGGCTGTCGAAGGGCGCGGCGCGGGTGGCCATGTTGTAGGGGCGCAGCATGCGCGATTCATCGCGGATCTGGCGGGGCCCGAGGCGAGTCCCGGGCCGGTTGGAGGTGCCGATGTCCATCGGAACGCCGATGAAGGCGGCATCCAGGCCGGCGGCGCTCTCCTGGGCGGGGAGTCGCATCATGGTGGCGGGGCCGCCGAAGCGGGGCATCTCGTTGCCCCCCAGCGGCTGGTTGAAGGTACTCATGGTCTCTCCTGCGGATAATGGGTGATCGCTTAGTGACATGCAGGAGTTGTGCCAGGGATTAGCCTGTTGATTTTGCAGTTAGGGTGGGGGAACAACGATCCACTTGTGGATCGCTTGCGGGCTCCGAAGGATGCACTTGTGTATCATTGATGCATCCATGAATCACCGATACGGGCGCGACGCCATGCATATCGACAGCCGAGTGCTGGACACCATCGTTCTGACCGCCAGCGACCATGTCTTCATCGTCGATGGTACGGGGCGGGTGCTGGACGTCAGTCCCGGGGCGGCCGCCGTCTATGGCATGTCGCGGGAGTCGCTGATGGCCACTACGGTGCAGGCGTTGGAAGCGCAGGGCGTGCTCAAGCCATCGGTCAGCCTGGAGGTGCTGCGAACCGGACAGCCTGCCCAGCTGATGCAGGTGACGGAGACCGGGCGACGGGTCATCGCCGAGGCCCACCCGGTCTGGGTCGACGGCCGAATCGAGCGCATCGTCAGCCGGTCGCGGGACCTGACCGACCTGCAGCTGCTCCAGGACGAGTATGCCCTGCTGCAGCGTCGCTTCAGCGAGCACCTGAAGCGCAGCCACTCGGCGCCGTCGGAAGATGGCGACCTGGAGGATGGTTTGGGGACGCTGCGGGTGCGCAGCCGCGTGATGCGTGAGGTGGCGCTGCTGCTCAAGCGGGTGGCGCCGGCGGATGCCACGGTTCTGTTGCTGGGAGAGTCGG
>PUOM01000186.1 GCA_003552795.1 Halomonas sp. | reverse complement strand
TTCCCGCGCTGCTGGTCTTCATCTTCAATGACCAGGTGCGCTGGGGCTACGGCCTGGTCCTGGCGGCGGGCAGCATGCTGGGCGCCTGGCTGGGGGTAAAGGTCAACGTGAGCCCGCGGGGCGCGATGTGGGTCAAGTGGCTGACGATTGCAGTGATCGCTGCCATCATTTTGCGTCTACTGCTGGGATAGCACGGCGGAGCGCTGCCGGTGGTGCTAGATTGTAGGAGGGTTACCAAGAATCACATGCAAGGAGGCAAGCCAATGAAACGCACCCTGGCCATTGTGCTGCTGTCGCTGTTCTCCCTTTCGTTGCTTTCCGGCTGCAATACCGTTCGCGGTGCCGGTGAGGACATCGAAAGAGGTGGCGAGGCGATCCAGCGCTCCACCGAGTGACTTAACGAGCGACCTGTCACAGGCCGGAGCGGGGGGCAGCCCGCTCCGGCATTTCGTCATGGAAGAGAAGGAGACACCATGCCTTTGAAGGCACTTTCCCCGGTACTGGCCGGTCTGCTGCTGGCCGGCTGTGCCGGGATGAGTTCCCCGCCGCCCCATGAGTCGGCGCCGCCACCCCCGAGGGTCGAGAACCAGGCCGACTGCGGTGCCGAGCGGGTGCAGGACCGCGTAGGGCGCGAGTACAGCGAGTCTCTGGAGGCGTCGATTCGCGAAGAGAGCGGCGCGGCGGCCGTGCGGGTGATCCGTCCCGGCGAGGCGGTGACCCTGGACCATCGTCCCGATCGCCTCAACGTCCGCCTGGATGACGACGACATCATCAGCGAGATCGACTGCGGCTAGCGCTGTTCCGCCTCTGGGCTGTCGCCACGCCAGTGGGGGCAGAACCAAAAACGCCCCGCCACGGAGTGGCGGGGCGTTTGTCAGTTGACTCCTATTTTAGCCCATAACGCTTGAAGACATATCAGCCTCTTCAGGGGAGTCAGGCGTAGTCAGCGCAATGGCAACATCCTCCACGGCTTCGATGGGGGCGGCGTCCATGCTATCTGGCTCATCATCACCACCAATGTGCAGTGAGTCGTTAGCAGCTTCCAGCAAGACAGCCTCATCGGCCTCTGTCTCATTGCTGGAGTCCCCGTCAAGCAGGCCACCCAGCAGGCTACCACCATCGCCATCGCTCAGGATCAGGCTACCCTCATCGCTGCCGAGAAGGCCGTCCACAACGCCGCCCAGCAGGCTGTCTTCGCCAAGCAGACCGTCGACTGCACCGTCGAGAAGATCGCCATCACTGACCAGGCCGCCGAGCAGGCCATCCTCGCCCAGCACGCCGGCCAGCAGGCCGTCGTCGCCAAGCAGGTCACCTTCGGTCAGGCTGCTGAGCAGGCCGCCCTCGTCCAGCAGGGGATCGAGCACGCCGCCCAGCAGACCATCGTCGCCGAGCAGGCCGTCGATCAGCTCACCCTCGCCCAGCAGGCCGTCCAGCGCACCCTCTTCGCCGAGCAGGCCACCCAGCAGGCCCTCCTCACCCAGCAGGCCGGCCAGCAGGTCGTTGGCGTCACCCTCGCCCAGCAGGCCCTCTTCGTCACCCAGCAGCCCCGACAGGAGCCCTTCCTCGCCGGCCAGGGTGTCCAGCAGGCTGCCGACCAGGCCGTCCTCGCCAAGCAGGTCACCTTCGGTCAGGCCGCTGAGCAGGCCGCCCTCGTCCAGCAGGGGATCGAGCACGCCGCTTACCAGGCCATCGTCGCCGAGCAGCCCGTCGATCAGCTCACCGTCGCCCAGCAGGCCGTCCAGCGGTCCTTCCTCGCCAAGCAGACCGCCCAGCAGGCCGTCGTTACCCAGCAGGCCGGCCAGCAGGTCATTGGCATCACCCTCGCCCAGCAGGCCCTCTTCATCGCCCAGCAGGCCGGGCAGCAGACCTTCTTCGCCAACCAGGGTGTCCAGCAGGCTGCCGACCAGCCCGTCCTCGCCCAGCAGGTCACCTTCGGTCAGATCGCTGAGCAGGCCGCCGTCACCCAGCAGGGTGTCGAGGACGCCGCTTACCAGGCCATCGTCGCCCAGCAGACCGTCGATCAGCTCACTATCGCCAAGCAGACCATCGTCTTCGCCCAGCAGGCCGGTCAGCAGGCCGTCCGCGCCGACCAGATCGGCAAGCAGCTCGTTGACCAGGCCATCCTGTCCCAGCAGGCCATCCAGCAGCTCATCGGTAGGTTCGGTCGGAAGCGCGTCCAGGGCGCCGGTCAGCAGGCCTTCCGGGCCCACCAGCGTCTCCAGCAGCTCTCCCACCGGGCCGTCAGCGGCGAGCAGCTCGCCGAGGAGTTCACTGGCCTCGGAGTCCTCGCCCAGCAGCTGAGTGACCGCGCCCTCAGTGCCGACAAGCGCTGACAGCAGCTCCGGCACGGCGCCTTCATCGCCGATCAGGCCATTCATCAGCTCTTCGTCCAGGACCTCATCAAGCTCCAGGCCCAGGGTGTCTGCCAGCTCGGAGACCAGACCAACGACGTTGTCTTCCAGCGCCTCGGTCAGGTTGCCGAGCACACCCTCCGAGCCGACCAGGGCCGCAAGCAGCCCCTCTTCATCCAGCAGCAGGCCGCCAACAGAGCCGTTTTCGATCAGGCCTCCAAGCAGGGCGTCGTCATCGCCCAGCAGGCTGGTCAAGACGTTGCTGAGCAGGCCTTCATCCTCGAGCAGCGTGCCGAGCAGTTCGTTCAGCACGCCGCCTTCGGCCAGCAGGTTGCCAGCCAGGCCTTCATCGGACAGCAGGGTGCTGATCAGTCCGTCTTCCACCAGCGCGTTGCCCGCGACGAGCCCGTCCTCGGCGAGCAGGCCGCCAACGATGCCCTGCTCGGCCAGCAGGCCGGGGACCAGGGCACCCTCTTCGGTGAGTGAGGAGAGCACCGCATCAAGCTGGCCATCTTCCTCCAGCAGGTTGTCGAGGGTGCTGCCAAGCCCCAGACCGACCAGCGTGCCGCCCAGCAGGCCATCTTGCAGGGCGTTAGCCAGCCCGTCAGTGGCGTAATCGACCTGAATGCCCGTGGACTCGAAGATCGCCTCGGAGAGACCGTCACCCAGCAGGGGGCCAACGACGGGGTCGAGCACATCGCCCACGTCTTTTGCGACATCTCCGACCAGGCCATCGAGTTCATCGAAGCCGTTGGGGTCGTCGGCGGAGAACTCCTCGCCCACAAGCGGCGAGAGGGCGTCGCTCAGTTGGCTAGTCAGGTCATCAGATGCGTCTATCACCTCGGACAGTTCGCCTGACTCGAGCCCGAGCGTCTCTTCCACATTGAATGCAAGCGCGCTAATGATGCCCTGAGTAGGGTCCAGAAGCTCGTCGGTGGCAGCCAGCTCGACGCTGGCCTGAGCGGTCAGCGCGTTGCCGTTATTGTCGGTGGCGGCGGCCTCGACGGTCAGCTCGCCGTCGCGCAGCTCGCTGACATCGAGGTCGGCCAGGCTGTAGTTGCCGTCGGCGTCCACGGTGGCGGTGGCCTCGACGCTGTCGCCGTTCTCGTCGGTGACGGTAATCGCCACCTCACTGC
>PUOM01000072.1 GCA_003552795.1 Halomonas sp. | reverse complement strand
TGGCGATCAGCGCAGCGGTCGAGAGGGTGGGAAGGTTGAGCATGCGTTGCCTCAAGGGAGTCCATTCAATGGCGTTGAGGCAGGAGGTTCTCGGGTTTGCGGGGGCGGGTCGATTGGAAAGTGTAATCAGGCGGGGAAAGGAAAAACGCCCCGGGGTGGGGCGTTTTTCAGGGTTGGGAATCGTCAGTGCCTTGGCATGACGTTGAGCGCCTCGAGCTCTCGGCGCACATAGGGTCGATAGTAGTGGTCCAGAGCCAGCTGCAGCCGCAGGCCTGCCGCCTGCTCGCGAAGCCAGCGTGCTGCGCTGACGTTGTCTGCCAGGGCAATCTCCTCCCTGGCCCGCTGTTCCAGTGCCTGCTCGCGCTCGCGTAGCGCAGACGCTTCCTGAACAGTGGGCGGCATGAGCCACTCGAAGGCACCCGTCGTAAAGCGTGCTGCTGCCACAAGGCGCCCGTACCGGTCTCGCACCTCGGCGTGAGACAGCATGACCTCCGGGCCGATATGCGCCAGAAGGTCGGGCTCTGCATGGACGATCTCGGTGACCGTCGCAAAGCTGCCAGCGTCGATGACCATTGTCTCCTCGAACCAGGGGTCCGAGGGGGCGGTATCGTCATACTCCCAGCGCGTGCCGTGCACCGTGAGACGAAACTGCTCGCGCAGCACCTCCTCCCGAATCAGCGCGCCTTCGACCGCATAGGGGTTGGGGACAAAGTGTTCCATCGTGGCTCTCCCGTTCATGGCAACGCCGGGGAGAACCTTCCCAGCGGGGAGGCATTTCCCCGGCTGGGTGGCGATGAGTAATGTGGTTAGTCGAGGGGCAGGCCTGGCCATTTACCCCCGTGAGTCAGGATGAGCCGGATGCTGCCATCCGGGTCGTCGTGGCTGTACTCGCCCCAATAGCGGGCGCGGTAGTGAGCCTTGAGATCCATGCCGCGATCGATGCACTGCACGAAGGCGTACAGCCTCCCGGCACTCTCGCTCAGGATGTGGAAACAGATTGGATCTCGCGGATCGTAGAGCAGTTGGTTAACTTCCACTCGCATTGTCTTCTCCAGCTGACTGTCATCGCCGAGAAGAACCTCCCCGACGGGGAGGTAAATCCCCGGCTGGGTAGGTTGATGGGAGCGCTGTGGATCAGTGCATGGCCGGCGAATCGAAGGAGCCGGCCGCTTCTCCCGCGTGGGCAGCGGCGTAGCCATTGCCGGCTTCAGACGGCTCCGCTGAGGCAGCGGATCTGTCGTTGCCGGCACCCTGCTCGTCGCGGCGGGGCGCCTGGTAAACCATCTCGCCGTTCACCTTGATCCAACTGATGAACAGCAGGCGCGCCTTGAGACTGACGCCGTTCTGGCCCGCCTTGTCGCCTCTGGAGTAGACGAAGGTGTCCGTCCAGAGGTCACCAAGCTTGAAGCCCACCAGCACCTTGCGACCTTGATACACCGCCTGACGGCAGCGTTTGACAAGCGCTTCGGCCTCTCGGCCGCTGATCCGGCAGTCGAAGCGGGTGTAGCCCACATCGTCCGCGGGGCCGTTGAGGGCGGCGATATCGCATGCCCAGAATGCGTCTCCGCGCTTCGGCCTGATCTCTCGGATGCGGTTGAGATAGCCAAGGCCAGTGATATGCAGGTCGAAGAAGCCAGTGGTGACACTCTGGTGTGTGGTGACCGTCATAGTGTGTCTCCTCGGTGGGTTGCAGTGTGCGCCCGGGAGACACTCGCACCCTGCGGGAAGTCGAGTGGCTTCCCGGGTGGGCAAGGGGTGGATTCAGACGCTGGCTCAGCCCATCAGCACGCAGTGGTGCCGAGCGCCCGCCAGGTGGGTGTGGCAGCAGTCGCAGGATGAGGTCGAGAACGCTTCGTCGTGCTCGCTATCGCCGACGACGAGGGTGTTCCCGTCGCGCTGTGCTGCGTAGATGGAATCACGCACCTCCCTTTCGCGGGCGGCAGCGCTCTCCTCATCCAGGAAGTGATCCAGCCCGGTAGCATCGTCATTGGCGATGATCATCAGGCAGTCGTCACAGACCATGACATGGTCGTCGACAATCGTGGCCATGGGGCCTTCCTCCAGGTTCCAGGGGGTCCGCCCCCTGGGGAGGCATCTCCCCGAATGGGTGGTAATCGCAGTGGCATCCAGCCCGAATGGGCGGCCTCGTCTCGGGATGCGCGAGGCCTTGGGAGATGGCGTACCGCTAAGCGGCGCACCCTTGAAACGCCTGGGTGCCTGGGGTGTCTCGGTTGGAGCCGGTCGAGACCACCGGGCCGCCAGCGGCGGCACTTGCCCACTGGGAGGCTGCTCACAGCTTCGGCAGCGTCTCCTCGATATCCCCACTCGCAAGACGCGGCACGCCACGTCTTGGGATTGAAGACCATAGAGGGCATCAACAGGGTCGTCGCCGTACCGACAGGCACCAGGATGTCCGCCATGCAACTGGAGCCAAGGCATGTCCCTCGTTGCCATGCTTCGCTCACGGTGGCACCCGAATCTCTTCGCGGACGCATTCGGTCGATCAAGCACAGATCCCTGTACAAAGGGCTCCCGTTGGTGATGCGGCGGGCTCCGCAGAAGGGCAGGCGTTTCCAGCGTGGAAACGTCAACCGGCCTGGCCGCTACCCTGGATCCAGGTAGCCGGCAGGCCGGTCGTCGTATGAGATAGGTGGCCAACCAACCAAGTTGGCCTGGGACTAATGAACCTCGAACCCCGACTGTTGATGATGCAGTGTGAGCCGTATAGGCGGGATGGGGCGTATTCGTCTCGCGAGGTGCGAATACTTTGGGGGATTGAGCGTTGGCGCTCAAAGGGCGTTGCGTGATGACCGTCAGCAACCAACGGGGTACAGCTCTTATTATTGAGCCTACCCCTCTTAGGGTCAAGATGATGGCACCTTACGCCGGCTGCCAGCACCTTTTCCTGGCGTCTTGCTCTTTGGCTGGGGCATCGTCACCGTGGACTCTCGCGCATGCTGCACCAGCTTCTCCACCATGCCGGCCTGACGGCCCATGAACTCTTGCAGCGCCAGGCGCCCTGCCGCGACGTCATCCAACGCCTGTTCCCAGAGCGCCGTCATGCCGGGATTGGTGATGACGGTAGGCAGCGCATCGATCAGCTGCTGGCCGATCGGCGTCGAGACCAGGGCGCGCTTCTGCCGCTTGATGAAGCCCCGCTTCAGCAGCGTCTCGATGATGCCGGCTCGCGTTGCCTCGGTGCCGATCCCAGCTGTCTCCTTGAGACGCGCCTTCAGGCGCTCGTCTGTCACGAACCGAGCGGCATGCTTCATGGCGGCGACCAGGGTGCCCTCGGTGAAGGGCTTGGGCGGTGTCGTCTGCTTGGCCAGCACCTCAAGCTGACCGGCCTGGCAGCACTCCCCCTCGCTCAGCGATGGCAGCGGGGGCGCTTCCCGCTCCTCGTCACCCCCCTCTCCAATTGCCGCCCGGGGAAAGAGTTCGCGCCACCCTTCCACACGCACCTGCCGCCCTGAGGCCACAAACGCTTCGCCCTCCAGGTCTACTCGCAGATC
>PUOM01000274.1 GCA_003552795.1 Halomonas sp. | reverse complement strand
CTTCACCATCGCCTCGCCGCGCTCGTTCAGCGGCCGCCCCACCATCACCGCGTGCTCTCCGGTGGCGGTCTCCCGGGTCAGCCCCAGGCGCAGCGTCACGAAGCCCAGCGACTGCCAGAAGGCAATCAATTCGGGCTCGGCGCCGAAGCTCGACCCCAGCAGGTCGATACCGTCCCGGCGCGCCTGCTCGGCCTCCACCTCGATCAGCCGCCGACCCAGCCCGGCGCGGCGATACGTAGGCACCACGGCGATGCGCACCACCCGGCGCAGCGTTGCCGTGAGCGCCTCGCGGCTGCCGGCATGGGCGGCCAGGGACTGGGCCAGCAGGTGGCCCCGAGGCCGGCGCTCGCCGCGGGCGACCCGCTCGGCCAGCTCGGTGGCGAAGCCGCCTTCGTCGCCGGTCAGCACCACGCCCACCGGCGATCGGTCGGCCATCAGCGCGCCGATGCCGGCGCCGGGACCGTCCAGCAGGCGGCGCAGGTCCGCAGGCGTGGTGCGATAGTGGGCCTGCACCAGCAGGCCGAAGAGCGAGCGCAGCAGGGGTTCGTCTTCCGCCAGCTCGGCGGGATAGAGACGCTGCCAGGAAGGGGCGGCCCCCTGGGGCACCTCGGCGGGCTCGGCATCGAGCAGCAGCAGGCGGTTGACCAGGCCCTCCAGGGGATCGTCCGGCGCCCAGCGAATCGGCTTCCCCAGATGCAGGCCCTGCCAGTCCGGTGCCTCACGGGAAAGCCGCGGCAGAAAGCGCACCGCAAAGCCGCGCCCGGAGCCCTCGTAGCCGTGCAGCGTGGTGGCAAAGGCGATGCGCGGGAAGGCCGCGAGCCATTCGCCGAGCAGAGCGGCGGGAATGGCCGCCGCCTCGTCCACCAGCAGCCGGGCGCCGGCGCCGCCGACCTCGCCTCGGCGAGCCAGGCGGGAGAGCTCATCCGGCGCCACGAAGCGAACCCGCTGCTCCCCCAGGCAGAACTGCG
Organism: Halomonas sp.; assembly: GCA_003552795.1. Classification (GTDB taxonomy): domain Bacteria; phylum Pseudomonadota; class Gammaproteobacteria; order Pseudomonadales; family Halomonadaceae; genus Halomonas. Next base: position 2,546 of record PUOM01000274.1, on the reverse strand, counting down.
TGCCCCGGCGCTGTCCCTCGGGGCAGAGAACAGCAAGACGCCCGAAGAGGCTTTCCACCGACGCGGGGCGCGGGGCGGTGACCAGGATCTCCGCCTCGCCCGCCGCCAGCAGTCGCGCGCAGGCGATGCCCAGGGCCGCGCTCTTGCCGCGGCCACGGTCGGCGGTGATCACCAGCGGACGCCGCCGTCGCTGACCCACCAGCCGCGCCACCGCCTCGGCCTGATCGGCGGTCAGGCAGTCGGGATCCACGCGGCTGGTGTCCAGCCCGGGGGCAGGGGCTCGCGGGACCGCCTCGGGCAGGGACGGCAGGCACGATGCTCCCTCCAGCGGCCAGTGGATCACGTCGGGGGCCGCCTCGAGCAGGCCGGCCAGCCGCGCCAGATAGCGGGCGGTGAGCTGCTCGGGACGGCAGGGATGCTCGGCCAGGCGGCGGTAGTCGGCGTCGGGGCTCGCGCCCCAGTCGGACGGGGTCATCAGCACCAGCAGCCCGCCGGCGCGCAGGGTACCGGCCAGGGCGCCGAAGGCGTCGGGATCGAAGCCGGCACCCGGCGATACCGCATCTATCACCAGCAGGTCCTGCTCGCCGCCCAGGCGGGTGCGCGCCCTGCCCGGCGCCATGCAGCCCCCCTCGGACAGCCCCGCCGGCGCCTCGCAAGCCACCCAGAGAGGGGCCCCCCAGGCAGCGGCCTGCCATAGCGCCAGGGCGGCCTCGCGGCAGGCGCTCGCCTCGCCGGTCAGCCAGACCAGGCTGCGCCAGCGCCTATCCGCCAGCTCCGCGGCTCGCGCCAACAGCTGCTTCACTGCCTGCTCCACTCTCTCTGTCACGCTCGGCTCCTACAGGGGCTCAATTTGCCGCGGCCAGCGGCGTGCCGTTTCTTCCCTGCCGGCAACAGCTACAACCTTGGTCGCAAAGCTCGCCTCATTCAACGCTGCCGGACCCGGCTTCGCCGCCACAAAAAACCCATAACTCAATGATAATAAGGGAAAACAAACACTCTCCAGGCACCCGAAGCCACTGTATTGACACCCCGTGACTCGTCCCGAGCAGGCTATCGATCATGACAGTGGCAGCATGCTAGCTTGGCAATGCTGCCGAGCCTGCCCGTCCGGTCAACCGCCGGCCGCAGGCGCCGCCCCGCCAACGCCACACAACAGGGGCCGGCACCCGCAACGTCTTCTCGACCAACATCAATAACCCGCACAGGGAGCACCACATGAAGAAGATGACCAAGTTTACCCTCACCGGCCTCGCCGCCGGCGTGGCATTGGCCGCCCTCAACACCACCGCCCAGGCCCAGGAACGCTGGACCATGACCACCACCTGGACGGACGACATTGCGCTGATCGAGATAGACCGTCACTGGGTGGAGCTGGTCAACCGGCTGGCCGGCGACGAGCTGGAGATCGAATTTCGCTCCGGCGGCACCCTGATGCCGCCAACCGAGGTGTTCGATGCCACCGAGACGGGCAGCATCGAGGCCTCCGGCGACTGGCCCGGCTATTGGGCCGGCCGCGACTCGGCCTTCTCGCCGCTGGCCACCACCACCAGCCTGTTCAATGGCGTCGACTACCTGAACTGGATCCAGCAGTGGGGCGGCTGGGATCTCTACCAGGAGATCTACGGCGACTACAACATGGTCTACCTGCCCTACGGCATCACCAACAACGAATCCGGCTTCATGGGCCGCACCCCCATCGAGAGCCTGGCAGACCTCGAGGGCAAGCGTATCCGCCTGGCAGGCCGTGACCAGGGTCGCGTGCTTGAGGAGCTCGGCGGCTCCCAGGTGACGCTTGCCGGTGGCGAGCTCTATCAGGCGATCGAGCGCGGCGTGGTCGATGCCGGCGAGTTTGCGACCCCGGGTGTCGATTATCAACTCGGCTTCGCCGAGGTCGTGGAATACTGGGCCACCCCCGGCTGGCACCAGTCCGCCAGCGTGTTCGGGGTGATGATCAACAAGGACGCCTGGGACGCCCTCTCCGAGGAGACCCAGGAGAAGCTGAAGATCGCCGCCGACGCCACCATGGCCTGGTCGCTGGCCTGGTCCGAGCGCGGCTCCACCGAGGGCACCGAGAAGTTCCTCGAGGCCGGCGTGGAAATCCATCAGTTTTCCGAAGAGGACCTCGAGCGCATTCAGAAGATGACCAACGAGGTGATTCTGCGTGGCGCCTGCGAGAACCCGCTGCATGCCAAGGTCTACCACTCCATGGTCAGCTATCTCGAGCACTACGCTACCTGGCGTGATATTTCCGTGCCGTACAACATGAGCCGCACCATGGACGACCTGCCGTCCCTGGAAGAACTCGAAGCCTGCCTGTAAGCCCCCTGCTGCCGCCCCGGCCCCGCCCGGGGCGGCCTGCGTTCCAACGCCGGAGACTGCTCCCATGAATGCGATTGCCAAGGCGATCGACACGCTCAACGAGGTGCTTGGGCGAGTCATCGCGCCGCTGATCGCCATCATCACCCTGGTGGTGCTCTACGATATCGCGCTGCGCTTCTTCACCGGGCGACCCAGCGACTGGGCCTTCGATATCACCAAGATGCTGT
>PUOM01000227.1 GCA_003552795.1 Halomonas sp. | reverse complement strand
TCAATAGAGCAGCCGGGGCAGGAACAGCACGATCGCCGGGAACAGCAGCACCAGCAGCGCGCGTATCACCCCGGCGGCCCAGAACGGCGTCACGCCACGGAAGATGGTACCCGTGGAGACGTCCGGCAGCACCGCCCTGAGCACGAAGACGTTCATCCCCACCGGCGGCGTGATCAGACTGATCTCGATCACGATCACCACCAGGATACCGAACCACACCAGGTCATAGCCCAGCCCCGCCACCACCGGGAAGAACACCGGCACCGTCAGCAGCAGCATCGACATGCTCTCGAACACGCAGCCCAGCACCACATAGATGGCGATGATCGCCAGGATCACCACGAAGGGCGCCACGTTCATGTTGTTGACCAGATTGAGCAGGTCCCCCGGCAAGCCGGCCCGGTTGACGAAGTTGGCGAAGATCAGCGCCGTCAGCACCACCGCAAACAGCATCGCCGTGGTCCGCACCGTGTCCATCAGCACGTTCATCAGCACCCGCGGCGTCAGCGCCCGGCGCGCCAGGGCGATCAGGAAGGCCCCCATGGCGCCGATGCCCGCCGCCTCGGTGGGCGTGAACACCCCCAGATAGATGCCGCCGATCACCAGCACGAACAGCGCCAGGGTGCTGCCCACGCTCTTCAGCGCCGCCAGCCGCTCCGGCCACGGCACCTTCTCCGCCGCCGGGCCGGCGCTCGGGTCGCGCCACAGCACCCACTTCACCGCACCCAGGTAGAGGAAGACCCCCAGAATCCCGGGAATGAAGCCCGCCGCGAACAGCTCGCGAATGCTGGTCTCGGTGATGATCCCGTAGATCACCAGCATCACGCTGGGCGGAATCAGGATGCCCAGGGTGCCGCCGGCGGCGATCGACGCCGAGGCCAGGGAGTCCTTGTAGCCGTACTTGCGCATCTGCGGCATGGCCACACGCCCCATGGTGGCGCAGGTCGCCAGGCTCGAGCCGCAGATGGCGCTGAAGCCGCCGCAGGCGACGATGGTGGCCATGGCCTGACCGCCCTTGCGGTGGCCCAGAAAGCCGTTGGAGGCCCGGAACAGGGCATCCGACAGCCCGGCGTGGGAGACGAAGTTGCCCATCAGGATGAACAGCGGAATCACCGACAGCCCGTAGTCCATGGCGGTGTCCACCACTCGGCGTGACGCCATCGCCTCGGCGGCATTCCAGTTGCCGGTCAGGTAGTAGAAGCCCGCAAAGCCGACGATGCCCATGGCAAAGGCCAGCGGCACCCGCAGGAACACCAGCACCAGCAGCGCCGCGAAACCGTAGAGCGCTTCAGTCATGAATCTCCCCCTTGCTCAGCGGGCCACCCTGTTTGACCACCTTGAGGCCTTCCAGCAGATAGAGCACCGCCCGCGCCAGGGTCAGCAGCGCGGAGAGCGCCAGCATGATGGCGATCAGGCCGATCAGGTAGCCGCGCGGGATGCGCAGGAATTCGGTCACGTCGCCCCAGTCGAAGGCGCGTTCGGCCAGCGTCCAGACGCGCCGGGCCATGATCCACAGCGCCGCGGTGACCAGCAGGTTGACGATCACCTCGCGCACCCACACCAGCTTGGCGGGAAAGATCGCGTCGAGCAGGTCCACGCTGATGTGCTCCTGGCGCCAGCACACCACCGGCAGCGACAGGAACACCAGCGCCGCCAGCATCAGCTGGGTCAGCTCCACGGTGCCGAGGATCGGAGAATTGAAGAAGTAACGGCCGGTCACGTCTGCCGTGGTCAACAGCATCATGCCGAAGAGGGTGGCGCCTGCCACCCCCTCCAGCGTCAGCTGAAGGACCCGGCCGATGCGCGGCCAGAGGGATGCTGAGGTAGACATGGTCATCTCTCGGATTGCCTGTCGATTCATTCACTGGCCACGCGGCCGGCGATGCTCTCGCCCTCGCCCGCCTCGGCGAGCCGCTCGCGGAAGTAGGTCAGCGCAGCGTCGGCATCGACGCCGCGCTCCGCGACCGCCTCACTCCACTCGCTCACCAGCGCGTCGGTAACGGTGCGCAGCCGCTCGACGTCAGCCTCGGGCGCCTGAGTAAAGGTGGCCCCGCGCGCTTCCCCGAACTCGACGCCGCTTTCGTCGGACGTGTCCATCATGTAGCCGAACAGGCGTGACAGCGGTTCGCCGGAGACTTCCTCGATGGCCTCGCGATCTTGCGCAGAGACCTGGTCCCAGAACAGCGGATTCATGACGATCGAAAAGCTGCCGCGGTAGAAGCCACCGTCCACGGTCAGCGTATGCGGCGCGACCTCGGCCACACGGAAGCTACGCAGGCTTTCCAGGGTGAGCATGGCGCCATCGACCACGCCCTGGGAGGCGGCCTCGTAGATGCCGGTGGGCGGAATCGACACGCCGGTGACCTCCATGGCATCGCCGAGGCCGCTCATGACGCCACCGCCGACGCGCAGACGCTTGCCCGCCAGCTCCTCGATGGACGCGACCCGGCTGCGGGTGAAGATCTGGCCGGGACCGTGCACGCCGGTCGCCAGCACGTCGACGCCACGGTGTTCGTTGGCCCGGGCCAGATGTTCCTGATGGGTGTGCCAGTAGGCAGCCGAGGCATCTTCGGAGGAGAACTCCTCGAAGGTGGGAAACTCCGGCAGCTGAGTGGCGAGAAAGCGACCGGCCATGTGTGCATGGAAGATCCAGCTGGCGTCGGCGATACCGTCGGCGACGATCTCCATCTGGGAGGCGGGCGGCCCCATGTCGTGAACCACCTCGACGGTCACGCGGCCCTCGGTGGCCTCCTCGACCCAGGATTTCCAGGTCGGCCAGACCATGGTGTTGACACCATGGTTGGGGCCTCCCCAGGTGCTGACGGTGAGGGTGGTCTGGGCCAGGGCCGGCACGCTCAGACTCATGCCAGACAGGGCCAGGGCGCCGATGGCCAGGCGAGCGAAATTGTTCATCGTGGTGCTCCTAGGTCGTCTTGGGCTGGCGCCTTCGGCGCCGACGTTATTGTTCGTTGCGGGGCATCACCGTCCCGGCTGGCGCCCCTCTCATAGTGACGATTTCCTCGGCGCCACCTTGCCGGCAGGAATTCTCCTGCGCAACTAATTTGCGGCAATGATCACTTAGACTTAGGTATTAAAATACGGCAAAAACGTTGATCTTAAGCAGTTTTTCCCCGCACTTCGGCGGTGCATGTCGCCGACAGCCCTGCACCGGGCTGGACATCTAGTTTCACTAGCAACTATGCTCGCTCCACACTCGGATCACACAACACGCGCGTCGCCAGAGCGTGACGACCCCGACGAGACCGGAGACACCATGAGCAAGAAGTTCGCATCCCACGCCGATACCGAAGAGAAGCAGGTCAGCTTCGAGAAGCTCGCCGAAGGCCTCTACGCCTACACCGCCGAGGGCGATCCCAACACCGGCATCGTGATCGGCGATGACAGCGTGATGGTTATCGACACCCAGGCCACCCCGATCATGGCCCAGGATGTGATCCGCCGGATCCGCGAGATCCCCGATCTGCCGATCAAGCACGTGGTGCTGACCCACTATCAC
>PUOM01000103.1 GCA_003552795.1 Halomonas sp. | reverse complement strand
GGAGCCAAGGAGACTTCTCGATGTTTCATGCGGTTATCGCCTCGCTGCTGCTGGTCAATGCCGGGGTGGCCCTGTGGCGCCTGCACCGCGGGCCCACCAGCGCCGACCGCATGCTGGCGGCAGAGCTCATCAGCGTTTCCGCCATCGCCGTGCTGCTGCTGTTGAGTGCCGGATTCGAGCAGCCCGCGCTGGTCGACGTGGCGCTGCTGTTCGCCCTGCTAGCCGCCGTGGCCACCGCCAACTTTGTCACCCGCACCTGGACCCTGCTCCACGAGGAGAGCGGCAGTCGCGAGGAGGCGGGACGTGACTGAATGGCTCGATCCGCTGGGCCGCGGGCTGATCGTGACGGGGGCGATCTTCTTCTTCGCCGGGAGCCTCGGGCTGGTCCGCTTTCCCGATCTCTACGCGCGCCTGCATGCCCTGACCAAGGCCGATAACCTGGGCCTCGGACTGATCTGTCTGGGCCTTGCGCTGCAGGCCGCGACCGTCGCTGCGGCCCTGAAGGTGCTGCTCGTGTGGGGTCTGGTGCTGATCGCCTCCAGCATCGGCGCCACCCTGATCGCCTCCACGGCACTGGCCTGCGGGCTGAGGCCGCGTCAGCGCAGGCCCCCTCCCGGGGTGAATGGCCAGGAGGAGGACATGCCCCGGTGAGCGCCCTGACCCTCGGCTTCGACCTGCTGCTTGTCGTCGGCCTGAGCTGGCTGGCCTGGCAGGCGCTGTTCGACCCGCACCGCTTCTCGGCAGTGGTCCACTTCATGGCCTTCGGCCTGCTAATGGCCCTGGTATGGGTTCGCCTCGACGCCATCGACATCGCCCTTGCCGAGGCGGCCATCGGCGCCGGTGTCACCGGCGCCCTGCTGCTGGCAGCACTCGGACGGCTGCCTGCCACCGCTGGCCATGCGCCGGCCTGGCGGGTCGGCCAGCGACCGCTGGTGCACCTGGCGCTGGTCACCACCCTCATGTCCACCCTGGCCCTGGCCTGGGTCGCCTGGCAGCTCCCGCGCCCCGGTCTCGCCGGCCCGATCGGCGAGGCGCTCCCGGAGAGCGGCGTGACCAATGCGGTGACCGCGGTGCTGCTCAACCTGCGCGCCTGGGACACCCTGCTCGAGATCGCCGTGATGCTGGCCGCCGTCTGCCTGGTCTGGTCCCTGGGGCCGGCACTCACTCCTTATGCACCGGCCACGGCGCTCCCGGGCCTCCCGGCCCTGACCCGATTGCTGCATCCGCTCTTCCTGCTGGTGCCCGCCTACCTGCTGTGGCGCGGCAGCCATGCGCCGGGCGGCGCCTTTCCCGCCGGTGCAGTGCTGGGTGCCGGGGGCGTCCTGCTGGTACTCGCCGGCGCCGTGCCCTGGATGCACGATCCCCGCCGCCAGCCACTGCTTCGCCTGCTGCTGACAGCCGGCGTGCTGCTGTTTCTGGGCGTGGCGCTGAGTGGCCTGCTGCTGACGGGCACCTTCCTGGATATCCCCGTGGGCATGGCGGGAACCGTGATTCTCGCCGTGGAGGTCGCCGCCGCCCTCTCCATCGCCCTGATGCTGATGGCCCTCTACCTCTACGGGGAGCCGGGACGATGAGCGAACTCTACCTGCTGCTCTCCGCGACGCTCACCGGAATGTCGCTGATAGGGCTCTTCCGTACCGACGACCTGCTGCGCCGAGTGCTGGCGCTCAACGTGCTGGCCAGCGCCGTCTTTCTGCTGCTGGTCAGCCTGGCGCAGACCCCGTACGGCCTCGATCCGCTGCCCCACGCCATGGTGCTCACCGGTATCGTGGTGGCGGTCAGCACCACCGCCGCGGTGCTCGCCCTGGCGGTGCAGGCCCATGATCGACGCCGCGGGGAGGACCCGTGACGCCAGCGGACTGGCTGCTGCCCCTGCTCGTCGTGCTGCCCCTGGCCCTGGCCCTCGTCGCCCTGCTGGGCCTGCTCCCGGCGCGCCACCAGGTCGCGATCGCCCTGGGCGGTCTTCTGATCGGCGGCCTGGGGCTTGTCGGGCCAGGGGGCGTGAACGGCTTCACCGAGGTCACGCTGTGGCTGGGCGACTGGGCGCCGCCGGTGGGGATTGCCTGGCGACTCGACAGGCCGGCCCTGCTGCTCGTTGTCATGGTCGGGCTGCTGATGGGACTGGCCAGCCTGGCGCTGCTTGCCGAAGCGGACGGCCGCCACGACCGCTACCTGTGGAGCCTGTGGTGGCTGCTGTGGGCGGCGCTCAACGCCCTGCTGCTCTCCCGGGATCTCTTCAACTTCTATGTCACCCTGGAGCTGATAGCGCTGGCGGCGGTGGGCCTGGTCAGCCGCTCTCGGGAGGACCCCTACCACGTGGCGGCGCTGCGCTACCTGATGGCCTCGCTGCTGGGCTCGCTGCTCTACCTGCTGGGGGTGGCGCTGCTCTATGGCCAGTTCGGAAGGCTGGACCTGACGCAGCTGGCGGAGGTCATCGAGGATGGCCCTGCCGCCCGTCTCGCCGCCCTGGCGGTGACCCTGGGGCTGTTGATCAAGGCGGCCATGGTACCTCTGCACAGCTGGCTGCCGGCGGCCCACTCCCGCGCCCGGGCACCGGTCAGCGCCCTGCTCTCCGGGGCGGTGGTGGCCGCCGCCCTGCTGGTGCTGTGGCGGCTCTGGCTGGAGCCTTTCGCCGAGCTTGGCACCCTGATGCGCCAGGCGCTGGCCGCCCTGGGCGCACTGGCGCTGATGTGGGGCGGCATCCAGGCGCTGCTGCAGAACCGCCTGAAGCTGGTGATCGCCTGGTCGACGCTCTCCCAGGGAGGCTATGCCCTGCTGCTGCCAAGCCTGGCCGGCGGCGAGGCCTGGCAGGGCATCGGCGCCCGCGGCGCCCTGCTCCTGCTGTTCGCCCATGGCCTCGCCAAGGGCGGGCTCTTCCTCGCCGCCGGCCGGCTCCATCACCGCTTCGGCCACGACCGCCTGGCGGGCCTTGCCGGCAGCGCCAGGCAGCATCCCTGGCTCTGGGCCGCCATCGGACTGGGGGGCCTCTCGCTGATGGGGCTGCCCCCCAGCGGCGGCTTCGTGGGCAAGTGGTGGCTGCTGCGCGCCGCCCTGGACGGCGATCAGCCGCTGTTGGCCGGGGTCATGCTGCTGGGCACCCTGCTGACCGCCGCCTGGCTGTGGCGCATCGCCTCCATCGCCCTGGCGCCTGCCGGCGCTGCGTCCCCGGCAACGCTGACGAAGACCCGCCGCGAAGCGGCCCCGGCGCTGCTGCTGGTGCTCCTCGCCTGGCTGGCCGGCCTCGTTGCACTGTTCGGCGCTCCGGGGCTCGAACTGACGCCGGCGCCGCTGCGCCTGGAGACGGACCGGCTCGCCTGGCTGCTGCCGGCGCTGCTGATCTGGCCGCTGGCCCTGGCCGCCGCCAGGGCGGCAGCACAGAACGCAGCGTCGCCGAGCAGCAAGAGCGGCTCGTCCCGGGGCCTCTTCTCGCTCCTGGCGCTCACCGCCGCCGCGCACCTGACGCTTCTGGCGGCGGGCGATCTCCTCGTCTTCTACCTGGGTGCCGCCTGGCTGGGCCTGGCGGGCTGGGGGCTGGTGAGGCTGGGGGGTGGCTCGGGCGCGCGGCGGGCCGCCGCGGGATATCTCGCCATGATGATGCTCGCCGAGGTGAGCCTGCTGCTGGGCCTGACCCTGGCCTGGCAGGCATCGCCGTCGCTGGCCTTTGCCGACCTGGCTCGGGCGGACCTCCCCTGGCCGGCGCTGACGGCCCTGAGTCTGGGACTTGCCATCAAGGCCGGCACCATCGGCGTCCATGGCTGGCTGCCGCTGGCCCACCCGGTAGCGCCGCCGGTGGCCAGCGCGGTGCTTTCGGGACTGATGATCAAGGTCGGCGTGCTGGGGGGCGTGCTGTTGCTGCCCGGCGCCGTGCCGGAGGCCAGTGTCGGGCTGGCGTTGGTCGTCGCAGGCCTGGGCGGCGCTCTCTACGGCGCCCTGCGCGGACTTGTCCAGGCCGCGCCCAAGACGCTGCTGGCCTGGTCCAGCGTCAGCCAGATGGGCCTGGTCACCGCCCTGCTGGGGCTGCACCTGCTGGAGAGCCCCGCCGCCCTGCCGGCCCTGCTCGGGCTGGTGGCCGCCCACGCCCTCGCCAAGGCGACGCTCTTCATGGGCGCAGGGCTGATCGCCCGCAGCCCAGGCGGGCGCGCCCTGCTGCTGGGCGCCCTGGCGCTGCCCGCCCTGACCCTGGCGGGGCTGCCGCCCTCAAGCGGCCTGGCGGTGAAAGCGGGCATGGAGACGGCGCTGAGCGAGGCGGCCCTGGCCGTCTGGCCGGTGGCCCTGAGCGGGATGCTGACGAGCCTGCTGATGCTCAGGCTGGCCTGGCTGCTATGGCGACTCGAGCCCCCCGCCCGGGGCACGGCGCCGCCCGGCTGGCTGCTGGCGGCCCTGGGGGGACTGGGCACGCTGGCGGCCCTGCTGCCTTGGGTCTGGGCCGGCGTCCCGCTGGCCTATCTGGCCACGCCGGGCGCCTGGTTCAAGGCGCTGCTGCCGGCGCTGGCGGCGCTGACGCTGGGAGCCGGGCTGATGCTCGCCACCCCGCTGCATCGGCAACTGGCGACGCTGGGCTGGCGCCGTGAGGTGCGCGCCCGAGCGCGGCGAATGGGGGCAAGGCGTGAAACTCGACGCTGGCGCTGGCGGCTGCGGCGCGCCGACGCCTGGCTGATGCCCTGGCCCGCCTTCGGCGTCTGCCTGGGGCTGACGGCGCTGCTGCTGGGCCTGGCCGGGCTGGCCTAGGCGGGCAGGCGTCGCTACCCCCGCCGCTTGGTGCGGGCGGTGGCCTCGGCGGTGGTGGGGTCTTCGGGCCAGGGGTGCTTGGGGTAGCGGCCGCGCATCTCGCGGCGCACCTCCGGGTAGCCATTGGCCCAGAAGCTCGCCAGGTCGGCGGTGACCTGCAGCGGGCGGCGCGCCGGCGAGAGCAGGTGCAGCAGCACCGCCTCGCGGCCGTCGGCGACCCGGGGCGAGGCCTGCCAGCCGAAGCACTCCTGCAGCTTCACCGCCAGCACCGGCGGCTTGCCCTCGAGGCAGGGCGCATAGTCCACCCGATGGCTGGCGCCGCTGGGCACCGCCAGGCGCAGCGGCGCCAGCGAATCGAGCCGCGAGCGCAAAGGCCAGTCGAGGGTGTCGAGGAGCAGGCGCGCCAGGGGCAGGCGCTCCACGGCGTCCAGGCGGGTGATGCCGTCCAGATGGGGACCCAGCCAGGTCTCCAGGGTCTCCAACAGCGCCGCCTCCGAGACGTCGGGCCACCCATCGCCCAGGGTCCGCCTCAACATCGCCAGCCGCCCGCGCAGCTGCTCGAGATCGTCGCTTCGCGGTAGCCCCCGGCGGCGCAGCGCCTCCAGCAGGGCGGCCCTGACCGCCGCCGGGGGCGGCTTGGCCAGGGGCTTGCTCTCCAGCACCACCGCCCCCAGGCCGCGCACTCGCTCCCCCACCAACCTGCCCTGGTCGTCGGACCACTCGAGACGCGCCCGCCACTGGCCGCACTCGGGGTAGAGCGCCTCCAGCCGGTCGCGTCCCAGCGCCACGGCGCGGAAGATGCGCGCCCCGCTGGCCTCGCCGTCGAGCTCCACCGCCACCAGCAGTTCCGCATGGGCCAATGGGTGGTGGTCGGGCAGGGTCGCCAGGCCCCCGCCGGCCAGGCGGAAGCGGCCCGGGGCGTCCAGGCGCTGGGCGATACGCTCCGGATAGGCCAGCGCCAGCAGCTCACCGAGCGGGGCCAGACCTGCCACCTTGAGGCTCACCCGGGCGATACGGGCCAGCCGCTCGGCGTCCCGCTGCCACTGGCGGTGCTCCCGCGGCGCCTTGAGCCGCGCCTGCAGGGCCCGCTCCAGGTCCCGCTCCTCGTCCAGGCCGCGCCCTTCGAGCAGCGCCACCAGGGCGCAGGCCAGCGGCAGCGCCTCAAGCTCCCGGGCGCGCTCCAGCATGGCCGCCAGGCGCGGATGGGTGGGCCAGCGGGCGGCGCGTCGGCCCAGCTCGGTGAGGTGGTGCTCGGCATCCAGCAGCCCCAGGCGGCCGAGCAGCTCGCGACCGGCACAGAGCGCCGCGGCGGGGGGCGGAGTGACCCAGGCGAGGCCACCCGGGTCGGTGACGCCCCAGCGCGCCAGTTCGAAGGCCAGCGGGGCGAGATCGGCCTGGCGCATCTCCGGCTCCCCGTGGGGGATGAGCGGCTGCTCCTCGGCCCAGAGCCGCAGGCAGAGGCCGGGGCCCTGGCGGCCGGCGCGGCCCCGGCGCTGGTCGGCGCTGGCGCGGTTGACGCGACGCGTCGCCAGGCGGGTCAGGCCGCTTCTCGGCTGGAAGACCGGCACCCGCTCCAGGCCTGCGTCCACCACCAGGCGCACGCCGTCCACGGTGACGCTGGACTCGGCGATGGCGGTGGCGAGCACCGCGCGCCGGCGCCCCTCGGGGTCGGGGCGCAGGGCGCGGCGCTGGGCTTCCAGGGGTAGGCGGCCGTGGAGCTCCATGACGGCAAGCTCGGGCGACCGGTGCGAGAGCTCCCGGGCCAGGCGGCGGATCTCCGCCACCCCGGGGAGGATCACCAGGGCATCGCCCGCCTGCTGCCCCATGGCGTCGAGCAGCGCCCGGGCCTGCTGGGGAGCGGTGTCCTCCCGGGCATTGAGGGCGCGGTAGCGGGTCGCCACGGGAAAGGTGCGCCCCGGGCAGTCGATCACCGGGGTGCCCTCGCCCAGCACGCCGAGCAGGGCCTCGACGTCCAGGGTCGCCGACATCACCAGCAGACGCAGGTCGTCGCGCACCGACTGGGCATCCAGGGCCAGCGCCAGGCCGAGGTCGGCCTCCAGGCTGCGTTCGTGAAACTCGTCGAAGAGGATACCGTTCACTCCTTCCAGCAGCGGGTCCTCCTGGAGCATCCGGGTCAGCACCCCCTGGGTGACCACCTCGAGGCGGGTGTGCGGGCCGACCCGGCTCTCGCCGCGCATCCGGTAGCCGACGGTTTCCCCAACGCGCTCACCCAAGGTATCTGCCATAAAGCCGGCGGCAAGCCGTGCCGCCACCCGCCGCGGCTCCAGCAGCAGCAGTCGGCCCTCGGCGGCCCAGGGGGCCTCGAGCAGCGCCAGGGGCACCCGGGTGGTCTTGCCGGCCCCGGGCTCGGCCACCAGCAGCGCCCGGGGGTTTGCCGCCAGGGCGGCCTGGATGGCGTCGAGCCTGGCCTCGATGGGCAGTGCCGCTGTCATCGAACTGTCATCCTGCTTCATATACGATTCGCCATATATATTCGCTCTTCACTTCCCCGTGACACCCAAGGAGTCCCCCATGGCGATACGCATCGGCATCAACGGCTTCGGCCGCATCGGCCGCCTGGCCCTACGCGCCGGCTGGACGAACCCGGACCTCGCGTTCGTGCAGATCAACGACCCGGGCGGAGACGCCGCCACCTTCGCCCACCTGCTGCAGTTCGACTCGGTGCACGGCCAGTGGACGGGCGGCGGCGATGATATCACGGCGGACGACTCCTCCCTGATCGTGGCCGGTCGACGCATCGCCTTCACGTCACACCGCGAGATCGATGATACCGACTGGTCCGGCTGCGACCTGGTGATCGAGGCCTCCGGCAAGATGAAGACCACCGACAGGCTCCAGGCCTACCTGGACCAGGGGGTCAAGCGCGTGGTGGTGAGCGCCCCGGTGAAGGACGAAGGTGCGCTCAACCTGGTAGTGGGGGTCAACGACCACCTCTTCGACCCGGCCCGGCACCGCATCGTCACGGCGGCGAGCTGCACCACCAACTGCCTGGCGCCGGTGGTCAAGGTGATCCACGAGACGCTCGGCATCCGCCACGGCTCCATGACCACCATCCACGACATCACCAACACCCAGACCATCCTGGATGCGCCCCACAAGGATTTACGCCGGGCCCGGGCCTGCGGCATGAGCCTGATCCCGACCACCACCGGCTCCGCCAAGGCGATCACCGCCATCTTTCCGGAGCTCGAAGGCAAGCTCAACGGCCACGCCGTGCGCGTGCCGCTTGCCAACGCCTCGCTCACCGACATGGTCTTCGAGGTCGCCCGCGAGACCACCGAGGAGGAGGTCAACGCCCTGCTGAAGGAGGCCGCCGAGGGCGAGCTCGCCGGGATCCTCGGCTATGAAGCGCGCCCGCTGGTCTCCATCGACTATCGTAGCGACCCGCGCAGCGCCATCGTCGATGCCCTCTCCACCATGGTGGTGGCCGGCACCCAGGTGAAGCTCTACGCCTGGTACGACAACGAGTATGGCTACGCCTGCCGCACCGCGGAGCTGGCCGCCAAGGTGGGGATGGCGGACGCATGATCGCCCGCGTCGCCGCCCTGCCCCGGGAGATCCGCCAGTACCTGCTGGTCACCGGCAACTACTGGGCCTTCACCCTCACCGACGGCGCCCTGCGCATGCTGGTGGTGCTCTACTTCTACGGGCTCGGCTACTCGGCCCTGGAAGTGGCGCTGCTGTTTCTGTTCTACGAGTTCTTCGGGGTGGTGACCAACCTGGTGGGGGGCTGGCTGGGGGCGCGTCTCGGACTCAACCGCACCATGAACCTGGGGCTCGGCCTGCAGGTGGTGGCGCTTTCCATGCTGCTGGTGCCGGTGGCCTGGCTCTCGGTGCCCTGGGTGATGGCCGCCCAGGCGCTCTCGGGCATCGCCAAGGACCTCAACAAGATGAGCGCCAAGAGCGCCATCAAGACCCTGGTGCCCCAGGGGACGGAGGGCCATGAGGCGCTCTACCGCTGGGTGGCGCTGCTCACCGGCTCCAAGAACGCGCTCAAGGGGGTGGGCTTCTTCCTGGGGGGGCTGCTGCTGACGCTGATCGGCTTCCAGGGGGCGATACTCGCCATGGCGGTGATGCTTGCCGGGGTGCTGGCGCTCTCTCTCATGCGCCTGGACGGCGACCTGGGCCGGGCCAAGGCCAAGCCGAAGTTTCGCGAGATGCTCTCCAAGAGCCGCGCCATCAATATCCTCTCGGCGGCGCGGATGTGCCTCTTCGGTGCCCGGGACGTCTGGTTCGTGGTCGCCCTGCCGGTCTTTCTGGCCACCCAGTTCGGCTGGGACAGCTGGCGGGTGGGAGGCTTCCTGGCCCTCTGGGTGATCGGCTACGGGGCGGTGCAGGCGGTCGCGCCGCGGATCACCGGGGGCACGGCGGGACGCGGCTCCGCCATCGCCTGGGCCGCGGCGCTTACCGCCCTGCCGGCGCTGATCGCCCTGGGTCTTGAAGGACAGCTACTGGCGGCGCAGCCACAGGTGGTGCTGCTCGGGGGGCTGATGCTCTTCGGCGCGGTCTTCGCGGTGAACTCCAGCCTGCACAGCTTTCTGATCGTGCGCATGGCGCGCTCGGACGGCGTCTCGCTGGACGTGGGCTTCTACTACATGGCCAACGCCATGGGGCGGCTGATCGGCACCCTGCTCTCCGGCTGGCTCTATGTCACGGGCGGGCTGACCGCCACCCTCTGGGTCTCCAGCGCCCTGCTCGCGGCCACCGTGCTGATCAGCCTGGCGCTGCCGAAGGAGGCGTGACGCCGCACCCCTTGAGGATCACCCGGATCAGAAAGGCGGTGATCTGCTCCACGTCGGCGTCGCTGAGCTCGTCGCGCCCGGTGATGCCGAGCACCTGAGCCTCGAAGTCGGCGTAGTGCTGGGTGGCGGACCAGATCAGGAAGATCAGCCAGACCGGCTCAACCGGGTCCATCAGGCCGCGCTCGGCCCACTGGCGGAAGATCGCCCCGCGCTCCTCCACCCAGGCGCGCAGCTCGCCGCGCAGGAACTCCTGCAGGAAGGGCGCCCCGGCGAGAATCTCGGCGGCGAAGAGCCGCGAGCCCTCCGGGTGGCGCCGGGAGAGCGCCATCTTGCTGCGGATGAAGGCCTCCAGCACCTCGGCGGGGTCATCGTCGACCGAGATATCGTCCAAGAGCGCATTCCAGCGCGCCATCATGCGCTCCAGCAGCCGCACATAGAGCCCGCGCTTGCTACCCATGTAGTAGAGCACGTTGGACTTGGGCAGCCCCGCCGCCTCGGCGATGGCCTGAACGCTGGCGCCGCGGTAGCCGTGGGCGGCGAAGATCTTCTCTGCCGCGGCGAGGATCTCACGCTCGTTGCGCTCGCGGGTCGCGCCGCCGGCTTCCCCCCTCTCCCGCGCACGACGTGTCGCCGCCGGACTCGCGACTTCTGTCATCTACCCGTTCCCTGTGCCAATGGTCTCTGCCGAGATTGCCGCACCGCGGCGGTGCATGCAACGACGGGGGCAACTTGAGCGAAAGGCGCCGGGAACAGCCTTGAGCGTCACTGCTACCCGCGGTGCCCTATTGGACACTTGCAAAGTCGGCCAGCGTTGGCCATGCTGAAAACAACCTGACCACATGGTCAACATGCCGACTTTCCTGATGGTCGGTGACGACCGGGGTACCCCCCCAGCGATCAATAACAGAGACAATGTCATGATCGACTTCCTGCTCAACGGGCAGCCTCGCCGCAGTGCGGCTTCGCCCGACACCAGCGTGCTCGAGCTTCTGCGCGAGACCCTTGGCCAGACCGGCACCAAGGAGGGCTGCGCCTCCGGCGACTGCGGGGCCTGCACCGTGGCCATCGGCGAGTCCGGTCCCTACGGCCGGGTGCGCTACCACAGCGCCAACGCCTGCATCACCCCCGCCCATCAGCTCCAGGGACGCTCGCTGGTCACCGTTGAAGGACTGGCGCGAGGCGAGGCCCTTCATCCCGCCCAGGCGGCCATGGTGGCCTGTCACGCCAGCCAGTGCGGCTTCTGCACCCCAGGGATCGTGATGTCGCTCTTCACCCTGCACGAGGAGACCCGGGAGCGGCCGGCGCCGCTGACGCCCGAGCGGCTTGAGGCGGCGCTGGGCGGCAACCTCTGCCGCTGCACCGGCTATCGCCCGATCCGCGACGCGGCCCTCTCCATGGAGGAGCACCCTTACGCGCGCCCCGAGTGGCTGGATCTCGCCGTAGATGCCACGGCGCATGCACCCACGCCCGCGGCCGATAGCGCCTTCGTGCAGCCCACCACCCTGGCCGAGCTGGTCGAGGAGCGTCGCCGCCACCCCGAGGCGCCCATCGTCGCCGGCGCTACCGACCTCTGGCTGGAGGTGACCCAGCGCCAGCGCCGGTTCGAGCGCCTGGTGGATGTGACCCGGGTGGCCGAGCTCACCGCCGTCGAGGAGGCCACCCTGGCGGATGGCCGCGAGGGCTGGTGGATCGGCGGTGCGGTGAGCTATGCCCGTCTCGAACCGCTGCTCGAAGCGCACTACCCCGCCTTCGCCCACCTGCTGCACCGTCTGGGCTCCGCCCAGGTGCGCAACCGCGGCACCCTGGGGGGCAATATCGCCAACGCCTCGCCCATCGGCGATACCCCGCCGGTGCTGCTGGCGCTGGGGGCACGGCTCTGGCTGGCCGGCCCCGAAGG
Organism: Halomonas sp.; assembly: GCA_003552795.1. Taxonomy (GTDB): domain Bacteria; phylum Pseudomonadota; class Gammaproteobacteria; order Pseudomonadales; family Halomonadaceae; genus Halomonas. The sequence goes on along the minus strand of PUOM01000103.1, from coordinate 3,939 downwards.
GGAACGCGAACTGCCCCTCGAGGACGTCTTTCTCGACTACAAGCAGACGGCGCTGGCGGAGGGCGAGGTGATTCGCGCCGTCTTCCTGCCGCGCCCCGAGCCGGGGCGACACCTCAGGGTGTGGAAGCTGTCCAAGCGTCGCGAGGATGATATCTCGGCGGTGCTGGGCGCCTTCTCCTGGCGCCTGGAGGACGGGGTACTTCGCGAGGCACGCCTCGCCTTCGGGGGCATGGCGGCCATACCGAAGCGGGCGACAGCTGCGGAGGCGGCCCTGGAGGGCCAGCCGCCGACGGTGGCGAACTTCCAGGCGGCCCGCACCGCCCTGAAGCAGGATTTTCAGCCGATGAGCGACGTGCGTGGCAGCGCCCATTACCGTGAGCTCTCCGCCGCCAACCTGCTGGAGCGGCTGCGCCTTGTCATCGCGCAGCAGCAAACCCACTCTGACCGGGAGGTGATGCTCCATGCGTACGCTCACTAAACTTTCCAAGGCGCCCGGTGCCGCGCCGGATAAGGCGCCCGGAACCGCGCCGGCCAAGTTGAAAGATGACGCCGACGTCGGCACCGACTCCACCGAGGCGCGCCGGGAGCTCGACGACCGCATCCAGGGCGATGGGCCCCTGGCCCGGGAGACCACGCAGACCGCCACCCAGGGTCGTGCCGGCAGCGCCCGGGCCCACGAGAGCGCGGTGAAGCACGTCACCGGCCGCGCCGCCTATATCGACGATCTCAAGGTGCCGGCGGACTGCCTGCATGTCGCTCTGGCGCTCTCGCCGGTGGCTCACGGCCGCCTGACCCGCCTGGATATCGAGCGGGTGCGCGCTCTGCCCGGCGTGGTGGATGCGGTGGGCTTTCATGACGTGCCCGGCCACACCGATATCGGCCCGGTCTTCCCCGGCGACCCCCTCTTCGTGGGTGACGAGATCAGCTACGTCGGCCAGGTGCTCTTCGCCGTGGCCGCCGAGAGCCACCGCGCCGCCCGGGAGGCGGTCAAGGCGGCGCTGGCCGCCGGCGTGGCCGAGATCGACACGCAGCCGGCCAGCCTCGACCCGGTAGCCGCCGCCGAACGCGAGGAGTTTGTGCGCCCCACCCATGTGCAGCAGCGCGGCGACTGGGAGGCCAGGCTGGCCGCGGCGCCGCTGGTGGTCGAGGGCGAGCAGTTCGTGGGCGGCCAGGAGCACTTCTACCTGGAGGGCCAGGCCTGCCTGGTCACGCCCACCGAGGACGAGGGCGTGGTGGTCCACACCTCCAACCAGCACCCCAGTGAGACCCAGAAGCTGGTCGCCGAGGTGCTGGGCATCCCCTTCCATGCGGTGACCGTGGAGGTGCGGCGCATGGGCGGCGGCTTCGGCGGCAAGGAGACTCAGGCTTCGCCCTGGGCCTGCATCGCCGCGCTCATCAGTCGGCGCACCGGCCGCGCCGCCAGGCTGCGCCTGCCTCGGGCCGACGACATGCACGTCACCGGCAAGCGCCACCCCTTTCACAATCGCTATCGGCTAGGCGTGGACGAGCAAGGCGTGATCCAGGGCGGCGATATCACCGTGATCGGCGACTGCGGCTATTCACCCGACCTGTCGGATGCCATCGTCGACCGCGCCATGTTCCACTCGGACAACGCCTATTCACTGGGCGAGGCCCGAGTCACCGGTCATCGTGCCCGCACCCATACCGCTTCCAACACCGCCTTCCGCGGTTTCGGGGGCCCCCAGGGGATGATGGTGATCGAGGCGGCCATGGACGATATCGCCCGCCGGGTGGGCGAGGACCCTCTCACCGTGCGCAAGCGCAACCTCTACCGCCACGCGAGCGACACCACCCAGCGTGACGTGACACATTATGGCCAGACCGTGGAGCAGATCGGCCTGCTCCATGAGCTGATCGAGCGCCTGGAGGCGAGCAGCGACTACTGGGCAAGGCGCGAGGCGATCCGCGCATTCAACCAGGACAGCCCCGTGATCAAGCGCGGTCTGGCGCTGACCCCGGTAAAGTTCGGCATCTCCTTTACCGCCAAGCATCTCAACCAGGCCGGCGCCCTGCTCCACGTCTATACCGACGGCAGCGTGCAGATCAACCACGGCGGCACCGAGATGGGCCAGGGCCTGCACACCAAGATCTGCCAGGTGGTGGCCCGGGAGCTGGCGCTGGACCTCGAGACGGTGCGCATCACCGCCACCCGCACCGACAAGGTGCCCAACACCTCGCCCACCGCCGCCTCCAGCGGCGCGGACCTCAACGGCATGGCCGCCCGGGACGCCTGTCTGACGCTCAAGGCGCGGCTCTTCGACTTCGCCAGCGAGCACTATGCGCTGGACCGCGAGGGCATGCGCCTGACGGCGGGCCAGCTGGTGGCCGGCGACGGCGAGAGCGAGCGGCGCATCCCCTGGGGTGAGCTGGTGCAGGCCGCCTATCTGGGTCGCGTATCGCTCTCCGAGAAGGGCTTCTACGCCACGCCGCTGATCCACTACGACCGCGGCACCGGCCAGGGACGCCCCTTCTACTACTACGCCTTCGGCGCCGCCGTGGCCGAGGTCAGCGTCGATACCCTGAGCGGCGAGTACCAGGTGGATCGGGTCGACATACTCCACGATGTGGGCGACTCCCTGAACCCCGCCATCGATATCGGTCAGGTGGAAGGCGGCTTCATTCAGGGCATGGGCTGGCTGACCAGCGAGGAACTCAGATGGAACGAGGCCGGTCGGCTGATCTCCGACGGCCCGGCGACCTACAAGATTCCCACCTACGGCGATCTGCCGCCGATCTTCAACGTCGAACTGATGGAGGGGCATCCCAACTCCATGGCCAGCATCTACCGCTCCAAGGCCGTGGGCGAGCCGCCCTTCATGCTGGGGATCTCGGTGTGGTCGGCGCTGCGCGACGCCCTGGCGAGCCTTGCCGACTACCGCGAAGCGCCGCGACTCGATACGCCGGCCACGCCGGAGCGGGTGATGCTTGCCGCCGAGGCGCTGCGCTCGCATCACGGCGACTGGCCGCCGGCTTCCGAGGAGCAGTGATCATGGCCCCTGTCGGTAGCGATCGCCCCGAGAGCTGGCACGCCGCCCTGCACCGCCTGCAGCGCGACGGCGTGCCTCACGCCCTGGCCACCCAGGTGACCAGCGCCGGCTCCACGCCTCGGGAACCCGGCGCGCGCATGGTGATCACCCTGGATGCCGTCTTCGACACCCTGGGCGGCGGCACCTTCGAATGGCAGACCATCGAGGCGGCCCGGGCCCGGCTCGCAGGCAACGATGGCCGCCCCGACGCGGGCATCAGCCTCGAGGCCTTCTCCCTGGGCGGGCGCAGCGGCCAGTGCTGCGGCGGCTTCGTCAACGTGCTGCTTGAGGTCTTCCCGGGCAGCGCGACGACGCTGGCGCTCTTTGGCGCGGGCCACGTGGGCACTGAGCTGGTGCGACTGGCCGCCCCGCTCCCCTGGCGGGTGCTGTGGCACGACAGCCGGGAGGCGATCTTTCCGGCGTGGGCCGGGCATCAGCCCCGGCTCGAATGCCACCACGCACCGGACCCGGCCGCCGCCGTGGCCGCCCTGCCCCCCGGCGCCCACGCCCTGGTACTGACCCACGACCACGCCGAGGATCGCGCCCTGGTGGATGCCCTGCTCGCCCGTGGCGACGTCGCCTCCCTCGGTCTGATCGGCTCGAAGAGCAAGTGGGCGAGCTTTCGCTCGCGGCTGCGCGATGCCGGCCACACGGAGGCGGCGCTCGACCGGGTACGCTGCCCCATCGGCATGGCGGCCGGAGGCACCGGAGGCGACAAGACCCCTTACGCCATCGCCCTGGCCACCCTGGCCGAGCTCTTGCCGCTGACCGCCAGCGCCGAACGCCCCGATCAGCGCGGCCTCGACTCTGCCGAGCTGCGACGGATGTTTTCTTGATCATGCTGATAAGCCGCCACCCGTAGGAGCGCAATTCATTGCGCGATGGGCGCCGT
>PUOM01000194.1 GCA_003552795.1 Halomonas sp. | reverse complement strand
GGGGGCGCTTCTGTCATCGGCTCAGGCCGCCGCGAGGGCGGCCATTCGATGTTGCGAGCATCGGAGTCGAAGCTAAGGGTATCAGGCTTCCTGGGCGACGGGAATCACGTTGGAAGCGGCGTTCTGATACTCCTCGATCTCGTGGAAGTTCATGTAACGATAGATCTCGCCAGCCATGGCGTCGAATTCGCCCATGTAGCGGCGGTACTCGTCGACGGTGGGCAGGCGGCCTTCCACGGCGGCCACGGCCGCCAGCTCCGCGGAGGCGAGGTACACATTGGCACCGTCGCCGAGGCGGTTCGGGAAGTTGCGGGTCGAGGTGGAGACCACGGTGCTCTTCGCGGCGACACGGGCCTGGTTGCCCATGCACAGCGAGCAGCCCGGCATCTCCATGCGCGCACCGGCGCGGCCGTAGATGCCGTAGTAGCCCTCCTCGGTCAGCTGGTGCTGATCCATCTTGGTCGGCGGCGCCAGCCACAGGCGGGTCTTCAGGCTGCCGGCGGGCTGCTTCTCGAGCAGCTTGCCCGCGGCGCGGAAGTGACCGATGTTGGTCATGCAAGAGCCGATGAACACCTCGTCGATCTTCTCGCCGGCCACGTCGGAGAGCAGGCGGGCGTCGTCCGGGTCGTTCGGGGCGCAGAGCACCGGCTCCTTGAGCTCGTCGAGGTCGATCTCGATGACCTCGGCGTACTCGGCGTCCTTGTCGGCGCGCATCAGGCTCGGGTTGGCCAGCCACTCTTCCATGCCCTGGATGCGGCGCTCGATGGTACGGCGGTCGCCGTAGCCGTTGGCGATCATCCACTTGAGCAGGGTGATGTTGGACTTGAGGTACTCGCTCACGCTGTCCTCGGACAGGGTGATGGTGCAGCCCGCGGCGGAGCGCTCGGCGGAGGCGTCGGAGAGCTCGAAGGCCTGCTCGACGGTGAGCTCCTCGAGGCCCTCGATCTCCAGCACGCGACCGGAGAAGGCGTTCTTCTTGCCGGACTTCTCGACGGTCAGCAGCCCTTCCTGGATGGCGTAGTAGGGGATGGCGTGGACCAGATCGCGCAGGGTGACGCCGGGCTGACGCTTGCCCTTGAAGCGCACCAGCACGGACTCCGGCATGTCCAGCGGCATCACGCCGGTAGCCGCAGCGAAGGCTACCAGGCCCGAGCCGGCCGGGAAGGAAATGCCCAGCGGGAAGCGGGTGTGGGAGTCGCCGCCGGTGCCCACGGTGTCGGGCAGCAGCATGCGGTTCAGCCAGCTGTGGATGATGCCGTCGCCCGGGCGCAGGGAGACGCCGCCGCGGTTCATGATGAAGTCGGGCAGGGTGTGGTGGGTGTCCACGTCCACCGGCTTCGGGTAGGCGGCGGTGTGGCAGAAGGACTGCATCACCAGGTCGGCCTGGAAGCCGAGGCAGGCCAGGTCCTTGAGCTCGTCACGGGTCATCGGACCGGTGGTGTCCTGGGAGCCCACGGTGGTCATCTTCGGCTCGCAGTACATGCCCGGGCGGACGCCCTCCATGCCGCAGGCCTTGCCGACCATCTTCTGGGCCAGGGTGAAGCCCTTGCCGCTGTCGGCCGGCTGCTCGGGCAGGCGGAAGACGTCGGAGGCGGGCAGGCCCAGAGATTCGCGGGCCTTGGTGGTCAGGGCGCGGCCGATGATCAGCGGGATGCGGCCACCGGCGCGGACTTCATCCAGGATCACCTGAGTCTTGAGCTCGAAGGTGGTCAGCACTTCGTCGGTGCCGTGCTTGCACACCTTGCCCGCGTAGGGGTAGACGTCGATGACGTCGCCCATCTCGAGCTTGGAGACGTCCATCTCCACGGGCAGGGCGCCGGAATCTTCCATGGTGTTGAAGAAGATCGGGGCGATCTTGCCGCCGAAGCAGAAGCCGCCGGCGCGCTTGTTGGGCACGTTCGGGATGTCGTCGCCGAAGAACCACAGCACCGAGTTGGTGGCAGACTTGCGCGAGGAGCCGGTGCCGACCACGTCGCCCACATAGGCGACCGGGAAGCCCTTGGCCTTCACTTCCTCGATCTGCTTGAGCGGACCGGTGGTGCCCGGCACCTCGGGCTTGATGCCCTCACGCTCGTTCTTGAGCATGGCGTTGGCGTGCACCGGGATGTCCGGGCGCGACCAGGCATCGGGAGCAGGGGAGAGGTCGTCGGTGTTGGTCTCGCCCGGCACCTTGAAGACGGTGAGGGTGATCTTCTCTTCCAGGGCCGGCTTGGAGAGGAACCACTCGGCCTCGGCCCAGGACTGGATGACGTCCTTGGCCACCTCGTTGCCGGCCTTGGCACGCTCTTCCACGTCGTGGAAGGCGTCGAACATCAGCAGGGTGTGCTTGAGCTGCTCGCCCACTTCCTTGGCCAGCGCGTCGTCGTCCAGCAGCTCGACCATGGAGACGATGTTGTAGCCGCCCTGCATGGTGCCCAGCAGCTTCACCGCGTGGATGCGGTCGATCAGCGGCGACTCGGCCTCGCCCTTGGCGATGGCGGTGAGGAAACCGGCCTTAACGTAGGCGGCCTCGTCAACACCCGGCGGAACGCGGTTGGTGATCAGATCGAGGACGAACTCCTCCTCGCCGGCCGGCGGGGTCTTCAGCAGCTCGACCAGTGCGGCGACCTGCTCGGCGTTCAGCGGCTTCGGCGGCACGCCTTCGGCGGCGCGTTCCTCGACATGTTGGCGATAGGCTTCAAGCACGTTAGGGCCCTCATTGCTAGTGGAGCCAGAGTGGCGTCGCTCGGCACAATCCTGGCCGAAACATGCCTCTGGCGCTGGAGTCAGGGGTGCAAGACCCCCCGTCCTGGTTGGCGGCGATTCTACGCGAGGCTGTCGACAATGTTAAGCAAGCCCCGTCCCACGGGGCCTTGCACTTTGGTCGGCGCCATGTGGGTCCGGTTACACGTCGCGGGAGAGGGCATGGCGCCGGTGAGAGCCGGCGCCGCAGGATCAGCCGCGTTCGGCGACGAAGCTGTCGAAGGCCTCGAGCGCCTCGGCGGCGGTGGTGTAGGAGGGGCCGCCACCCATGTAGATGCAGACGCCGATGGTTTCCATCACCTCTTCGCGGGTGGCGCCCAGCTCGGCCGCCGCCTTGGCATGAAAGGCGATACACCCCTCGCAGCGCAGGCTGATGCCGATCGCCAGCGCCATCAGCTCCTTGTGCTTGTGGGAGAGGGCGCCATCGACATTGGCCCCCTTGGCCATCTGGGTAAAGCCCTTGGTGACGTCAGGAACGCTCTTGTGGATCTCCTGCATCAGGGCCGAGAGTTCCTGGGTGGTCTTTTTCCAGTCCTTGCGCATCGCGGTGTCTCTCCTGGGGTGAGTGTGGATATAACAAATAGATCATTCGTTAGAATGTTTTTATCATATCGCAAATCTCGCGATCTTGTTGCGGGTCAAGTTTTCTGCGGTGCGCCGCGCTGAATGGCCGATGCGTCGTGCCGCTGTCCGGGTCAGATACCAGCCTGACAGGGAGCGGAAGATGGAAGGCAATATGTTCGCGGGTCTCCCCGACGCCCTGCCCGAGGAGCTCTTCGAGGAG
>PUOM01000013.1 GCA_003552795.1 Halomonas sp. | reverse complement strand
CTGGTCTTCACCGCCATCCCCTACGAGGATGAGACACGCCTGCAGCAGCGCTTCCAGGCCGTGGCCGACTACCTCGCCGAGACGCTGGACGTCGAGGTGCGCTTTATCCCGGTCACCTCCTACGCCGCCTCGGTCACCGCCTTTCGCAACAACCAGGTGCAGCTGGCCTGGTTCGGTGGCTTCACCGGCGTGCAGGCCCGCCAGCGGGTGCCGGGCTCCCGCGCCATCGCCCAGGGCGTGGAGGACCCCGACTACAAGAGCTACTTTATCGCCAACCAGGGTGCCGACCTCGCCCCCCACGATGGCGACACTGCCCCCGAGGGGCTACGCGATCTGACCTTCAGCTTCGGTTCGCAGAGTTCGACCTCCGGGCGCCTGATGCCGGAATATTTCCTGCGCGAGCACCTCGGCGGCTCGCCCGACGAGCTGTTCACCCGGGTCGGCTTCAGCGGCAACCACAGCCGCACCATCTCGGTGGTGCAGTCCGGGGCCTATCAGGCCGGCGTGGTCAGCTACAAGGCGTGGGAGAACGAGCTCGAGGCGGGCAACATCGACCTCGACCGGGTGCAGGTGATCTGGGAATCGCCGCCCTATCCCGACTACCAGTGGACGGTGCGCGGTGATGTCGACGAGCGCTTCGGCGATGGCTTCACCGAGCGCCTGCAGCAGGCGCTGCTCGACATGGACGACCCCGATCTGCTGGCCAGTTTCCCCCGCGAGGGCTTCATCCCCGCGGACAACGACGACTATCGGGAAATCCTCGAGGTGGCCCGATCGCTGGATCTGCTCGACTGATGAGCGCGCTGGCGCTGCATGACGCCGTCGCCTCCTATGGCGAGGTGCACGTCCTCGGCCCGCTGAGCCTGACCCTGGCCCCCGGCGAGCGGGTGGCGCTGGTGGGCCGCAGCGGGACCGGCAAGTCGACCCTGCTGTCGGTGATGTATGACCGCTGGCGCGACCAGGGGGCGGCCCTGATGCCCCAGGAACTCGGCCTGGTGGCGACCCTGTCGGTGTTCCACAACGTCTACATGGGCCGGCTCGACCGCCACCCCTGGTGGCGCAACCTGCTGACCCTGGTGCGTCCGCGACCCGCTGACGTGACGCAGGTGACTGCCCTGCTCTCCCGGCTCGGCCTGGAGGACAAGCTCTGGACCCCCTGCGGCGAGCTCTCCGGCGGGCAGCGCCAGCGCGTCGCCGTGGCGCGGGTGCTCCATCAGCGCGGCGGCATGCTGCTCGCCGACGAGCCGGTCTCGGCCCTCGATGGCCCCCTCTCCGAGGTGACCCTGACCGCCCTGACCGACGCCTACCCGACCGCGGTGCTGGCCATGCACGATGTGGATCTGGCGCTGCGCTACTGCAGCCGGGTGATCGGCATCCAGGAGGGCGCCATTGCCATCGACCAGCCCAGCCACCGCCTCTCCGCCAGCGACCTGCTGCCGCTCTACTGATGCCGTTGACCGCCACGCGTCGCGTTTCCCTGGCCCTGGTCCTGCTCGCCGCGGTGTGCCTGCTGCTGGGCGACTTCGAGATCAGCACCCACGATCCCTGGCACGCCCTGGGGCGCCTTTTCATGGGCTTGATCCAGCCCGACCTGTCGCGCGTCGACTTCCTCGGCGAGGCCCTGCTGCGCACGGTGGCCTTCGCCTTCGTCGGGGTGGGGCTCGGCGCCGCGGCCGGCATGCTGCTGGCCCTGCTCTTCCGGCATCTCTGGGTGCGCACCTTCTGCGCCTTTATCCGCGCCATCCACGAACTGTTCTGGGCGCTGATCTTCCTGCAGAGCTTCGGCCTGCACCCGATCACCGGGGTACTGGCCATCGCCATCCCCTATGCCGGCACCTTCGCCAAGGTCTACGCCGAAATCCTCGACGAGTGCGACCCCCAGCCGGAGCGCACCCTGCCGCAGCGCGCCGGGCGGCTCTCGGCGCTGATCTATACCCGCATCAGCCAGGCCTGGCCGCACCTGGTCAGCTACACGGCCTACCGGCTGGAGTGCGGCCTGCGCTCCAGCGCGGTGATCGGCTTCGTCGGCATGCCGACCCTCGGCTTTCATCTCGCGGGCGCCTTCGCCCAGGGCCACTACGGCACGGTGGGTGCCCTGCTGCTGCTCTTCTACGCGCTGATCGCCAGCCTGCGGCTCTGGGCGCGGCCGCGGCTGCTGCCGGTCTATCTGCTGGCTTCCCCCTTCCTGCTGGGCACCGGCCTGCCGATCATGTGGAGCAACGTCTCGCGCTTCTTCACCCACGACATCGTGCCGGCCCCGCTGCGCCGCGGCGAAGGGCTGGAGGGCCTCTGGCCCTGGCTGAGCGACCTCTTCCTGGGCCAGGCCCTGCCCGGCATCTGGAACACCCTGCTGCTGACCCAGATCGCCCTGGTGCTCACCGGGGTGCTGGCGATGACGCTGTTCCCGCTGATCTCCCACCACTTCACGGGGCGCCACGCCACCGGCCGGGTGCGCGGCGCCCTCGGGCACGGGGCCCTGGTGGTGATGCGTTCCACCCCCGAGTACCTGCTGGCCTTCATCCTGCTGCAGCTGTGGGGGCCCTCGATGCTGCCGGCGGTAGTGGCGCTGGCGCTGCACAACGGCGGCATCATCGGCCATCTGGTCGGGCGCCGCAGCAACGAGATCGCGCTGCGCCAGGACGCGCCGCGCGGCGTGAACCTTTACGCCTACGAGGTGGCACCCAGGGTCTATGGCCCCTTCCTGGCGCTGCTCTTCTACCGCTGGGAGATCATCATGCGCGAGACGGCCATCCTCGGCATTCTCGGCATCGCCACCCTGGGCTTCTATGTCGACAGCGCCATCCAAGAGCTGCGCTTCGACCGCGCCATGGTGCTCATCCTGATCACCGCGCTGCTCAACATCGGCGTGGATATCCTGGCCCGGCACCTGCGTGCCCGCCTGCGCCTGCGGCATACCGCCAGTTGCGAACCATGAAAAAGGTCCCTCCGGGGTAACCGAAGGGACCTTGTGCCGGAGCTGACTGGCAGCTCGTCGGCGATGATGAAGCCGGGCTTACTCCGGCAGGTCGGTCACCGCTCCGGTGGAAGCGGAGCTTACCGTGCGAGCGTACTTGGCCAGCACCCCCCGGGTGTAGCGCGGGGCCGGCTGCTGCCAGGCGGCGCGGCGGCGCATCAGCTCATCGTCGGAGAGGTCGACCTCGATGGTGTCGGCCTCGGCATCGATGGTGATCATGTCGCCATCTTCCACCAGGGCCAGGGGGCCACCGTCGAAGGCCTCGGGGGTCACGTGGCCTACCACGAAGCCGTGGCTGCCGCCGGAGAAGCGCCCGTCGGTGATCAGCGCCACCTCGCTGCCCAGGCCGCGGCCCATGATCGCCGAGGTGGGGGTGAGCATCTCGCGCATGCCGGGGCCGCCCCGAGGCCCCTCGTAGCGGATCACCACCACGTCGCCCGCGACCACGGTGCCGTCGTTGATGCGCGCCTGGGCCTCCTCCTCGGAGCCGAACACCCGGGCGGTGCCGGAGAAGCGCGTGCCCTCCTTGCCGGTGATCTTGGCCACCGCGCCTTCAGGGGCCAG
>PUOM01000151.1 GCA_003552795.1 Halomonas sp. | reverse complement strand
CGCGAGGCCAACGATCGCATGCACGAGGGCATGATGATCGGCTTCACCGGCGATGCCGACGTGGACTTCGCCCGCGGCATGATTCCCCACCACCAGGGGGCCATCGACATGGCCGATATCGTGCTCGAGCATGGCGAGGACGAAGAGATTCGCCAGCTGGCTCAGGAGATCATCGCCGCCCAGGAGGAGGAGATCGCCTTCCTGCGCGACTGGCTCGAGGCGCACGGCCACGCCGTGGACTGACCGCCGGCGGCGGCAATGCTACCCTGCGCAGGCGGCCTTCGGGCCGCCTGCTTGCGTGGGGCGGCCGTGGCGCCGCCCTTCTCGCCACCCGCCAAGGAGGCCCCGATGACCCTGCTGACCTGGATCGGCATCCTGCTCTGCCTCAGCCAGTCGGCGATGTTCTCGGGTCTCAATCTGGCCTTCTTCTCGATCAACAAGCTGGAACTGGAGATCGAGGCCCGTCGCGGCAACCGGCGCGCAAGGCGCGTTCGGGCCCTGCGCGAGGACACCAACTTCCTGCTGGTCACCATCCTGTGGGGCAATGTGGCCGTCAATGTGCTGCTGGCGCTGCTCTCCGGGTCGGTGATGGGAGCCGTCGCGGCCTTCCTGTTCTCCACTCTGGTGATCACTCTCTGTGCGGAGATCCTGCCCCAGGCCTTCTTCTCGCGCCATGCGCTGCGCATGGCGTCGCTGCTGGCACCCGTGATTCGCGGCTATCAGCTGCTGCTGTGGCCGGTGGCCCGGCCCACGGCCTGGTGTCTGGATCGCTGGCTGGGGCCGGAAGCGATCCCCTTCCTGCGCGAACGCGACCTTCACCAGCTGATCCGCCTGCATATGGAGTCCACCGAGACCGAGATCGATCGGGTCGAGGGGCGTGGCGCCATGAACTTCCTGAACCTGGACGACGTGCCCCTCGGCGAGGAGGGCGAGCCGCTGGCGCCGGGAAGTCTGCTGACGCTGCCCTTCGACGGCGAGCGGCCACGCTTCCCGGCGCTGGCGCGCCATCGCCGCGACCCCTTCCTGCGCGCCCTGCAGGCCTCGGGACAGAGCCGCGCCGTCCTGCTCGACGAGGCCGGTACCCCGCGGCTGGTGGTCGACGTCAACGCCTTTCTGCGTGCCGCGCTGTTCGGCAGTGGCGAATTCTTCCCGCTGACCTACTGCCATCGGCCGATCCTGGTGCGCGACCCGCGAACCCCGCTCGGCGAGGTGATCGGGCGCTTTCGGGTGCGCCCGTTGCACCGCGACGATGATGTGCTCGACGAGGATGTGATTCTGCTCTGGAGCGAGACGCCGCGTATCCTCACCGGCTCCGACGTGCTGGGGAGACTGCTGCGCGGCATCGCCCGTCAGGAGGCGAGCAGGCTCTGAAGCGGCGGGGTTCAAGCGGGATCGGCGGCAGGGCCGTCACGTCGCGGTGGGCGCCTGGAGGAGTCAGGCTGCGCCCGCCGCGGTGCGGCGGGCGCGCGATGGTCGCTGTCAGTGCGTGATCATTCGGCTGCGGCGCGGGCGGCGTCCAGCCACTCGTCGACGGTATCGCGGTTGTCGGCGATCCACTCGGCGACCAGCGGTCGTACCTCGGCATCGGAGAGGTCCTGCTCGTCCATTTCGCCGTCCACCATGCTGATCCAGTCCAGCGGCAGGCGCACCTGGCGGAACAGCTCGGCGGCGGCCGGATTGGCCTCGAGGAAGTCGTTGTTGGCCGCGACCTGGATATCGGCGGCGGCGAAGCCCATCTCGATGGGGTCGCTGACCGCGCCCTCGACGCCCTCGGCGCGCTCGGCCTCGTCCTCGACGATGCCCGGAGCGTTGATCCACATCACGTCCTCGCCGGGGACCAGGGAGAGCAGCCAGGCGCTGGGGCCCCAGGTGTAATAGAGCGCCGGTTCGCCGGCCTGGATGCGCGACAGCGCCTCGGCGAAGTTGGCCGCATAGCCGGCGTCCACGTGGTTGATGTGGTCATGCAGTTCGAACTTGTCGAGCATGGCGTTGATGCCCTCGTGACAGCCCCAGCCGGGAGGGCAGCCGAACAGATCGGCCTTGCCGTCGCCGGTGGCATCGAAGGCGGCCTTGACCTCGTCGCGGGTGAAGTCGTCGATGCCGGTGATCTCGTACTCCTCGAGGGAGGGGATGTCGACCAGGTAGCCCTGAATGCCGCAGGCGGTGCAGAGCGGGTCGAAGAGGGTTGCCACGTCATGGAAGCCGTCGGGCAGCTGCGGTTCGTGCAGCGGAAACCAGGCGTTGGGCCAGTAGTCGGCGTCTCCCTCCGAGATCGCCAGGTAGGCCACCGGGTTGGAGAGCGAGATCGGCGTCTGGACGTCGTAGCCGAGCTCCTCGAGCAGCTCGACAAAGGTCCAGCTCACCGGCACCGCCGAGGTCCAGCTGGCCACGGCGGGCTGCACCGTCACCCCCTCGCCGGGTCGCTGCTCGTCTGCCGCCGCCTGGCTGCCCAGGCCGAGCAGGCAGGCCGCCGACAGGGCCAGGGTAGTCTGCTTCAGCGGATGTCGAGGTGTTGTTGTGGTCTGCATGACATGCCTCCTGTGTGCATTGTGCAGGTGGGACTACTTGCCCTTGCCGGGCACCTTCTCGCCCAGTCCCTGGGTGATCCGGTCCAGCACCATGGCCAGCAGCACGATACCGATGCCGCCGACGAAGGCCTGGCCGATATTGAGCCGCTCGAGCCCCGCGTAGACCTCCAGGCCGAGCCCGCCGGCGCCGATGATGGCGGCGATCACCACCATCGAGAGCGCCAGCATGATGGTCTGGTTGAGCCCCGCCATTACCGTCGGCAGGGCCAGCGGAATCTGCACCTTCCAGAGGGTCTGGCGCGGGGTGGAGCCGAACGCCTCGGCGGCCTCGATGTACTCCGTCGGTACCTGACGAATGCCCAGGTTGGTCAGGCGGATCATCGGCGGCATGGCGAAGATGATGGTGGCGATCAGCCCCGGCACGTTGCCGATGCTGAACAGCATCACCGCCGGTACCAGATAGACGAAGGGCGGAGTGGTCTGCATGATGTCGAGGACGGGGCGCATGGCCTTGGCGAAGAGGTCGCTGCGCGAACAGAGAATGCCCAGCGGCAGGCCGATCAGCATGCAGAACAGCACCGCGGTGATCACCAGCGAGAGGGTCACCACCAGGGCGTTCCATACGCCCATGAAGCCCACCAGAGCCAGGGCGATGAAGCTGAACAGCCCGACCCGCCAGGAGGCCGCCCGCCAGCCGATCAGCAGGACGCCGACCAGGAACAGCCCCGGCGGAATGGCCATCAGGCCGGCCTGGATCAGCTCCATGGCGCCACGCACCGGCGGGCTGACATAGGCGCGGAAGGTGGCGCGAAAGTTGCTGACGACCCAGTTCACGGCGTCGGTGATCCACTGGCGCACCGGCAGGGCGTCGAGCAGTCCGAAGGGGTCGGTGATCAGCTGGCGCATCAGCTCGAGAAATTCGCTCATGGGGTGGCCTCCTCCTCAGTCGGCTGGGGGGCGGCATCGGTGCCTGGCCCGCGCTTCTCGAGGATGCCGCGAATCAGCTGGAGCTCGTCGATCAGG
>PUOM01000024.1 GCA_003552795.1 Halomonas sp. | reverse complement strand
ATGAAAACATAACGCTTACCGCCATCTTTGAGGAGGACGAGCAAGACGCAATGATACTTGTATTTAATACCGAATTGGGTGCTGGAACCACCATTACCCTACCTCTGTCCGGCACCGTGGATGTAACGATAGACTGGGGCGATGATAACTTATCTGAAATAACTGCAGCAGAGATGGTTGAACACACCTACGCCGAAGAAGCCGAATACACTGTTCGCATCAGTGGACAACTTCAACGCTTTGGACAAATTGGGGGATATGATAATGCTGAGAAACTCACAGAAGTGACCAGCTTTGGTAATCTTGGGGTGTCCGAATTTTTAGGGGCTTTCTGGGGTGCTGAAAACCTAAACAATGTGCCCGATGATTTACCGGCTACAGTGACCATTTTAACCTATATGTTTCGGGGTGCAGATTCTTTTGACCATGATATCGGGAGTTGGGATGTAAGCAATGTGACAATCATGATTGGGATGTTTTGGGGTGCAGATTCTTTTAACCAGGATATTGGAGGCTGGGATGTAAGCAATGTAACCAATATGAATGGGATGTTTTCCTTCGCACCCTCTTTTAACCAGGATATTGGAGGGTGGGATGTAAGTCAGGTGACAGATATGACAGCAATATTTCAGGGTGCTAGATCATTTAACCAGGACATCAGCGGTTGGGATGTAAGCAATGTGAACGATATGAGCTTTATGTTTAGTGGTTCCTGGAGATTTAACCAGGACATAAGCGGTTGGGATGTAAGTCAGGTGACAGATATGTGGGTAATGTTTCAATCGGCAAGAGATTTTAATCAAGATATCGGAGACTGGGACGTAAGCTATGTGAACAATATGTCTGGAATGTTCAGGAATGCATTTGACTTCAATCAAGATATCGGCGGTTGGGATGTAAGCCAGGTAACTGACATGGATTCTATGTTTGAAGACGCTTCCTCATTTAATCAGGATCTGTCTGAATGGTGTGTTTACAATATTCCAATAGAACCTGAAAGTTTTGATGCTGGTGCAACTGGCTGGAGTAAACCCAGGCCTGACTGGGGTACCTGCCCGGGCTATTACCTGCTCTCTCTTGAAGTCGAGCCAGAAAATGCGGGGATGGTAAACGGCCAGGGGAATTTTGAACCCGGTGACGTAGTTGGAATAACTGCCACGGCCAATGCAGGCTGGGAGTTTGTGGAATGGACCGGTGATACCGATTACATTGACGATTCGCATTCAGCTGCTGCCACGGTTACGATGCCGGCAGATGATGTAAATATTACTGCAAATTTCCAGCAGGAAGATGGTTGGGATATCATTTATGGTGATGGAGTCACGGATATTGACGGCAACGAATACGTCACCGTGATCATCGGCGAACAGGAATGGATGGCAGAGAACCTTCGAGTAACAAGGTATAACAATGAGGATGTCATTCCCACGGGGTTAAATGATGAAGACTGGGGAGACACTACAGAAGGAGCTTATGCGATTTATGACCACAACCATTGGGGCGCAGGAGGCATGGATTCTCCTGAAGAGATCGTTGAAGCATATGGAAAACTATATAACTGGTATGCAGTGGATGATGCCAGGGGCTTATGCCCTGAAGGATGGTCAGTGCCCAGCGATGATGATTGGACGCAGTTGGTTGATTATATAATGCATGAATATGATTATCACAATGAACCTTGGAGTGATGATCTAGATGGTGTGGGCAATGCCTTGAAATCCTGTCGCCAGGATGGTTCTCCCCTGGGGGCTGATTGTGATACCTCGGATCACCCCCGGTGGAACTCGAATAATACCCACTATGGTTTCGATAGGTTTGGATTTTCTGCCCTTCCGGGCGGCCGCCGGAGCACCAATGGCCCGGTCATCAATATGGGCGCCAGCAGCGACTGGTGGTCGTCTACTGAAAGTGGTACCAATGCCGTGAGTCGCGTCCTCCAAACAAGCAGTGCCAATGTCTTCCGCACCTACCTAGAAAAGGCCAGCGGCCGCAGCATTCGTTGCGTCCTGGAAGAAACTGAAGATCCAACCACCTACAACCTTCACCTTGAAGCACAGCCTGAAAATGCTGGCAGCGTCACGGGCGCAGGCGAATACCAGGAAGGTGAAGGGGTGGCCATTGAAGCCACGGCCAATGAAGGCTGGGAGTTTGTCAACTGGACCGGCGACACCGAACACTTGGATGACCCCGTTTCAGCAAGCACCACCGTCACCATGCCTGCAGAGGATGTACAGCTCACAGCAAACTTTGAGTTGATTGACTACTCGCTGACCCTCATTGCCAATCCAGAGGAAGGTGGCAACGTAAGCGGTGGAGGTCAATACGTAGAAGGCGAACAGGTAAACATTGCTGCAACAGCATCGGCGGGCTGGGCATTTGAGGGTTGGACCGGAGACACGGATCATGTTGGTGATTCGGCTTCAGCCAACACTACTGTCACCATGCCCGCGGAGGATGTTGACCTCACCGCCAATTTCAGTCTGATTACCTATCAGCTCGTTTTGGAGGCAGAACCGGTCGGTGGCGGCACAGTAAGCGGCGCAGGAGAGTACCCGGAAGGCCAGCAGGTAAGCATCAGTGCTGAGGCAAATACCGGTTATCGCTTTTTGTCATGGGAAGAGGGCACAGAAACATTCTCTTTTTCACCAGACACCATGATCACCATGAACTCCAACAGGGAACTCATAGCCAGTTTTGCCCTCGAACAATACCAAATCTCAGTCCAGACTAGTAACGAAGATTTTGGCTCCGTAACAGGAGCCGGAACTTACGAACACTTCGAGCAAGTGACCCTGACCGCCATTCCGGAAACAGGATATCACTTTGTGGAGTGGACTGAAGATGGGGAAGTCGTCCTGGACGGGGATCAGCCCGCAGGTAAAACATACATATTCACGGCCGAAGAAGACCGCAACCTGGTGGCCCATTTTGCCATCAACACCTACGAAATCACCGCCCAATCCAACAACGATGACTTCGGCACGGTATCCGGCAGCGGCACCTACGAGCACGGTGAATGGGTCACACTTGAGGCGGAACCAGATGCCGGTTATTCCTTCGTTAACTGGACTGAAGACGGGCAGGTTTTGATGGACGGAGGTGAGCCTGTGGGCAACATATATGCTTTTGCGGCAGAACAAGACCGCAGCCTGATCGCTCACTTTGAACTCAAGTCGTATAGCATTACAGCCACCGCCAGTCCGTGGGTAGGTGGTACCATTAATGGACAGGCCCAGCATACGGGCATATATGATCACGGAGAAGAAATCACCCTTTCTGCCTCACCAAACGGTGGCTTCTCATTTACGGGATGGTCTGAAGGCGCATCACCCATAGAAGATGCAGACCAGGATTACACCTTTACCGTGACAGCTGACCGTACACTGGTCGCCTCATTTGAAACGGAAGCTATACTGATCAATGCAGAGCCAGACCCGGTGGAGGGTGGAACGATAATTGGCGGTGGAGTGTTCGCCTATGGAGATCTTGTCACGCTTGTCGCACTTCCTGCAGAAGGTCATCACTTTGTAAACTGGACAGAAGATGGTGCCGTGATT
>PUOM01000146.1 GCA_003552795.1 Halomonas sp. | reverse complement strand
GAATCCGGTATCACCCACCACGCGGACCGGTAGTTCAGTTGGTTAGAATGCCGGCCTGTCACGCCGGAGGTCGCGGGTTCGAGTCCCGTCCGGTCCGCCATTCTGCATCCAGAGCGCTGTGCACGAATACCGCAAGCCTCGAGCCTCACGGCTCGGGGCTTTGTCGTTTCCGGCGACGGGATTTCCGCCTTTCGCCTCCGCTCCCTTTCCCTCCCGCGCCTTCTCCCCCGCTCCCTCTCTCACGGGGCATGGCGTCGCGCCCCGCTGCATCATCGGCTTTGCACCCCCGGAAGAACTATCATACAGTTGTTTGAATTTCTGGCCTTGCCACCCCTTGCCCCCAACAACCATCAGGAGTGCGCCGTGACTGCCTACCCTCATCTGTTTCGCCCCCTGTCGGTGGGCCACCTGACGCTCCCCAACCGGGTGCTGATGGGCTCCATGCACACCAATCTGGAGGAGACCCCCGGCGGCTTCGAACGCCTGGCCGTCTTCTACGCCGAGCGGGTCCGGGAGGGCGTGGCGCTGATCGTGACCGGCGGCATTGCCCCCAACCCCGAAGGCGCCGTCTTCCAGGGCGCCGCGACCCTGGAGCGTGAGGAGCAGCTGCCCGAGCATCGGCGAGTGGCCCGGGCGGTGCATGCCGAAGGCGGGCGCATCTGCCTGCAGATCCTGCACGCCGGCCGCTACGCCTACTCTCCCGAGCTGGTCGCTCCCTCGGCCATCCAGGCGCCCATCAACGCCTTCATGCCGCGGGCGCTGACCGGCGACGAGGTGGAGCAGCAGATCGCCGACTATGTGCGCTGTGCCACCCTGGCCAGGGAGGCCGGCTATGACGGCGTGGAGGTGATGGGTTCGGAGGGCTACCTGATCAACCAGTTCGTCTGCCGGCGCACCAATCACCGCGACGATGAGTGGGGTGGGGCCTTCGAGAACCGCATCCGTTTTCCGGTGGAGGTCGTGCGGCGCATCCGCGAGGCGGTGGGCGACGACTTCCTGATCATCTTCCGGCTCTCCATGATCGACCTGGTGGAGGAGGGCAGCACCCATGAGGAGGTGGTGGCCCTGGGGCGTGCCGTCGAGGCGGCCGGTGCCAGCCTGATCAATACCGGCATCGGCTGGCACGAGGCCCGCGTGCCGACCATCGTCACCAGCGTGCCCCGGGCGGCCTTCACCGAAGTGACCCGGCGCATGAAGGCCGAGCTGTCGGTGCCGCTGATCACCACCAACCGCATCAACATGCCGGAGGTGGCGGAGCGGGTGCTCGCCGAGGAGCATGCGGACATGGTCTCCATGGCGCGCCCCTTCCTGGCGGATCCGGCCTGGGTGAGCAAGGCCGCCGAGGGTCGGAGCGAGGAGATCAATACCTGCATCGCCTGCAACCAGGCCTGCCTGGATCACACCTTCGCGGGCAAGGCGACCTCCTGCCTGGTCAATCCCCGCGCCGGTCACGAGACCCAGCTCGTGATCGCGCCCGCCGACCGGCCCCGTCGGGTCGCCGTGGTGGGCGGCGGCCCGGCAGGCCTGTCGGCGGCCCTCACCGCGGCTCAGCGGGGGCATGCGGTGACCCTGTTCGAGCGCAGCGGCGAGCTGGGCGGTCAGTTCAACTATGCGCGGCGGATTCCCGGGAAGGAGGAGTTCGAGGAGACCCTGCGCTATTTCCGGGTGATGCTCGACAAGCACGGCGTGCGCGTGCGCCTCGACTGCGCGGCGGACCTCCAGGCGCTGCGCGACTTCGATGCGGTGGTGCTGGCCAGCGGCGTGCGCCCGCGCCGGCTCGAGCTGCCCGGCAGCGACCACCCGAAGGTGATGAGTTACCCCGCTGCGATCCTGCATCCGGAGCGGGTCGGGCGACGGGTCGCGATCATCGGCGCCGGCGGCATCGGCTTCGATGTGGCGGAGCTGCTCACTCACGTTGGGCACCCCTCGCTGGCCCCCGATGCCTGGTGCGACGAGTGGGGCGTGGATCTGTCGGTCGCGACGCCGGGCGGTCTCAAGGCGCCGCGCCGTCCCGAGGTGCCGCGTCGGGTTTTCCTGCTGCAGCGCAAGGCCTCCAAGCCGGGCAAGAGCCTCGGCAAGACCACCGGCTG
This sequence comes from Halomonas sp., assembly GCA_003552795.1. GTDB lineage: Bacteria > Pseudomonadota > Gammaproteobacteria > Pseudomonadales > Halomonadaceae > Halomonas. The sequence goes on along the minus strand of PUOM01000146.1, from coordinate 1,469 downwards.
GGTGCATCGCGCCTCGCTCAGGCAGCGCGGCGTCGAGACCCTGGCCGGCTGCGACTACCGGGGCGTCGACGATGCCGGGCTGCATCTGCGGGTAGGGGGAGAGGATCGCCTGCTCGAGGTGGATAGCGTGGTGGTCTGCGCCGGCCAGGAACCGGTTCGCGAGCTGCTCGAACCGCTGCGCGCCCTGGGCCTGGAGGTGCATCTGATCGGCGGCGCCGAGGAGGCCGCGGAGCTGGATGCCAAGCGCGCCATCGAGCAGGGTACCCGCGCGGCAGCGGCGCTGTAGCCCTCCCCCCCCCTCGCGGCGCTCGCCCGGGCGCCACCTGACGGGGCCCGCCGAGCCGATTCGGCTGGCTCCCGTCGCCTTGCGTTGGTAAAGCGCCCTCCTTGCCAACGAACCCTTGATCGCCATCAGGCTCTCATTGACATGAGACCCAGCGTTGATTCGATGTCCGCTAATGCGGTGCCGGAGTGTCCTACGCTGAGGTTGCCATGACCCGCGGGCGTCGCTGACGAAACAGGCGCCGGACCATCGGGCTTTAAGGAGGCAGCGATGAGCATCTTTGACCATGTGCAGAACCGTTATGAGCGCGTCCAGCAGGAAGAGCTGACCCTGCAGGAGTATCTGGAGCTCTGTCGCCGGGAGCCGTCGACGTTTGCATCGGCCGCCGAGCGTATGCTCGAGGCCATCGGCGAGCCCGAGGTGATCGATACCGCCAAGGATTCACGGCTGTCGCGGATCTTCTCCAACAAGGTCATTCGGCGCTATCCGTCGTTCGCGGAGTTCTACGGCATGGAGGAGGCGATCGAGCAGATCGTGTCCTACTTTCGCCATGCCGCCCAGGGCCTCGAGGAGCGCAAGCAGATCCTCTACCTGTTGGGGCCCGTGGGGGGCGGCAAGTCGTCCCTGGCCGAGCGGCTCAAGCTGCTGATGGAAAAAATTCCCTTTTATGCCATCAAGGGCTCGCCGGTCTACGAGTCGCCGCTGGGGCTCTTCTCCCCCGAGGAGGACGGCGAGCTGCTCGAGAAGGAGTACGGCATCCCCCGTCGCTACCTGAAGAGCGTGATGTCGCCCTGGGCCGCCAAGCGTCTCAAGGAGTATGGCGGCGACATTTCCCAGTTCCGGGTAGTGCGGCTGCACCCCTCTCGTCTCAACCAGATCGCCATCTCCAAGACCGAACCCGGCGACGAGAACAACCAGGACATCTCGTCGCTGGTGGGCAAGGTGGATATCCGCCAGCTCGAGCTGTACTCCCAGGATGATCCCGATGCCTACAGCTTCTCCGGCGGGCTGTGTCGCTCCAACCAGGGGCTGATGGAGTTCGTGGAGATGTTCAAGGCGCCGATCAAGGTGCTGCATCCGCTGCTGACGGCCACCCAGGAGGGCAACTACAACCCCACCGAGGGCATGGGCGCCATCCCCTTCGAGGGCATCGTGCTGGCCCACTCCAACGAGAGCGAGTGGCAGG
>PUOM01000087.1 GCA_003552795.1 Halomonas sp. | reverse complement strand
TGCCGATCCAGTTGCGCTGCATGGTCTTGACCTGCTCCGGCCACTCGATGGTGTCCAGGTCGGCCAGCAGCTCCTCGGCATAGTCGGTGATGCGCAGGAACCACAGCGGGATCTCCTTGCGTTCCACCAGGGCGCCTGAGCGCCAGCCGCGCCCCTCGATCACCTGCTCGTTGGCCAGCACGGTCTGGTCGACCGGGTCCCAGTTCACCGTGGACATCTTCTTGTAGACCAGCCCCTTCTCCACCAGCTTGGCGAAGAACCACTGCTCCCAGCGGTAGTAGCTGACATCGCAGGTGGCGAACTCGCGGTCCCAGTCGTAGGCGAAGCCCAGCGCCTTGAGCTGTGCGCGCATGTAGTCGATGTTCTCGTAGGTCCACTTGGCCGGCGGCACCTGGTTCTGGATGGCCGCATTCTCGGCCGGCATGCCGAAGGCGTCCCAGCCCATGGGCTGCAGCACGTTCCGGCCCTGCATGCGCTGGTAGCGCGAGACCACGTCGCCGATGGTGTAGTTGCGCACATGCCCCATATGCAGCTTGCCGCTGGGGTAGGGGAACATCGACAGGCAGTAGAACTTCTCGCGGTTGGTGTCCTCCACCGCCTTGAAGCACTGATTCTTCTCCCAGAACTGCTGGGCGTCGCGTTCGATCTCTTGGGGCTTGTACTGTGCGTCCATCGCTGTCTACGGGTACCTTGGGGTCAACGGGGCGTGTCCGGCGTTGGCATCTGAAGCGCTTTATGCGTCAAGACGTTGAACTGCCGGCAGGAAGTCGTCTAAATGATGGGTTAAGGATACCCCAGCACGGCCCGGCCCGGCTATGCCCGGTGCCGCCGGCCAAGGAGATGAGGAGCAGAGCATGAGCGATTCCAAGCAACCCCGTCAGGAGCACCGCCTGCGCGAAGGCTACGAGCGGATGCTCGAGCGTCTGCAGGAGGGGGCTCATGAGCTGACCTGGGAGAACCTGCAGCAGGAGCTCGACGACGCCGTGGAGTTCGAGGCGGAGCTCGAGGAGTTCACTAAGGACGAGCTCTCGCTGCTGCGCGCCTGGGTGGAGCGCGACCTCAAGGACATGCGCCGCTACCTGAGCGCCGGCGGCGAGAGCGTGGCCACCTGGCTCGGCATCGATCTCTCGGCGCTGTCGCGCAAGGTCAGCGAGTCGCTGCTCTCCATCGCCGATCGCAGCGTGGTGGAGCGCGAACGCTTCGAGGAGGATCTGGAGGCCGCCCAGGCCGACTACTGCGAGGGCGAGATGGCGGTGCCCGGGCGCATGGCCTGCGTGCACTGCGGCAGCGAGGTGGAGCTCGAAGGCGTGGCGCGTCTCGAGCCCTGCCACCAGTGCGGCCATCGCTACTTCAAGCGGGTCTCGCAGTAGGGGGTCAAAGCCAGGCGTCGAGCGCCACGATGCCCGCCACCACCAGCGCGGAGAGGGCCGCGGCATAGCCGAGGTTGTGGCGCATCATCGTGCCGCCGCTGACGCCGTAGCGGCCCTGCAGCGAAAGGTTGATGCCGGAGAGCGGGCCGACGCTGGTGCCCACCGCCCAGGAGGCCAGCGCCACGAAGGCGAACAGCGTCTGGCGGCTGCCCGACAGCTCCAGCATCGAGGCCAGCATCGAGACGCCGATGATCGGATGCAGCCCGGCCACGGCGCTGACCACGATCGCCAGGAAGCTCGCCACCGCCTGGGGCGCCCCGAAGTGGGCGAACAGCTGCCACTCGCTGCCGGTGGCGGCGGCGATCAGAGCCGAGAGCCCCTGGGTGAGCAGGCCCGCACACAGGAACAGCGCGATCTCGCCGCGCATGGCCGGCAATCGCTCCAGGGCGTGGCTGCGCACTCGCCGCAGGGTCCAGCCCGCCCCGCGGGGCAGGTTGCTGGCCACCGCGACCCCTGGCAGCAGGAAGGTGATGATGCTGACGATGGAGAGTCCGGGGGTCAGGCCGTAGTGGAAGAGCAGCACCAGAGAGGCCATGCCCACCGGCATCAGCAGACTCCCGGGCGAGAGCGAATAGCCGGCCACCCGGGTGAGGTCGAAGCGTCGCGACAGGTCCAGCAGCGACAGGGTGCCGGCCAGTAACCCCAGCGGCAGGCCCAGGGAGAGGACGGTCGTGAAGTTCATCTCCGGCGCCAGGGTCATCACCACGCCCATGGAGGCGAAGAAGGGAGACCAGAGCGCGGCGCTGGAGAGTCCGCGGTTCAGCGCCAGCAGCTGCGGCAGGGAGAGCTCACCGTGGCGACGCAGGCGATCCCCTACCATGAAGACCGTCGAGAGGTTAAGCACGGCCCCCAGCAGATGCACGCCGAGCCAGGTGCCGGCGGTGCCGCGCCGCCCGGTGACGGCGCTGCCGGGCGGGGCCGCGTGCCCCTGACGGGTGCCGATCAGCGTGATGAAACTCACCCCCACCAGCATCGCCACCACATAGCTGTTGCCGTCCAGCAGCCGGTGCCAGGCGATCTCGGCATCAAAGCCCCAGGCGGCGACCAGCGCCAGTGCCAGGCCCAGCCCCGCCAGGATGCCGGCCTGCAGGCGATTGCCCCGCTTGAGGTCCGGCCAGAGCAGCAGCACGGCCAGCCAGAAGGCATAGCTGACCGCCGGCAGAGCGATCGGCAGGCCGGCCAGTCGCAGCACCTGCAGGCCGAGCCCGGTGAGGATCAGGCCGCCGGCACAGGCATGGCGAAGCGATGGCGTCGAGGGAATGGAGGCTGGCACGTGGCAGGGTTCCTGGGATGTAGATCCTGGCGAAAAACCCAAGCATTCTAACGAATTCCCGCGCCTTTGGGGGCCGGCTCCGAGGAGGCCGCCACCGCCCCGGACCCCATCGCCGCGGTCTCCCGCGCCTCCTCGAGCAGCGTCAGCATGGCGCGGGCGGCGTTGGAGAGGGTGCGGCTGCGGTGCACGATGAACCCCAGCGGGCGGTGGATCGGCTGGTGATCGATGGCCAGCTCATGGAGCTCGCCTGCCACCAGGCGTTCCGGCAGCAGGCTCCAGCCCAGGCCGATGGCCGCCATCATCTTGAGGGTTTCCAGATAGTTGGTTGAGAGCGCCACCGGCAGGCGCAGGCCGGCCGCGGCGAAGCGTGACTCGATCAGGCCGCGGGTGAAGGTCAGCGGTCCGGGCAGCACGGCATCATGCTCGCAGAGCCTCTGCAGCGTCGGCTCTGTCACCTCCGCCAGGGGGTGGTCATGGGCGCACACGAAGCAGAGGCGGTCGATCCACACCGGGACCACGTCGAGCTGCGCATCCGGTTGGGGGGCGAGCGTCACCACGGCGATCTCGAGGCTGCCGTCCAGCACGCCCTGGTAGGCCTCTTCGGAGTCCAGGAAGTGCAGGTCCAGGCGCACCTCGGGGTGGGCGGCGGTATAGGCCTTGAGCAGCGGCGGCAGGCGGTGCAGGCCGATATGGTGGCTGGTGGCCAGGGTCAGGCTGCCGGCCACATCGCTCGAAAGGTTGCTCAGGGCGCGGCGGCTGTCGTCGACCATCACCAGGATCTGTCGGGCGCGGGGCAGCAGCAGGTGCCCCGCCTCGGTCAGGCGTATGCTGCGACCGATGCGGTCGAACAGTCGCGCATCGATCTGGGTCTCGAGCACGGCGATG
>PUOM01000100.1 GCA_003552795.1 Halomonas sp. | reverse complement strand
CCGAGCCTGGCCAGCGAGCGGGAGTGGGGGCTCAGCAGAGCCGGCTACCGAGCAGCAGCTGGGCGGCGTCCAGGTTCTGCCAGCCCCACCACACCAGCGTCAGGGCCATGACGGTGAGGGTAGCAGCGGCGAAAGGTAACAGGCGTCTATGGCTCATGCTCGTGCCTCCGAGGGAGCGGGTCGGTGGACCGGCCGTTCGCTGATGAACCAGTGCAGGGCGGCGGCCACCGCCGAGAGCAGGATGGCGAGGTTCCATACTACCCCGTAGTCACCCTGCAGGTCGTAGAGGTAACCCCCCAGCCAGACCCCCATGAAGGAGCCGAGCTGGTGGAAGAGAAAGACGATGCCGCCGAGCATGGAGAGGTGCTGCACGCCGAACACCGAGGCGACGATACCGTTGGTCAGCGGCACCGTGGAGAGCCACAGCAGGCCCATGGCGATGCCAAATAGGTAGGCGCTGGCCGGACTCAGCGGAGCCACCAGGAAGAGGGTAATCACCACGCCGCGGATCAGGTAGAGCCAGGTGAGCAGGCGTGGCTTGGAGAAGCGGCCCCCCAGCCAGCCGGCGGCGTAGGTGCCGAAGATGTTGAACAGGCCGACCAGGGCCAGCACGGTGCTGCCCACCTGCACGGCGATGCCGCTGTCGAACAGATAGCCGGGCAGATGGACGCCGATGAACACCACCTGGAAGCCGCATACGAAGAAGCCCAGGCAGAGCAGCCAGAAGCCGCGATGGCTGGCGGCCTCGTCGAGGGCGGCGCCCAGACTGATATCGCTGGCGGCCTTGGCCGAGGGGCGGTCGCGCAGCATGGCGCCCAGGGGCAGCATCAGCGCGGCGATGGCGCCCATGGCCAGCAGGGCCGCCGACCAGCCCAGCCAGCCCATCAGGCCCAGAGTGCCGGGCAGCATGGCAAACTGGCCGAAGGAGCCGGCGGCGCTGACGATGCCCATGGCCATGCTGCGCTTCTCGGGGGCCACGGCACGTCCCACGGCTCCCAGGATCACCGAGAAGGTGGTGCCCGAGAGGCCGAGCCCGATCAGCACGCCGGCGGAGAGGGTCATGCCCAGCGCCGATTCCGAGACGCCCATGAAGAGCAGGCCCAGGGTATAGAGGGCGCCGCCCACCACCACCACTCGAGCGGCGCCGAAGCGGTCGGCCAGGGCCCCGGCAAAGGGCTGGGAGAGCCCCCAGAGCAGGTTCTGAATGGCCAGGGCGAAGGCGAAGACGCCGCGGCCCCAGCCCAGCTCGGTGCTCATGGGCTCGAGAAAGAGCCCGAAGCCGTGGCGCAGGCCCATGGCCAGGGTGACGACCAGGCCGCCGATGACAATGATGATGATGGCGCGGCGCCGAACGCTGTCCATGGGTATCCCGTTTGCAGACTAATGGTGTTGCTCACCACTATCGCCGGTTGTCACCGGACTGGCTACTGTCTCCAGGTGGAGACAGGCATGTCGCCGACGCGCCACATGGGAGCGGGCCGGCCGCTTGGCTAGAATGGCGCCCTCCCCAACACCCTGGAGGTTTCCATGTCACGACGCCTGCTCTTTCTTCTTGCCCTGGTGGTAGCCAGCCTGATCATGGCGGGCTGCAGCTATACTCCGGCCCGGGTGGAAACGCGCCCGCTGATCGAGGTCGAGAACGACCGTGGCCACCGCCATCATCGCGGCGATGACCGTCGCTACCAGGAGCGTCACTACCGCGGCCCCAGGGATCGCCGCGGTGGAGACTTCTGCCCGCCCGGGCTGAGGATGCAGGGCCGCTGCTGAACCCCGCTGCATCGATGACCTCGGTGGCTGCTGCGGCGGCTAGCCGATCTCGACCCGGTCGCGCCCGGCATGCTTGGCGCGGTACAGGGCCTCGTCGGCGCGGCGCAGGGTGCGCTGCTGGTCGGGGTGACCATCGTGCAGGGTGAGCCCGATGCTGACCGTGAGGTTGATCAGGGTGTCGCCCGAAAGCAGGAAGTTCTCCTGGCGGACCCGCTGGAGCAGCCGTTCGGCGAAGAGCCGGCTGCCCTCCTGGTCGGTATCCACCAGCACGATCAGGAACTCTTCCCCCCCCAGGCGGAAGACGTAGTCGCCGCCGCGGGTGCTGCGGTCGAGCAGGCCGGCCATCTGCTGCAGCACCTGGTCGCCCGCCTCGTGGCCGTGGCTGTCGTTGATCGTCTTGAAGTAGTCGATGTCGACCATCAGCACAGCGAAGCGCTTGTTGGAGCGCCGTGCCAGCTCGATCTCGCGGTTGAGCACCACCGGCAGGAACTTGCGGTTGAGCAGCCGCGTCAGGCTGTCGCGGCCGGCCTCGAGGCCGGAGGCGCGTTCCAGCAGGTCATTGAGCAGCAGCTGGATGCTGCGGGAGGCGTCGCGAATGTCGCCGAGGCCGGTCAGCTGGCGATCGTTGTCGCCACTCGACAGTTCTAGCAGGAGCTGCTCGTCGATGCGGGCCATGGCGGCCGAGATACGCTGGATCTCCGGGGCACCCTCGAAGGCGTGGGCGGCCTTGTGATGGTACCAGAGGCCGAACTCCGAGCTGGCGAGACGCGGCAGGCCCTCGTCCAGGTGGCGGCTGGCGACCGCATACATCAGGTTGTTCTCCCAGTCGAGCAGGGCCGAACGCTGTCGCTCGCGTTCGCTGCCGAGGCTCTGGGTCAGGGAGAAGAGCCGATAGGCCTCCTCGGTGCGGGCATTGCGATCGCTGGCTACTGAATAAGCATGGCTCATGACTTCCATGGCCATGTCGATGTGGTCGGAGACATGAATGGTGGCATGTCCGCGGGTGACCTCGTCCTCCAGGCCCCGAGCGATCTCCCGGTAGAGCGCCTGTTTGAGATGGCGAGCCCCGCCGAGTACCAGGTTGACCGGGATGTCGACCCGGGCATGGATCTCGCCAACGCGCTCCTGGTGATCGACCAGGCCGTCCAGGGCATCGAGCTCGACGTCGAACAGGCTGGTGAGCCAGCGCTGCATGGAGGGATGAAGGCGCTGCTTTACCTGCTCGTTGGAGAGGAACAGGTTGGCATGGGGATCATCCAGCATGGTGGTGTAGAAGTGGTCGGCCAGAGCGGCACGGTGCTCGGCGACCAGGGCGGCGACGGCCTGGCGCACGTCGACCGGGGTTCGCTGCAGCTGGGCTTGCCAGTCGCGAGCCAGCTGGCTCTTGTCCTTGTGGCGCATCAGAAATCACTCAACACTCTCGGCGAGGCGCCACTTTAGCAGATGCCGGATACCGAGGCCCATGACCCGTGAATCCCCCCTGAGCCGGCGGTGTTGCCTTTCACCTCCGCGCCGAGGTACTGCTCGCGTTTGCCGGTCTTGAGCCGCGGGCGTTCAGGGGGGGGGGCGGAGTCTCCCGGCCGTGCCGTCAGGTTGCCTTGAGGGCCTGCTCCAGGGTCGCGAGCCGGCCCGGCACCAGGGCGTCCTCCACCGCGGTGATGCGCAGCACATGGCCCAGGGCCGGGTCGGCCGGGCGGGCGATCAGCTTGCCCTCATCGAGCAGCGCCTGGTGCACCCGCCCGGCCAGCTCGGCGCTGGCCAGGCGCAGGCCTACGAAGTTGGTGGCGCTGGGCAGCACGTCGGCGCCCAGCTGGCGCAGGTGGT
>PUOM01000122.1 GCA_003552795.1 Halomonas sp. | reverse complement strand
GGGAGATGCTGCAGGGCGGCCCGTGATGCCCGCCCTCCAACGCCAAGACACGCAGTTGCCAAGATCACCAGGAGAGATGAATGAAGAACGAACGCCCGGGTGAGGCGCGCAGCCTGCTGATCACCGGCTGCTCCAGCGGGATCGGCCACGCCGCGGCCCACGCCATGGCGGCGCGGGGCTGGCGGGTGTTTGCCACCGCCAGAAAGGAGGCGGACGTGGCCCGGCTGAAGGAGGAGGGCCTGGAGGCGCTGGCGCTGGACCTGGACAGCAGCGCCTCCATCGAGGCGGCGGTGGCGGAGGTCGCGGAGCGCACCGGCGGCCGGCTGACCGCGCTCTTCAACAACGGCGCCTACGGCCAGCCCGGGGCGGTGGAGGATCTCTCCCGGGAGACGCTGAGGCAGCAGCTCGAGACCAACCTGCTCGGCACCCACGAGCTCACCACCCGGGTGCTGCCGATGATGCGCGCCCAGGGCCACGGGCGCATCGTGCAGAACAGCTCGGTGCTGGGGTTCGCCGCCCTGCCCTACCGCGGCGCCTACATCTGCTCCAAGTTCGCCCTGGAGGGGCTCACCGATACCCTGCGCCAGGAGCTTGCGGGCAGCGGCATCCACGTCAGCCTGATCCAGCCAGGCCCCATCACCAGCCGCTTTCGCGAGAACGCCCACCGCGCCTTCCAGGCCCATATCGATACCCAGCGCAGCGCCCACGCCGAGACCTACCGCCAGGTGGAGGCGCGGCTGGCCAGCACCGAGGGCAAGGCCCCCTTCACCCTGGGCCCCGAGGCGGTGGTGGCCAAGCTGATCCACGCCCTGGAGCACCCGCGACCCAGGCCCCGCTACGCGGTCACCCTGCCCACCCACCTCTTTGCCGCCCTCAAGCGGGTGCTGAGCACCCAGGGCATGGACCGGGTGCTGCTGCGCGCAACCCGGGACGAGCGGGAGTAGCCAGCAGCACCGCAATCCGATCTTGTCACACCTCGCGGCAACGCCAGGCAGTGCAAGCGCCAAGCAGTAAAGGATCAAGGAGAACGATTGATGCCCACAGATAAGCCCCGCATCGTGCTGCTCGACGGCGGCATGGGCCAGGCGCTGGCGCAGCGCAGCCGCCGCCCCGTGTCGCCGCTGTGGTCCGCCCAGGTGATGCTCGACGAACCCCAGCTGGTCACCGCCGTGCATCGCGACTTCATCGCGTCCGGCGCCCGGGTCATCACCGTCAACGGCTACAGCGCGACGCCTCAGCGCCTGGCCCGCGACGGCGACCCCGACCTGTTCGAACCGCTGCATGCGGCGGCGCTGAGTGCCGCCCGCCAGGCCCGCGAAGAGAGCGGCCGAGACGTGCGCATTGCCGGCTGCCTCCCCCCGCTGGTGGCGAGTTTTCACCCCGACAGCGTGCCGGACGATGCCACCTGCCTGCGCGACTACCGTCGCATCGTCGCGCTCCAGGCCCCGGGGGTCGATCTCTTCCTGTGCGAAACCATGTCGCTGGCCCGGGAGGCCTGCGCGGCGGCCGTCGCCGCCGCGGAGAGCGGGCTCCCGGTGTGGGTGGCGTTCACGGTGGACGACGGGGATGGCACCCGCCTGCGCTCCGGCGAACCGCTGGCCGAGGCGGCACGGGAGGCGGTGGCCGCCGGCGCCGAGCGGGTACTGGTCAACTGCTCGGTCCCCGAGAGAGTCACCCAGGGCATGGGGGAGCTTGCCGGCCTCGGCGTGCCCTTCGGCGGGTATGCCAACGCCTTTACCTCGGTGGCCCCGCTGCAGCCCGGCGGCACGGTGGATTCACTGTCGGCGCGCACGGACCTCGGCCCCGACGCCTACGCCGCGCACGCCCTGCGGTGGGTCGCACAGGGGGCGACCCTCGTCGGCGGCTGCTGCGAGGTGGGGCCCGAGCATATCGCCACCCTGGCCGAGCGCCTGAGCGCCGAGGGGTACCGGCTGGTCGCCTACTGAGCGCTTCCGGATCACTCGGCGAGGAAAGGGCGCCGAGGGTCCACGCCGTCGGGGGTCACCTGCCGCGCCTGAACGCGGCGCTCTCCGGCGGCGCGTCGAAACTCCGCATACTGGTGCCGGGGCAGGTCGCTGAACTCGGCCTGGCCTGCGATGGATAGCCCGTAATAGACCTCGGTAATCCCGCTCCAGTAGATGGCGCCCAGGCACATGGGGCAGGGCTCGCAGCTGGTATAGAGCACGCATTCCGACAGACGCCGGTTGCCCAGCTCACGCGTCGCGGCCTGCAGGGCGCGAATCTCGGCGTGGCCGGTGAGATCCTCGGTGGCCCTCACGTCGTTCACGCCCTGCCCCACGACCCGGCCGTCCTTCACGACCAGCGCGGCAAAGGGCGCCTGGCCCTGCGAGGCGTTATCGATGGCAAGCTCGATGCACCGGGCGATCCATTGCGAGTGGGACATGAGTCGCGTTCCTCATTGCGGAGTATGGGGTTGTGTGACAATGCGCTGTTCCGATGCTCACCCCAGAGACCGGCGCTATCGACTGGCGGCTGCCGCCTTCAGGCGTCTCGCCCTGCGGTCACGGTACATGGCGCGCAGATTGGCCGCACTCATCAGCGTCTCATTGGCGATGGCCACCCAGGAGCCGACGATCACGCCGTTGAAGCCGAAGCTGGCATGGCCGGCCAGGAAGAAGCTGCGTACCCACATCACGTCGCGCATCATCCCGCCGACCACGAAGAAGGTCGAGCCGATGGCCACGACCCAGCCGGAGAGCGACATCGCCACCAGGGCGCCGGTGAGATAGAGGCACATGGCCAGCGCCGCGACCCATAGACGCGGCCGCGCGGCAACGCCGAGGTTGTAGCCCACGCCGACCAGCAGGATAGCGCTGGTCTCGTAGGCCTCGAGCATGGCGAAGTGGATCGACCATAGGGCCAGGGCCAGTGACAGCGCACGCAGCAGGGTGGCGCGCGTGCGTGACTGCAGCGCCGTCACCTGCGTCAGGCACGCCGCGATTCCCACCATCCAGACCAGCATTGATGACTCCTTTCAGCATCCCGCACACAACATCGGCCCCTGCATGGCGTGCCGTCCCGCCCACGCCACTCTCGATCACCGCTTCAACAGCAAAAATCACCAGACATTGCTGCGTTTCTCGGCCAGCATTCTGCGCCACACGGCTTGGATGGTATACTTATTGCTTAGTTCATGGCGAGGGCCTACCCGGCCCGCATGAATCCGGCGCCCTACCCCGGCGCCCCAAGAAAGGAGATACACGATGTCCCCTGACCCCGTGACGCTGATGGTGGCCCGCCGCGTGGCCCATGGCCGCTACCGCGACTTCACCACCTGGCTGGAAGAAGGCCGCGCCCTGGCCAGCGACTTCACCGGCTACCTGGGCTCCGGCGTGCTGGCCCCGCCCCCCGGCGACGACGAGTACCAGATCATCTTCCGCTTCCGCGACGCCGCGACCCTGGCCGCCTGGGAGCACTCCGCCTCCCGCCGCGCCTGGCTGGCCCGCGGCGAAGGGCTCTTCGTCGCGCCGCACGAACATCGCGCCACCGGCCTGGACGGCTGGTTCCAGGACGCCACCGGCCAGACGCCGCCGCGCTGGAAGCAGGCCATCGCCATCTGGCTCGCCTTCTTCCCGG
>PUOM01000108.1 GCA_003552795.1 Halomonas sp. | reverse complement strand
GCAATGGACCAGCATAGCAAGATTTACGTAGCCGGTCATCTTGGCCTGGTGGGGTCGGCCATTTGGCGCAACCTCCAGGAAAAGGGATACACACGGCTTATCGGCAAGAGCCTGGAGGAGCTGGACCTCAGCAATGAGGAAGACACGCTCCGCTTTTTTGAAGAAGAGCAACCCGAGTATGTCTTCCTGGCAGCAGCTATGGTGGGGGGTATCGTGGCCAACAACACCTACCGCGCCGACTTTATCTTCAACAACCTGCAGATTCAAAACAATGTGATCCAGGCATCCCATCGGTTTGGCGTGAAAAAGTTGCTGTTTTTGGGAAGCACCTGCATATACCCGCGTGATTGCCCGCAGCCGATGAAAGAGGAATACCTGCTCACCGCACCGCTTGAATATACCAATGAGCCTTATGCCATCGCCAAGATCGCCGGCATCAAGTTGTGCGAAAGCTTTAACCTGCAGTACGGCACCAACTTTTTATCGGTGATGCCAACCAACCTGTATGGCCTCCACGACAACTTTAACCTGGAAACCAGTCACGTCTTGCCAGCGCTTCTCCGGAAAATTCACCTGGGGAAATGCCTGGAAGAGAATGACTGGGCGACCTTGCGAGAGGATCTGAACCGGCGACCCATTGAACACGTGTCGGGGCAATCATCCGACGAAGACATCTTACACACCCTGCAAAGACATGGTGTTGGTCCCTTGGGGTCAGGCGACGGGCAAGCCGGTGCTTACCAGGTCGAGATTTGGGGTTCGGGCCGGCCCTTGCGGGAGTTTCTGTGGGTGGACGACATGGCAGATGCTTGTGTGTTCGTGATGGAAAACGTAAACTTCAAAGACCTGGCCGGGGACAAAAAAGAGGTCCGCAACACGCACATCAACATTGGAACCGGCAAAGAGATCGCCATCAAAGACCTGGCCGAAATGATCAAAAGCATCGTGGGGTTTCGCGGCGAGCTGGTGTTCAACACCCAAAAGCCCGATGGCACGCCGCGCAAACTCACCGATCCGGCAAAGATCCACGGGCTGGGGTGGCGGAACCGGGTAACGCTGGAGGAGGGAGTGGGGAGGTTGTATGCGTGGTATGTGAGTAGTGAGTAGTGAGTTATGAGTTGTGAGTTGTGAGTTGGGAGTTGGGAGTTGGGAGTTGGGAGTAGTGAGTTCTCAGGTCTTAGCCTGTTCTGAATTATGAAAAAAACAGGAGCCCTTTACTGGAACTCCTGCCGACCGGGGTCACCCCAGTCCCTTAATCTGCAACAAAATTACGAATAAATCATTTTAATACCCGATGAAAATACCTGACACAAACTATTTTTTCCAACTATTGAGACGATCATTGGGGTAAGACCTTCGAAACAGGGGCAAGGGAACCCTTTTCTGTTTCTCTCTAAATTGCAAAACAACTAAATAACACACACGACCTAAAAATCCAACAATCCAAATGGAAAGGAAACACCTTCTTAAAAAATAATTAACCATTATTGTTAACCCCTAACGTTAATTATATTTATCTTTGCAGTGGAGTTACATTACAAAACCAAAAAATTAGAAAAAAAAACTGACTAATCACAAAGAGCTTATTAAAGCTTTTGGTCAACTGGCTCGCAAAGTGAATCAAAGAATAAAAGAACTCACGGATGCCGATAATCTTGCAGTTATGAGTACCATACCCGCTGCAAGATGCCATGAACTTTCGGGAGTTCGCAAAGGAGAGCTTGCCGTTGATATTTCCGGGAACTATCGATTGATATTTGAACCCAACCATAATCCTAGTCCTCAAAAGGATGATGGTGGGCTTAATTGGGACGAAGTAACCAGAATTCAGATTAACGAAATTATTGACTACCATTAACACACTGATAAAGAATATAAACATGGCATCGACGCTTGAAATAACAAAATCACTTCTGTCTCCTCCCGGTGATACAATCCAGGAGCATATTGACTTTATTGGAATGTCTCAAGCTGAACTTGCCGAAAGAATGGGTAGGCCCAAAGAGAAAATTAACGACATTATCAAGGGGAGAGAACCCATTACTACAGCTACAGCCTTTCAATTAGATAAAGTTTTAGGAATTCCTGCTAGCTTTTGGATTAACAGGGAAAATACATTCCGGAAAGAATTGTATGAACTTCAACAACAAGAAGCCCTTGAATCTCAAAAAGATTGGCTGGCGGCATTTCCCATAAATGAGATTAAAAAATTAGGTTGGTTGCCCCATACAAGAGAAAAACACATATTGGTTGACAGTTTGTTAAAATTCTTTGGAGTTGCATCTACTGAAGAATGGGAAACCATTTATGTAGCCGAGGAGGTTTCAGTAGCATTCAGGGTCTCTTTGGCTCACACACAAAGCCCTCATGCAATTTCTGCCTGGTTAAGAATGGGCGAACTGCAAGCAAAGGAATTAAAAATTGAACCTTTCAATAAAAGAAAATTTAAGGACGCGTTATCGGAAATTAAAGAGCTCGCCTTCCTGATTCCGGCTGGTTTTGCACAACAGCTCCAGAATATATGCGCCCAATGCGGAGTGGCTTTGGTTTATACACCAAAACTACCTAAGGCACCGATTAGCGGAGCCACCCGCTGGTTCCATAATAAGCCCATTATTCAACTTTCAGGAAGGTTCAAGACAAACGACCATTTTTGGTTTACTTTTTTTCATGAAGCAGCCCACATCATTTTACATGGTAAAAAAGATGTTTTTCTGGAAAATGTTGCAGGGACTACCATGGACCTGGAAAAAGAAGAGGAAGCCAATGCCTTCGCCGCGAAACAACTACTAACCGATGGCCAACTAAGAGAAATTAGACAAGCCGCACCATTAACTGATGAATTAATTCAGGCGTTTGCCAATAAGTTCAGAACACCTCCTGGTGTAATCATTGGCAGATTGCAACATTTGGGCTTAATACCATATTCAACAGGCAATGAGTTTAGAGAAAAAATAGACCTGTTTGAACAGCTCGGATCATCTTCCGCAGAGAACTCCGTAAACTCGACCACGACGTCTAACTGATCGTGCGGCCCAGCCCCTTCAGCGACTTCCAGGCCAACGGCTGGTACCGCCACCGGGAAAGCGCGAGGGCGGTGGTGTTTGAATACGTGAAGCTGGCCGTTGGCAGCTTGTAGGACAGGCCAAGTCCTGTTCTGAGTTGTGAGTTGTGAGTTGTGAGTAATGAGTTATAAGTTATGAGTTATGAGTTATGAGTTGGGTGAGTTGGGAGTTGGGAGTTATCAGTTTTCAGTTATGAGTTATGAGTTATGAGTTGTGAGTTGGGTGAGTTGGGAGTTGGGAGTTATGAGTTGGGAGTTATGAGTTATGAGTTGGGAGTTGGGAGTTGCGGGCTATGTGTTGCGAGCTGGGAGGGCTTGCGAATAAACAAATAAACGATTAAACAAATCAACATTTCCCGTGAGTCGCAAATCCATCCTCACCGCCTTCCTGCTTATAACAGCATTGCTCCTCGTGTTGTTCCTCTGGCGCGGCGGCCACTGGCTCGTGTTGGAAACGCCCCTGCAAGAGGCCGATGCCATTGTGATGCTGCGGGGAAGCAGCCCGGATCGTGACCTTGAATTGGCCAGCCTCTACCATAAGAACCTGG
>PUOM01000212.1 GCA_003552795.1 Halomonas sp. | reverse complement strand
AGCGTTCGGGTGATCTGGCCGAGGTGCTCTGACTCCCAGCAGCCCCGCCTCCGGAAAAATCCTGGGTGATTGAGGTTGGCCCGAGTTCGCAAATTGGAAACACTCTGGGTTCTGGGTTGGCTGACTCTCGGTGCCGGCTTCGGCGATCGGGTTTGGAGACACGCTGGGGGAACATAGCTATGGCGAGCGGACAGCGCAGCGATCCACGGGTTCTGTCACTGGTGTCGTCGGCAGGCAGAAACATGTGCCCACGAGTTCGGGCATCACGGAGGAGGGTCCAGTGAGAGGCTACACATTTACACTGCGCGAATTTCTCTATAGAAATCTTGAGCCGGCCGCGCAGGCGGAAGGAGGTCTTTCTCACTTTAATCGAGTGATTGTGTGGCTCATCATTTTTGCTTCCGTGGTGGCCATACTGGAGACAGAGGACACCTTGCGGGGGGCGATGCCGGGAGTCTTCTGGATTGCTGAGTTTTTCATCGTCATGGTGTTTTCGATCGAGTATCTAGCCAGGGTATATGCGGCCGGCGAGCAGCCACGATATTCTGGTGTCCGTGGTCGATTGCGATACATGTTGAGTTGGTGGGCGATTGTTGATCTTCTTGCGATCCTCCCCTTCATCCTGACAGGAGGCACATATAACTCGTTCATCATCCGCCTCTTGAAGCTGTTGAGGCTCCTGCGTGTCGCGAGAGTGGGTCGGTTTTCCCAAGCATGGGTCTCACTGTCTGATGCCATTTATGGCCGACGCTTCGAATTGGCGCTGAGCGGGACAGTCGCCTTCTTGATCATGCTGATCTCAAGTGCGTTCCTGTACGTATTTGAAGCGGATACACAACCCGAAGCCTTTGGCAGCATCCCTCGAGCCTTCTGGTGGAGCGTCGCGACGCTGACTACGGTTGGATATGGTGATGTGACACCAGTGACCGTTCTGGGCCGCATCTTTGCTGGATTTACGGCTGTAGCCGGGATTGGCCTGATCGCAATGCCGACCGGTATCTTGGCCGCGGCGTTCAGCGAGGCCATGCGCAAGCGGAACGAGCTCGCGAAGAATGAGAACGATGTGAAGGAAGATTCGTAGGCGGAAGAGCGCAGCGTCATCTGCCGTTGGCAGTGTGGGGAGGCGCGTGGTTCTTGACGTTGCCTGTGCTGCGCGGCGGATGACGGCCTTCGGCCTTTTCCGCTCTACGCATTGGGGGTGGCGGGGTAGTCGGTTTCGTCGAGCGCGGCGGTATAGGCGTGTCACTATTGGTTATGGGCAGTGGAACGACTGGAAAGGGCAGGGGAAAAAGGTGGCGATAGCGCAGAAGTTGGAGCTTGCACGGCAGGAGTTGCTGGATGTGGGGCTGCGGGGGAACTCGCTCCTTCACGTCCCTGCGCGTCGCTCGAGCTTCCTGGAGATCGTCGACGCCGATGGGGCGGCTCTGTTCGGGACGCTGACAGGGTCAAACGGTTCCAAACGTCCCCTCCAGATAGTACCCGCGCCGGATGAGGATGAAGGTGCGGAGCGGGACGGCGGGGACTCGGATACGGGCGACGAGCCGGGGTTGGACTCATTGCCGCTCGGTGATGTCGCGCCGTTCAATACCCTCGGGGACGCGGTCGATCCCGGTCGCTTCCTCCAGGTGCGCCTGCCGCAGGAGAAGCTGGATGCGCAGCTCCTGCGGATGGAAAGTCAGGCACACACCCTGTTGCAGGAGCAGGGGATCGACGTGCTGTTCCTCGCCCTTGGGTTTCTCGAGTGGTACGAGGATACAAATTCCTCCGCGCCACGATATGCGCCGCTGGTCCTAGTGCCCGTAGAGCTCCAGCGTGATTCGGTCCGCAGTCGTTTCCGGCTTTCCTACACCGATGCCGAACTGGGACCAAATCTGAATTTGGGCGCGAAGCTCAAAGGCGATTTCCACCTTGATCTGCCCGAATTCCCCGACGACTTCGATTTCTGCGCCTATATCGACGCGGTTGCGTTGCTGGTGAGGGATCGACCCCGGTGGCGGGTGCTGCGGGATAAGGCGGTCTTGGGTTTTTTCTCCTACGGCAAGTTCCAGATGTACGTGGACCTGGACCCGGAAAGCTGGCCCGAGGGGAACGCGCTCCTAGAAAATGTCCAATTAAAGAGGTTGTTCGGGGAGGGCTTCGAGGCCGATGCCAATCTCGTTGAGGGTGTTCGCGGGCATGAGGCCCTGACAGCTCCGGAAACCCTGCATCTGGTCAAAGATGCGGACTCCAGCCAGACGGAGGCGATTCTAGCCGTGATGGAGGGTGCCAACCTCGTCGTCCAGGGGCCGCCTGGCACCGGCAAGTCGCAAACGATCACCAACGTGATTGCGGAAGCGCTGGGGCGGGGTAGGCGCGTGCTTTTCGTCGCGCAGAAAATGGCGGCATTGGAGGTGGTCAAGAGGCGACTGGACGAGTGCCACCTCGGCGACGCAGTGTTGGAATTGCACAGCCACAAGAGCAATAAGAAGGCGGTACTCGGTTCGCTGCGCCATGTCTTCGACCAGGGCCGGCCGGAGGCGCCGGATCGGGATGCGCGTTATCGGCGCCTGACTGAGGTGCGTGAAGCCCTGGATGGCTACGTGGCGGATCTGGGTCGGCCGATTCTGAATTCGGGTTTGCGTTACGTCGATTGTGTGGGACGCATGCTGGCCCTGAAGAATCAGCCGCGTTTGGCTGGTCTTGCACCCATTCGGTTTGAGTGGTTGCGGAACTGGGACGCCGAGGACCTGGAAAGAGGGCGCCGAGCGATCCGGGCCGCAGGAGACTATCTGCACGAATTCGGACCGCCGGAGGACAATCCCTTTCGCCATTCCCGGCGCACGAGTTTGTCGCCGAATGATGATCAGTGGCTGGCGCGGCAGGTTGCGCGCGCGTGGGACCCGCTCGGTCGTCTGATCGAGGATGCGGCTACGCTGGCCCAGGCGATGCAGATTCCCGTTCCGGCAACATTTGCGGACATCGCGATACTGCATCGTGCCGGAAAACGGGCATTGGAAGCCCCGCACTTGCAAGGTGTCCGGGTAAGCACCCAGGAGTGGCAGGTGCGTCGGGACGACATCCGCGAGGCCGTGGCCTGCGGTGCCGAGTTGCACCGGCTGCACGAGCAACTCTCGGGGCATTTTATCGATGCCGCCTTCGAGGCCGACCTGCTGGCCGTGCGCGTGGGGTTGGCCGGACGCGCGGACAAATGGTGGCGGGTGTTTTCGGGCCCCTACCGCCAGGCGAAGGCGACTTTGCGCGGCTACATGAAGGGAGCACTTTCGGGATCGCCCGTGCAATGGCTCGAATGGGTCGATGGGCTGCTCGCCTATCGGCGCCATCACCAGCGGTTGCGTGAGCTCGAGCCTGTTTGTCAGTCGTTGTTCGGCGCGCAATGGCAGGGTCTTCGTTCCGACTGGGCAGTGCTCGGACGTTTGGCCGACTGGGTCATCGAACTCTACGAGGCGATCGGGAAAGGGGACCTGCCACAGGGCCTGGCGGATTTCCTCGAGGGCGATCCGGACCTGCGGGCCTGGGCTGAGCCGGTGGAGGTCTTGGCGACGCAGTCTGCACGCATGCAGGGCCAGCTTCAGGAACTGGTCGCCTTCCTGGAGTGGGCGCAGGGGCCCGTGGAAGAGGTCAGCCTGGAGACCTGGCGT
>PUOM01000191.1 GCA_003552795.1 Halomonas sp. | reverse complement strand
GTATGGCGGCCGGCGAAGCGTATCACCCACCTAGAGGGTCTCGACCCGACTCCTGGTGTGGCTCAGGCGCCGCGATCCTTGTCGAGGGTCTGCTGCTTGGGCTGGGTATCGCCGGCCTTCAAGCGGGGCCGGTCGACATCCAGCTCGGCCAGCGGCTCGCAGGGCTCCAGGCTGTCGCGGCAGCGCTCGGTCAGCCGCTGGTACTCGCGGGTACCCTGCTGCTTCCAGGCCACCTCCTGGTCGGAGAGCTCGCGCTTGACCTTGGCCGGCGCCCCCATCACCAGCGATTGAGGCGGGCACTCGAAGCCGGTCTTGACGAAGGCCGCCGCGGCGACGATGGAGCGGGCGCCGATCACGGCGTAATCCATCACCACGGCGTTCATGCCGACCATGGCATCCTCCCCCACCACGCAGCCGTGCAGCACGGCGCCGTGGCCGATATGGCCATCCTTCTCCACCTTGGTGACGCAGCCGGGGAAGCCGTGCATCACGCAGGTGTCCTGCAGGTTGGCCCCCTCCTCCAGCACCAGCTGGCCGAAGTCGCCGCGCATCACCGCGCCGGGCCCGACATAGCAGCCCGGGCCGACGATGACATCGCCGATCAGCACGGCGGTGGGATGAACATAGGCGCTGGGATGCACCACCGGGGTGACCCCCTCGAGACGATAGCAGGGCATGGCGTTACTCCGATCTGGCGTGGCGACGGCTCTGCACCACCACGAAGCGGGGTGTCACGAAAGCCTGGTCGCACAGGGAGGCATTGGCCGCCGGGTTGCCGCCGGTGGCATGGAAGTCGCTGAAGGCGGCAGACTGATTGACGAGGATACCGCCGTCCAGGTTCAGCGACAGCGGCGCCGCCACGTCCATGGCCAGCCCCTCGAACCGCTCGGCCACGGCGTCATCGGTGGTGTAGGCGCCGAGGGTAATGGCACCCTTCTCGCCGATCACCTCCCGGGCCAGCTCGATGCTGTGGGCGGTGCTGTCGGTGCCGATCACGAAGCTGATCGGACCGAAGCGCTCCTCGCTGTAGGCCGCCTTCTGAGCGGCATCCACCTTGAGCAGCAGCGGGGTGTGGATTTGCGCCTCGGGGAACCGGGGATGCTCGCGGGGCTCGCTGTCCAGCTGCACCTCGCCGAGGCCGCGGCACTCGTCGATGCGGGCGGCGGTGGCCGGGGACTGGATGGCGCCCAGCACGGTACAGGCGCGGTCGTTGTCGGAGAGAAACGCCTCGACGGCCTTGGCGATTGCCCCCGCAACCTCATCGAAGGTGAGCCGCCCGTCGGCGGTCTGGATACCACTCTTCGGCACGTAGATCGCCTGCGGTGTCGTACACATCTGGCCGGAGTAGAGACTCAGACTGAAGGCCAGATTCTGGGCCACCGGCTTGATCTGCTCGACGCTGTCGATGATGACGGTGTTGATGCCCGCCTTCTCGGTGAAGACCCGCGCCTGGATGGCGTTCTGTTCGAGCCACTCGCCGAAGGCGTTGGAGCCGGTGAAGTCGATCAGCTTCACGGCCGGGTCCAGGGCCAGCGCCTTGGTCACCGGGGCATCGGCAGTGTCGGGCACCAGGCTCACCAGACAGGGATCGAAACCGGCCTCCTCGAGCACCTCCTGGGCGACGCGGACCGTCATGGCCACCGGCAGGATGGCACCCGGGTGCGGCTTGAGGATCACCGGATTGCCGGTGGCCAGGCTAGCGAAGAGCCCCGGGTAGGTGTTCCAGGTGGGGAAAGTGGAGCAGGCCACCACCAGGGAGATACCGCGCGGCACGACATGGAAACGCTTCTCCATCACCACCGGATCATGCTTGCCCTGGGGCTTGACCCATCTCGCCGCCGTCGGCACCTGGGACATCGCCTGCCAGGCATGGGCGACCGCCTCCAGGCCGCGGTCCTGAGCATGGGGGCCGCCGGCCTGAAAGGCCATCAGCGGCCCCTGACCGCTGGTGTGCATCACCGCCTGGGCGATATCGGGGCTCATGTCATTCAGCCGCGCCAGGATCTCCAGGCACACGCCCACCCGCGCCTCGGCGCCGGCGTCGCGCCAGGCCGGCATGGCCGACTGCATGGCGGCGATCAGGGCGCCCTGTTCGGGCTGATCATAGGTCACCTCCAGCTCGAAGCCATAGGGAGAGACTTCACTGCCGACCTGGCCGGAAATCGACGGCACCTTGAGGGCGTAGTGCTGCTTGAGCAGCGCCTCGAAGCGTTTGGGAGCCGCCTTCACCGCCTCCTCCGGATACTTCTTGAGACTCTCCGGATAGGGGGTCCAGAAGGCGCGCGTGGCGATGGCCTTGACCGCCTGGTCGAGAGTCTCGCGATGACGGTCGAGCATCTGCTCGGCTTGCTGAGACATGGATAGCTCCTGCGATGAGCGGCTATATTTGATACGAGATAGCACGAGAGACTATCCATAGCGTAACGAAACATCAAACCACCCGCTCGAGACCGCTCCGGCTCCTGATCGCCCTGTAGCGATCCGCTTCCTTTTATATCAAAAGCTTGCAGAAGGGTTAACGGGAAGCTCGGCCAAATTTCGACCATGGTCTAACCTGCCCGCCGCGAGCGGCACGCTGCTAGGACAACTCACTGACGGGCAAGAGGAAACAGCGACACTGACGGCAAATACGATACATCAATAGCAGCAATTGCAATTTGATGCGTATCAAAAAAAATCTATACTCGGCCCCATACTCATCGTGGCAGGCCACGAGCCCCTGCCGTGCCAACCCCGTGTCGAGGACGAGGACACCATGCCGAATCATCTGTTCGTCGAGGGGCCGCAGCGGGAGGTGTTGCGCATCACCCTGCATCGCCCCGAGGCGCTTAACGCCCTCAACACCGCCCTGCTGGGGGAGCTGGCCGAGACGCTGACCGGCGCCATGGACGACGACCGAGTGCGCGCCGTGGTGATCACCGGCAGCCAGCGCGCCTTCGCCGCCGGGGCCGACATCAAGGAGATGGCCGAGCGCGACCTGGTGGGCATCCTCGAGGATCCCCGCCAGCGCCACTGGGCCACCATCGCCCGCTTCAACAAGCCCATCGTCGCCGCCGTCAACGGCTTCTGCCTGGGCGGCGGCTGCGAGCTGGCCATGCACGCCGACATCCTGATCGCCGGCGAGGACGCCCGCTTCGGTCAGCCCGAGATCAACCTCGGCATCATGCCCGGCGCCGGCGGCACCCAGCGCCTGGTGCGCGCCGTGGGCAAGGCCCTGGCCACCCAGATGGTGCTCACCGGCGAGCCGATCAGCGCCCGCCGCGCCCTGGAGGCGGGCCTGGTCAGCGAGATTACCCAGCCCGAGCTGACCCTGGAGCGCGCCGTCGCCGTGGCCGAGACCATCGCCGCCAAGGCACCGCTGGCGGTGCGCCTGGCCCGGGAAGCCCTGCACAAGGCCGAAGACACCGACCTGGCCACCGGCCTGCGCTTCGAGCGCCACGCCTTCACGCTGCTGGCCGGCACCCAGGACCGCGAGGAGGGCATCCGTGCCTTCCAGGAAAAACGCCCCGCCACCTTCAACGGGCAATGACACAGGACCCTGATCATGAGTGAAGCGCCCCTGCTCTATTCCGTGGAAGACGGCGTCGCCCGCATCACGCTGAACCGCCCCGACAGCCTCAACAGCTTCAATGCCGAGCTGCACGCCGAGATGCGCCAGGCCCTCAAGGCCGTGCGCCAGGACAAGAGTGTCCGCGCCCTGCTGCTCACCGGCAACGGCCGCGGCTTCTGCGCCGGCCAGGATCTCTCCGACCGCAACGTGGCCCCCGGCGCCGAGGCGCCGGACCTCGGCGAGTCCCTGGAGAAGCGCTACAACCCCATGCTGCGCACCCTGCGCGACCTGCCCTTCCCCACCGTCTGCGCGGTGAACGGCGTGGCCGCCGGCGCCGGCGCCAACATCGCCATGGCCTGCGATATCGTGCTGGCCGCCCGCTCGGCCAGTTTCATCCAGGCCTTCTGCAAGATCGGCCTGGTGCCGGACTCCGGCGGCACCTGGAGTCTGCCGCGCCTGGTAGGCATGGCCCGGGCCAAGGGGCTGGCCATGCTGGGTGACAAGCTCAGCGCCGAGCAGGCCGAGCAGTGGGGCATGATCTGGAAGGTGGTGGACGACGACTCCCTCCAGGACGAGGCCCTCACCCTGGCCCGCCACCTGGCCACCCAGCCCACCCGGGGCCTGGCGCTGATCAAGCGCGCCCTGCACGCCAGCGCCGACAACGACTTCGACGCCCAGCTCGACCTGGAGCGCGACCTGCAGCGCCTGGCCGGCCGCACCGACGACTACCGCGAGGGCGTGGCCGCCTTCATGGACAAACGCAAGCCCAGCTTCAAGGGGGAGTGAGATGCCCGCGCTCGCAACCAGCGACATCATCGCCGTGATCGGCGCCGGCGCCATGGGTGCCGGCATCGCCCAGGTGGCGGCCCAGGCCGGCCACCCGGTACGCCTCTACGACAACCGTGAAGGCGCCGCCCAGGCCGGCATCGACGGCGTGCGCCGCCAGCTCGAGAAGCGCGTGGCCCGGGGCAAGATGACCCAGGCGGAGGTCGACGCCATCATCGAGCGCATGACGCCCGCCGCCAGCCTGGCGGAGCTGGCCGACAGCCGCCTGGTGGTGGAGGCGATCGTCGAGAACCTGGAGGTCAAGCGCGGCGTCTTCGCCGAGCTGGAATCCCTCTGCGGGCCCGACACCCTGCTCACCAGCAACACTTCGTCGCTCTCCATCACCTCCATCGCCGCCGGCCTCGAGCGCCCCGAGCGCGTGGCCGGTCTGCACTTCTTCAACCCCGCGCCGGTGATGAAGCTGGTGGAGGTGATCTCGGGCCTGGCCACCGACGCCGAGGTGGCCGAAACCCTCTACGCCACCGCCGCGGCCTGGGGCAAGGTGCCGGTTCACGCCAGTTCCACGCCAGGCTTTATCGTCAACCGCGTGGCGCGCCCCTTCTACGCCGAGGGGCTGCGCCTGCTGCAGGAGGGCGCCGCCGCCCCTGCCACCCTGGACGCCCTGCTGCGCCAGGCCGGCGGCTTCCGCATGGGCCCCTTCGAGCTGATGGACCTGATCGGCCACGACGTCAACTACGCCGTGACCCGTTCGGTGTTCGACGCCTACTACGGCGACACCCGCTTCGAGCCCTCGCTGGTGCAACAGGCCCTGGTCGAGGCCGGCCGCCTGGGCCGCAAGCGCGGCCAGGGCTTCTACGACTACCGGGAAGGGGCCACGCCCCCCACGCCCGACGTCGCCCCCGCCGTCGAGGCCGAGCTGCCGCCCCTGGTGGCCGAGGGCCAGCTCGGCGCCATCGCCCCCCTGGTGGCCCGGGCCGAGGCGGCCGGCCTCGAGGTGGTGCGCCGGGAGAGCATCTCCGGTGAGGCCCGTCTGCGCCTGGGCGGTCTGACCCTGGCGCTCAGCGACGGCCGCTGCGCTACCGAGCGCGCCCGGGACGAAGGACTCGAGGCGCTGGTGCTCTTCGACCTCTGCCTCGACTACGAGACCGCCAGCGCCATCGCCCTGGCGGCGAGCCCCGGCGTCGACGCCGAGGCACGCGAGCAGGCCACCGCGCTCTTCCAGCGCCTGGGTCTGGACGTCGCCTGGCTCACCGATACCCCGGGGCTCGTGGTGCTGCGCACCGTGGCCATGCTGGCCAACGAGGCCGCCGACGCCGTTCTCCAGGGCGTGTGCAGCGCCGCTGATGGCGACCTGGCCATGCAGGCCGGCCTCAACTACCCCCGCGGCCCCCTGGCCTGGGCCGACGCCCTGGGGCTGGCCTTCGTCCACCGCACCCTGACCCACCTGCAGCAGAGTTACGGCGAGGAGCGCTACCGCGCCTCCTTCCTGCTGCGCCGCAAGGCCCTGGCCGAGGAGACTTTCCATGTCTGATCGCGAGCTGACTCCCCAGCAGCTGGCCGAGGCCTGCGCCGAGTCCATGTTCGCCCGGGACACCGCCAGCCAGAACCTCGGCATGCGCATCGAGAGCGTGGCCCCGGGCCGCGCCGTGCTCACCATGACCGTGCGCGAGGACATGGTGCAGGGCCACGGCAACTGCCACGGCGGCTTCATCTTCGCCCTCGCGGACTCCGCCTTCGCCTTTGCCTGCAACACCTACGACGAGGCCACCGTGGGCTCGGGCTGCAGCATCGACTACCTGGGCCCGGGTCAGCTCGGCGACCTGCTCACCGCCACCGCCGAGGAGCGCAGCCGCCGGGGCCGCACCGGCATCTATGACATCACCGTGCGCAACCAGCACGGCCAGGAGGTCGCCCTCTTCCGCGGGCGCTCCTACAAGATCCGCGGCACCGTTCGCCGCCTGGAAGAGACTGCCGCAGAGAGCCAAGCATGAAAGACGCACTGATTATCGACGCCATCCGCACGCCCATCGGCCGCTACGGCGGCGCCCTCTCCCCGGTGCGCGCCGACGACCTGGGCGCCGTGCCCCTGCGCGCCCTGATGGAGCGCAACGCCTCGGTGGAGTGGTCCCGGGTCGACGACCTCTTCTACGGCTGTGCCAACCAGGCCGGCGAAGACAACCGCAACGTGGCGCGCATGTCGGCGCTGCTGGCCGGCCTGCCCGTAGAAGTGCCCGGCACCACCCTCAACCGCCTGTGCGGTTCCGGCATGGATGCCGTAGGCAATGCCGCCCGCACCATCAAGGCCGGCGAGGCCGAGCTGATGATCGCCGGCGGGGTGGAGTCCATGTCCCGGGCGCCCTTCGTGATGGGCAAGGCCGAGCAGGCCTTCTCGCGCAGCGCCAATATCTTCGACACCACCATCGGCTGGCGCTTCGTCAACCGCCAGATGAAGGCCCAGTTCGGCGTCGACTCCATGCCGGAGACCGCCGAGAACGTCGCCGAGCAGTTCAACATCTCCCGCGAGGACCAGGACGCCTTCGCCCTGCGCAGCCAGCAGCGCACCGCCGCCGCCATGCAAGCGGGCCGCCTGGCCGAGGAGATCGTCCCCGTCGAGGTGCCGCGCCGCAAGCAGGACCCTCTGGTGGTCGACACCGACGAGCACCCCCGCGCCTCCACCACCCTGGAGCAGCTGGCGGGGCTCCCCACTCCCTTCCGCGAGGGCGGCAGCGTCACCGCCGGCAACGCCTCCGGCGTCAACGACGGCGCCTGCGCTCTGCTGCTGGCTTCGCCGGAGGCGGCCGAGCGCTACGGCCTCAAGGCCCGCGCGCGGGTGGTGGGCATGGCCACCGCCGGCGTCGAGCCGCGCATCATGGGCTTCGGTCCGGCCCCGGCCAGCCGCAAGGTGCTCGAACAGACCGGCCTGACCCTCGACCAGATGGATGTGATCGAGCTCAACGAAGCCTTCGCCGCCCAGGCGCTGGCCGTGACCCGCGACCTCGGCCTTGCCGACGACGCCGAGCACGTCAATCCCAACGGCGGCGCCATCGCCCTCGGCCACCCGCTCGGCATGAGCGGCGCACGCCTGGTGACCACCGCACTGAATGAACTGGAACGCCGGCAGGGACGCTATGCCCTCTGCACCATGTGCATCGGCGTGGGTCAGGGCATTGCCCTGATCATCGAGCGCCTCTGAAACAGCGCGCGACCACCCCCTGCGACCGGAGATCCCCGATGAATCAGACCGTGAACCCCATCGACACCGCCAGCCTCGACCCCCTGGAGACCGCCAGCCTCGACGAGCTGCGCGCCACCCAGGTCAAGCGCCTGCAGTGGAGCCTCAAGCACGCCTACGAGAACGTGCCCTTCTACCGCGAGTCCTTCGACAAGGCCGGCGTGCATCCGGAGGACGTCAAGAGCCTCGAGGACCTGGGCAAGCTCCCCTTCACCACCAAGGCCGACCTGCGCGACCACTACCCCTTCGGCATGTTCGCCACGCCGATGAGCGAGATCGTGCGGGTCCACGCCTCCAGCGGCACCACCGGCCAGCCCACCGTGGTGGGCTACACCCAGCGCGACATCGACACCTGGGCCGACGTGGTGGCCCGCTCCATCCGCGCCGCCGGCGGCACCCGCAACGACAAGGTCCACGTGGCCTACGGCTACGGCCTCTTCACCGGCGGCCTCGGCGCCCACTACGGCGCCGAGCGCCTGGGCTGCGCGGTGATCCCGATGTCCGGCGGCCAGACCGAGAAGCAGGTCCAGCTGATCCGCGATTTCCAGCCGGACATCATCATGGTCACCCCCTCCTACATGCTCAACATCGCCGACGAGATGGAGCGCCAGGGCATCGATCCCCGCGAGCTGCCCCTGCGTGCCGGCATCTTCGGCGCCGAGCCCTGGACCAACGACATGCGTCTCGCCCTGGAGAAACGCCTGGGCATCGACGCCCTGGACATCTACGGCCTCTCCGAAGTGATGGGCCCCGGCGTGGGCATGGAGTGCCTGGAGACCAAGGACGGCCCGACCATCTGGGAGGACCACTTCTACCCCGA
The DNA here is from genome assembly GCA_003552795.1 of Halomonas sp. Taxonomy (GTDB): domain Bacteria; phylum Pseudomonadota; class Gammaproteobacteria; order Pseudomonadales; family Halomonadaceae; genus Halomonas. The sequence continues at coordinate 7,325 of PUOM01000191.1, read as the reverse complement.
GATCATCGACCCGGTCACCGGCGAGCTGCTGCCGGACGGCGAGTACGGCGAGCTGGTCTTCACCACCCTGACCAAGGAAGCGCTGCCGGTCATCCGCTACCGGACCCGCGACCTCACTCGCCTGCTGCCGGGCACCGCCCGCCCGATGCGCCGCATCGACAAGATCACCGGCCGCAGCGATGACATGCTGATCATCCGCGGGGTCAACGTCTTCCCGACTCAGGTCGAGGAGCAGCTGCTCAAGATCGACCAGCTCTCGCCCCACTACGAGATCGAGATCACTCGCCAGGGCAACATGGACATGGTCCGCGTGCGCGTCGAGGCGGCCAGCAACGACGTCGCCCGTGACCCCGTGATCTGCGAGCAGCTGGCCAAGCGCCTGCAGCACGCCGTCAAGACCTATATCGGCATCAGTACCCAGGTGGATGTCTGCGGCGTGGAGGAGGTCATGCGCTCCGTCGGCAAGGCCAAGCGAGTGAAAGACCTGCGGTAATGAAAAATCGGCTGGCGATCCGACTGCTACCGGCGGATCGCTATAAAAACCTTTTCAAGACAAGGCATTACATCAAGATAGCGAATGACGATACAAGAATTCTAGGAAACCCCCTGTTTTCGTATCGCTTTTTGCCATCGGTCTGCTATGCTGAGGTGAACAGCGCAAGCTGTAACAGGCTCAAACCCAACATTGGAGAGCGTCACTATGTCCTCTGAACAGCAAGCTTCCCTGCAAGAACAGCAGTTTATGCAAAAGATCAAGGCAGAAGAGAAGATCGAGCCCAAGGACTGGATGCCCGAAAAGTATCGCAAGAACCTGATTCGCCAGATCTCCCAGCACGCGCACTCGGAAGTCATTGGCATGCAGCCGGAAGGTAACTTCCTGACTCGCGCGCCCTCCCTGCGCCGCAAGGCGATCCTGTTATCAAAGATCCAGGACGAGGCCGGCCACGGGCTCTATCTCTACAGCGCCGCGGAGACCCTGGGGATCACCCGGGATGAGATGATCGAGGCGCTGCAGAGCGGCCGGGCCAAGTACGCTTCCATCTTCAATTACCCTGCCCTGACCTGGGGTGACATGGGGGCAATTGGCTGGCTGGTGGATGGTGCGGCCATCGTCAACCAGGTATCTCTGCAACGGACCTCCTACGGCCCCTATTCGCGCGGCATGATTCGTATCTGCAAGGAAGAGAGTTTCCACCAGCGTCAGGGCTACGACATCATGCTGACGCTGGCCAAGGGTACGCCGGAACAGAAAGCCATGGCTCAGGACTCCCTGAACCGCTTCTACTGGCCAGCGCTGATGATGTTCGGTCCGCACGACTCCGAGTCCGCGCACTCCGCGAAATCCATGGAGTGGAAGATCAAGCGCGAGACCAACGACGACCTGCGCCAGAAGTTTATCGACCAGACTGCTTCACAAATTGAGTTCCTGGGGCTCGAGCACCCCGATCCGGAGCTGAAGTGGAACGAAGAGCGCGGCCATTACGATAGCGGCGAGATCGACTGGGAAGAATTCCATAATGTGATTGCCGGCAACGGTCACTGTAACCGTCAGCGCCTGGAGCATCACATCAAGGCCCATGAAGAAGGCGCCTGGGTGCGTGAAGCACTGGTTGCCTATAACGCCAAAAAACAGGCTAAGCAAGCCGAAGCCGCCTAAGGAGTCACCGCCATGCAAGACAACGCTCTGGAACTCTTCGAGGTCTTTATCCGCTCCAAGCGGGGGCTCGATCACAAGCATGTAGGCAGCCTGCATTCCGAAGACCATGCCCAGGCGCTGGAGTATGCTCGAGATGTCTACACCCGACGCAGCGAAGGGGTAAGCATCTGGGTGGTCAAGTCAGCCGATATCTGCGCGTCTCAAGAGGACGATGCGGAAGACTTCTTCGACCCCAACGATGACAAACCTTATCGGCACGCGACTTATTACGTCCTTCCCGATGCCGTCAACAACATGTAGCGCTGAGGAGAGAAACGTAATGAGTGACACCATCAAGGATGCCACCCTCGAGTACGCTATCCGCCTGGGTGACGACGCTAACGTCCTGGGCCACCGAATCTCTGAATGGGTGAGCCGTGGCCCTTTCCTGGAGGAGGATATCGCCTACGCCAACGTGGCACTGGATTACATCGGGCGGGCCCGCATGTTCTATGGCTACGCTGCCGAACTCGCCAATGATGGGCGAACGGAGGACGATTTCGCCTATATGCGCGACGACCGTCAGTACCACAACCTGCTACTGATGGAGATGCCCAAGGAAGACTTTGCCTACTCTCAGGTTCGGCAGCTGTTCATCGACATCTATTACAGTCTAGTGCTGCCTGAGCTCGTCAAGTCCAAGGACGATACCCTGGCGGCAATCGCGGCCAAATCGATCAAGGAAACCCGCTACCATCTTCGCCGTAGCCGCGACTGGGTCCTGCGTCTCGGGGACGGCACCGAAGAGAGTCATCGGCGCACGCAACGTGCCGTGGACAGCCTCTGGGGCTACACCCACGAAATGTTCGAGATGGATGACACCGAAAAGCTCTTGGCCGAGAGAGGCATTGGCGTCGATGTCACCAGCCTGCGTGACGAGTGGCATCGGCAGGTCAGCAGCATTCTCACGGAGGCTACCCTTAGCGTGCCCGAAGATGGCTGGGCGGTACGCGGTGGACGCATCGGGTATCACACCGAGAACCTGGGTCACCTGCTGACAGAGATGCAATTTGTTCACCGCTCCTATCCTGGCTGCCAGTGGTAGCCAAGTGTAATGGGTGATTGATTATGAGCGAAATTCCGTTGATGCCGGAAGAGGAGTACCGCCGGCTGCAGCAGCGCGATACTTCTGATGTGAAGGAGCTCTGGGACCTGCTTGATGAAGTCAAGGATCCCGAGATACCGGCATTGAGCATCTGGGATCTAGGCATATTGCGCGATATTGAGCGTCAGGGCGACTGTATTATCGTGACTATCACGCCGACCTATTCCGGCTGCCCGGCAATGGACACCATCACCGAAGATGTCAAGGCCGCCCTGAAGGCCAGGGGTTATGAAAGCGTTGAAGTGAAAATGCAGCTATCACCGGCCTGGAGCTCAGAATGGATGTCACAGGCGGGCCGCCGTAAATTGCGCAATTATGGCGTCGCCCCCCCGGAAGATGCCGCTGCCTCCGAGGACGGCTTGACTCCCGATGCTCATGCACTCTGCCCGCACTGTGGTTCACGTGATACACGACTCCTCAGCGAATTTGGCTCCACTGCCTGCAAGGCACTTTTCCAGTGTCAAGCATGCAAGGAGAACTTCGATTATTTCAAGAAAATATAGGCTACGTGATGTCTGATACGAACTTCTACACGCTGAGAATCGCCGACGTCCAGCCGGAGACAGATACCGCCATCTGCGTGACTTTCGATGTCCCGGAAGAGCTGAAGGAAAAATTTGACTTCATCCAGGGCCAGTTCTTGACGCTGCGAACCAGAATCGACGGTGAGGAAGTGCGCCGCTCCTACTCCATCTGCTCCGGCGTCACCGACGGCCACATGCGCGTGGGTATCAAGCGCGTCAAGAACGGAAAGTTCTCCAACTACGCCAATGACAACTTCAAGCGTGGAATGGAGATTGACGTCATGCCTCCGCAGGGTAATTTCTTTACCCGACTCGACCCGGAAAATGCCAAACAGTACATGTGCATATCCGCAGGCTCGGGCATCACGCCGACACTCTCCATCATCAAGTCGGTTCTTGATATCGAGCCCAACAGCAAAGTCACCCTGATTTATGGTAACCGCCGCACTAACTCCATGATGTTCAAGGATGAACTCAGCTTCGTAAAAAATCGTTACATGGATCGCTTCCAGTGGATCAACATCATGGATTACGAAGATCAGGGAACAGATCTTCTCAACGGCATCATCGACAACAAGAAAGGCTATGCCCTGCAAAAACACGGCCTGATAGATATCAAGAATACCGATGAGGCCTTTATCTGCGGACCTGAAGCCATGATGTCCGAAGTCTCACATGGCTTTCGTCTCGAAGGGCTGAGCAACGAGCAGATTCATTACGAGCTTTTTTCAAACTCTGCGGAAGACTCCCAGAAGATACTTGCAAAAGCACAGCAGCGCATCGAAGAATACGGTGAAGAGAAGACCAGCAAAGTCACCGTGGTGGCAGATGGCCGCTCGGTGATGTTCGACCTGGCCACGGTAGGCGAGAACATTCTCGATGCAGGAATCGCCAACGGCATGGATCTTCCCTACTCCTGTAAAGCCGGCGTTTGCTCTACCTGCAAGTGTAAGCTGATAGTGGGTGAAGTGGATATGGACGTGACTCACGGGCTCGAGAAACATGAAATCGAAGCGGGCTTTGTACTGAGCTGCCAGGCACACCCCCTTTCCGAAGAAGTGACCCTCGATTTCGATCAACGCTGATGATTGGCTGAGTCACACTATCCCTCTCGATGCGCCCGCGCAGCGTCGCGCTCTGTTTATGCGTACACGTAAACAGATAAATTTTGTCACTGGGAGAACGTTAAATGCCAGTCCTCCAGAGCTACATTTCCGGCCAGTGGCTGGGTGAAACCCCCGCCAAGGCCCTGCCAAGCGCCATCAACGGCGACATCATTGCCCATACCCACGAGGAAACCATCGACTTTGCGCAGGCCGTGGAATATGGCCGCAACACCGGTGTAAAAAGCCTGCTGGCGCTGGATTTCCAGCAGCGCGCGGCCATCCTCAAGGAGCTGGCAATTTACATCCAGGGGCGCAAGGAAGAGCTGTACGCCATCTCCCATCATACCGGCTGCACACGGTCGGATTCCGGGATCGACATCGATGGCGGCTTCGGCACCCTCTTCACCTATGCCTCCACCGGCCGCAAGGAACTGCCCTCCGGCAACGTGGCCCATGAAGGTCCGGTGGCCCAGCTGGGCAAGAACAACCACTTCAACGGTACCCACATCCTGGTGCCCCGCCGCGGCGTGTGCGTTCACATCAATGCCTTCAACTTCCCCATCTGGGGCATGCTGGAGAAATTCGCCCCGGCCTTCCTGGCGGGCATGCCCTGCATCGTGAAGCCGGCGACCGCCACCAGCTACCTCACCGAGGCCGCGGTGCGCGTCATCAACGACTCCGGCCTGCTGCCCGAGGGTGCTCTGCAGCTGATCATCGGCAGCACCGGTGACCTGCTGGACCGGCTGGAGGAGCAGGACTTCGTCACCTTCACCGGCTCGGCCAGCACCGCCCTGAAGCTGAAGAGCCATCCCAACATCATGGCGAAGAGCATCCCCTTCAATGCCGAGGCGGATTCTCTCAACAGCGCCATCCTGGCCCCGGATGTCAGCCCCGAAGACGAGGAGTTCGGGATCTTCGCCAAGGAAGTGGCCAAGGAAATGACTGCCAAGGCCGGTCAGAAATGTACCGCGATTCGCCGGATCATGGTGCCGGCCGAGCATCTGGAGGCGCTGGCGGAGACCATCAAGGGGCGGCTGTCCAAGATCACTGCGGGTGACCCGCAAGAGGAAGGCGTACGCATGGGCGCCCTCGCCTCCAGCGATCAGCTTCGGGACGTCAACGAGGCCATCGAACGACTGCTGGAAACCAGCGAGTGCGTCCTCGGCAGGGATGGCAGCTTTAAGCCGGTGGGCCATGGCGTCGAAAACGGTGCCTTTATCGCCCCCCATCTGCTGGTCAACCGCAGTCCGCTCAACGACGGCGGCGCCCACGACATCGAAGCCTTCGGCCCGGTCGCCACCCTGATGCCCTACAACGGCATCGACGAGGCCCTGACCCTGGCCGCCAAGGGCAAGGGCAGCCTGGTGACCACCCTCACCACCCGGGATCCCGCCATCGCCGCACAGATGATCCCGGTGCTGGCGGCTCAGCACGGCCGCCTGCAGATTCTGGATGCGCAAGCCGCCAAGGAATCCACTGGCCACGGCTCCCCGCTGCCCATGCTCAAGCACGGCGGCCCGGGGCGTGCCGGCGGCGGCGAAGAGCTGGGGGGTATCCGGGCGGTTCACCACTATCTGCAGCGCACCGCCATCCAGGGCTCCCCGACCATGGTAGCCGCGGTGACCCGCGAGTACGTGCGTGGCGCCAAGGTGGTCGAGAACGACATCCATCCGTTCCGTCGTCATTTCGATGACCTGCAGGTGGGCGAATCCCTGTTGACCCACCGCCGTACCGTCACCGAAGCGGATATCGTCAACTTCGGCTGCCTCTCCGGCGATCATTTCTACATGCACTTCGACGACATCGCCGCCCGCAAGACGCAGTTCGGCCAGCGCATTGCCCACGGCTACTTCGTGCTGTCCGCGGCTGCCGGCCTGTTCGTTTACCCTGGCGAAGGCCCCGTCCTGGCCAACTACGGTCTGGACACGCTGCGCTTCATCGCTCCGGTCGCCCCCGGCGACACCATCCGTGCCCGCCTGACCTGCAAGCGCAAGATCGACCAGGGCCGCACCTCTCCCGAGGGTCATCCCCAGGGCGTGGTGATGTGGGACGTGGCCGTGACCAATCAGGACGACGAGCTGGTGGCCAGCTATGACATCCTGACCCTGGTGGCGAAGCAGCAGTAAGTCGCCAGCAGGTGGAGCCGGGGGCTTATGGCGCTCCCGGCCTCCCCTTTACCTTCTCGCCTTTCTCTCCCTCCCGCTTCCACTTACCGCTAGCCATCCTGGCCCATAAAGGCCCCGGCGTTGGGGCAGAAGCTGCGACACGCCTCCGCGCCTGCAACGTCGCGCATCGCCTGCCAGCAGCGGCCCACCTCGCTACAGCGATTGCAGGTCGCTTCCAGTCCCGCCAGCTCTTCCTCAGCAATGACGGCCGGGCTCACCGCAAAGGTGGTCATCATCGCCGGCATCAGCACCTCGGAGGATCGAAAGTCGGGTACCCGACGGTCACCCAGGCTGCGTGCCAAGGCCTTCTCCAGCGGCGGGCTCAGCGGCTGCTCCAGGTCACGGGCCAGCGCCTCGAGCGCCTGCGGGGCGTGGCGCCGCAGGTCGCGGACGACCCGCTCCCCCTGAATATAATCTGACAGTCTTTCCATCTCTTTCTCTCCTGGACCGGTATCACTTGCTTCACACCTTCAAGATAGCCGAAAGGAAAAACCCCGATTTGACCGGGGTCAGATCGGGGCTTATCAAGACACAGAAATTGCTGCTTTACTGAATACTAAGTATCACTTAATACCATCCTCGGAAAACCGGCGCGAAGCCGCCTCGCCTCAATAGAGCAGCCGGGGCAGGAACAGCACGATCGCCGGGAACAGCAGCACCAGCAGCGCGCGTATCACCCCGGCGGCCCAGAACGGCGTCACGCCACGGAAGATGGTACCCGTGGAGACG
>PUOM01000113.1 GCA_003552795.1 Halomonas sp. | reverse complement strand
CATGTGGGACGCCATCGAGACCTACATGGAGCGCAAGCAGCCGCTGATCATCATCGCCGGCGCCGACTACGGTCAGGGGTCCTCCCGCGACTGGGCGGCCAAGGGCGTGGCGCTGGCCGGGGTCGAGGCGATCGTCGCCGAGGGCTTCGAGCGTATCCACCGCACCAACCTGATCGGCATGGGCGTGATGCCGCTGCAGCTTCAGGAGGGCACCACCCGCCACACCCTGCAGCTCGACGGCACCGAGACCTACGATGTGGAAGGCAAGGCGGAGCCGGGCGCAACGCTGACGCTGGTGATTCATCGCAAGACCGGCGAGGTCGACCGGGTGCCGGTGACCTGCCGCCTGGACACCGCGGAAGAGCTCACCGTCTACTCCGCCGGCGGCGTGCTGCAGCGCTTTGCCAAGGACTTCCTGGAGTCCACGGCTGACGCGACAAGCTGAGGCCGGGCAAACGCCTGATGATGTAGAGCCCCATCGACCCGGCGCCGCAAGGCCCGGGTCGATCTTTACTCCCCTTACCTATCAAGGAAGCGACCTTAATGGCTCACGTTCCCCAGATTCGCATTCCCGCCACCTATATGCGCGGTGGCACCAGCAAGGGCGTCTTTTTCCGGCTGGACGACCTCCCCGAAGCGGCGCAGGCGCCCGGCGAGGCTCGCGACCGTCTGCTGATGCGGGTGATCGGCAGCCCCGACCCCTACCAGAAGCAGATCGACGGCATGGGCGGTGCCACCTCCAGCACCAGCAAGACGGTGATCCTCGCCAAGAGCGAGAGTCCCGACCATGACGTGGATTACCTCTTCGGCCAGGTGGCCATCGACAAGGCCTTCGTCGACTGGAGCGGCAACTGCGGCAACCTCTCCGCCGCCGTGGGCCCCTTCGCCGTGGCCAACGGCCTGGTGGACCCGGCGCGCATCCCGGAAAACGGCGTGGTCGAGGTGCGCATCTGGCAGGTCAATATCGGCAAGACCATCGTCTGCCAGGTGCCCATCACCGCCGGCGAGGTGCAGGAGACCGGCGACTTCGAGCTGGATGGCGTCACCTTCCCGGCGGCCGAGGTGCCGGTGGCCTTCAAGGACCCCGCCGACGGCGAAGGGGCGATCTTCCCCACCGGCAACCTGGTGGATGACCTCGAGGTGCCGGGCGTGGGCACCCTCAAGGCCACGCTGATCAACGCCGGCATTCCCACCGTCTTCGTCAACGCGGAGGAGGTCGGCTACACCGGCACCGAGCTGCAGGAGGCGATCAACGGCGACGCCGAGGCGCTGGCGCGCTTCGAGACGATCCGTGCCCACGGTGCGGTGAAGATGGGGCTGATCAAGGACGTGGCCGAGGCGGCGAGCCGTCAGCACACGCCCAAGGTGGCCTTCGTGGCGCCGCCGGCGAGCTACACCGCTTCCAGCGGCAAGGCGGTCGAGGCGGAGTCCATCGACCTGCTGGTGCGAGCACTCTCCATGGGCAAGCTGCACCACGCCATGATGGGTACCGCGGCGGTGGCCATCGCCTCCGCGGCCGCCATCGAGGGCACCCTGGTCAATCTGGCTGCCGGCGGCGGCAAGCGCAACGCCGTGACCTTCGGCCACCCTTCCGGCTCGCTGCGGGTCGGCGCCGAGGCGAGCCTGGTGGAGGGACGCTGGGTGATCGACGAGGCGGTGATGAGCCGCAGCGCTCGGGTGCTGATGGAGGGCTTCGTGCGGATTCCCGGCGATAGCTTCTGAGCCTGCCCTCGCCTGGGGGCGAGGCCGCGTGAACTGAGGCGCCCCTGGCCAGACGGCCGGGGGCGCCTTGCTTCATGGCGGGGACACTCTTCTACACTGGGGGTAGCCACTCTGGATAGCCAAGGAGGTAAAGGATGAGCACCGTGGAAGCCAACGTGCGTCCGGACTATGACGCCGAGCTGCAGAAGATTGCCGACTATGTGCTCGACGCTCGCATCGAGAGCGACGAGGCCTGGGATACCGCGCGACTCTGCCTGATGGATACCCTGGGCTGTGGCCTGCTGGCGCTGCGCTTTCCGGAGTGTACCAAGCACCTGGGTCCTCTGGTGGAGGGGACAACGGTACCCCACGGCGCCCGGGTACCCGGCACCTCCTTTCGTCTGGATCCGATGAAGGCCGCCTGGGATATCGGCTGCACCGTGCGCTGGCTGGATTTCAATGACACCTGGCTGGCGGCAGAGTGGGGTCACCCCTCGGACAATCTGGGCGCCATCCTGGCCGTGGCCGACCACCTCTCCCAGAAGCGAATCGCCGAGGGGGAGGCGCCGCTCACGATGCGCGACGTGCTCGAGGCGATGATCATGGCCCACGAGATCCAGGGCGTGCTGGCCCTGGAGAACAGCTTCAACCGGGTGGGACTCGATCACGTGGTGCTGGTCAAGGTGGCCTCCACGGCAGTGGCGGCCAGGCTGATGGGCGCCAGTCGTGACCAGCTGCTCTCCGCGCTCTCCCACGCCTGGGTCGACGGTCAGAGCCTGCGCACCTATCGCCATGCGCCCAATGCCGGCTCGCGCAAGAGCTGGGCGGCCGGGGATGCCACCTCCCGGGCGGTCCGCCTGGCGGATATCGCCCTGCGCGACGAGATGGGCATTCCCGGCGCGCTGACCGCGCCCCAGTGGGGCTTCTACGATGTGCTGTTCAGCCACACCAACCGCGATCTGGCCACCAAGCCCGAAGCAGGGCGGCGTTTTTCCTTCCAGCGCGAGTTCGGCAGCTATGTGATGGAGAACATCCTCTTCAAGCTCTCCTTTCCGGCGGAGTTCCACGCCCAGACCGCCTGCGAGGCGGCGGTGACGCTGCATCCTCAGGTCAAGGGGCGGATCGGCGAGATCGAGCGCATCGTTATCACCACCCACGAGTCGGCCATCCGCATCATCTCCAAGGAGGGCGACCTGGCCAACCCGGCGGATCGCGACCACTGCCTGCAGTACATGACGGCGGTGCCGTTGATCCTGGGCGAATTGGATGCCGAGCACTACGAGGATGCCTTCCACGCCGCCCACCCCGAGATCGACGAGCTGCGCGGCAAGATGGAGGTGGTGGAGGAGCCACGCTATACCCGGGACTATCTGGATGCGGACAAGCGCTCCATCGCCAATGCCATCCAGGTGTTCTTCCGGGACGGCTCGTCGACCGAGCAGGTCGAAGTGGAATATCCCATCGGCCACCGTCGTCGTCGCCAGGAGGGCATTCCGGTACTCGAGGAGAAGTTCCGTCGTCACCTGGCCACCCGTTTTCCACAGCGGCGCTGCGAGCGAATCCTGGCGCTGTGCCGTGACCCGGCTCGGCTGGAAGCCACGCCGGTCCACCGTTTCGTGGACCTCTTTGTGATCTGACCGCCTTCGCCACCCTCTGCGGCCGAGGGGCAGCGAGCCCGGCCAGTGGCGGTTTCTGGCTCGGACCAGGCGGGTCTCTCCGTGGCGTATAGGGGCCCGGCGACGGAAAATTGCTCAGGGTCATGGCGAGATTCTCGTCACTGGACTACCTTTTTTTGGTGGAGGGGTTGCGGCAGGCAGGGGAAAGCCGTAAAGTACGCATCCGCTGCCGGCGACCAGCAAGGTTGCAGGCGGTGATAAGTGGCAGAAGTGATTGTTCTGCTTGGGGTTTTCGGAAGCTTCGAAAAACTCCTCGCTTGACAGTT
>PUOM01000028.1 GCA_003552795.1 Halomonas sp. | reverse complement strand
CGCCCCGGGCGGAGATCAGCATGTCCTCGCCCCGGGCCCAGGCCTCGAGCCAGTCCGCACGGTACACCTGGTACTGGTCGAAGAGGTCGGCCAGGCGCTCGGCGAGCTGGTGGTGCTTGCGCAGGTCGCCGTCGCCTTCCAGGAAGCGGCGCAGCGGGGCGAACGCCTCGCGCGGCATCAGTTCCGGCAGCAGGCGCAGCAGCCGCCACAGCAGGCGCGACTTGTCGAAGGGCGAGGTGGCCGGCACCGCGTTGGGGTCGCCCTCCACGTGGTTGAGCACCGCGCGGTAGGCCTGCCACAGGAAGCGCGCCGGCAGGGTGACGTCCAGCGCGGCGGCGATGCCGCTGCCGCCGTCGGCCTCGTCGGCGGCCAGCGCCAGCTTCATCCACTGGCCGATGCCGTTGCTCTGGACCAGGATCGTCTCGTTCTCCAGCGGGGCCAGCGGGTGGCGCTTCATCCACTCCACCGCCACGCCGCGCAGGTCCTCCAGGCGATTGCCGTGAATCACCATGAAACCGGGCTGCAGGGGGGAGTCGTCGAGGACGGGCATGGAGCGGTTCCTTCGCTGGCTTGGGGGAAGAGGGCGGAGAGAGTCTGACGGCCATCATGCCCCAACCTCGGTGCTGTTCAAGTGCCAGCCGCCCTCCCCGGGCAGATGGAGCGCCCCCGGGGCTAAGCATTATTGCCGCGGAATCGACACGAGAATCCGCGAAATCCACAAGCGGGGGAATGGCCGAGGACCTAGGGTTATAGAGCGGGATGGCCGTCGCTCAAGGCCGACAGCCTCTCCCGAGGGCACAACAGAAACAACAACCCAGGAGTTTCCTATGAGTTTTCCCCTCTCGAAGACCGCCATTGCCGTGGGTAGCGCCATGCTGACGCTAGCCGCCGGTTCGGCGCTGGCGTCCGACGGCCCCAGCCTGGGTAGCGACCCGATTCGCATCGTCATGCCCTACGGCGCCGGCGGCAGCACCGACATCACCGCCCGGATCATCGCGGCCAACGCCGCCGAGCACTGCGGCAGCCGCATCGACGTGGTCAGCATGCCGGGCGCCGGCGGCATGGAGGGCCTGCAGTTCGTGGCTGATGCGGAGCCCGACGGTCACACCATTCTCATGGCGGACTACTCCGCCACCATCACCCAGACCCTGACCGAGGATACCCCCTGGGAGGTCGATGACTGGGCGCCGATCGTTCACCTGACCGACTGGAAGCCGACCGTCTATGTCAAGGCGGATCATGATATCCAGAGCATCGATGACTGGATCGAGATGGCCGAGGCCAATCCGGGCAGCCTGGTGTTCGGCCACGCCGACCCGCTGAGTCTGGTGCACCTGCCGCTGGTGCTGCTCGAGCAGGAGACCGGAATCGAGAACGTCCACCTGCCCACCACCGGCGGCGGCGAGACCCGCACCATGATCCTCGGCGGGCACATCGACCTGGGGATGACCCTGCCGCCCTCCATCGTCTCCAACGTCAACAGCGGCGAGGTCACCGCCATCGGCGTGTTCGCCGACGAGCGCTCCGACGTGCTGCCGGATGTGCCCACTTTCCAGGAAGCCGGCTATGACGTCTCCTTCGAGGCACCGCTGCTGGTCTACACCTTCGGCACGGTCCCCGAGGAGATCCAGCAGCAGCTCTCCGAGTGCATCATGACCGGCCTCGAGAGCGACACCGCCCAGGCCATGGGCCAGCAGGCCTCTGCCGGTCTGGAGAACGTTCAGGGTCGCGACAGCGCGCGCGCCGTCTACGAGGCCACCACCGAGCGGGTCCGCGACGTCGTCGCCTCGCTCGACCTCGACTGAGCCAGCGTGATCCGGGCAGCGGCGGCGCCGTGCGGCGCCGCTGCGTGCGGCCGTGAACGTTCCAGCCTCGCGGGAGAGCGCTGATGGTAGACCTGCTTATCGAGGCCAGCGCGCTGGCCTTCCATCCCTACGTGTTGATGTATGTATTCCTTGGCGTGCTGCTGGGGATCACCCTGGGCGCCATTCCGGGCCTTTCCGGCGACATGGCCATTGCCCTGCTGCTGCCCTTCGTGTTCTTCCTGGAGCCGGCGATGGCCATGGGGCTGCTGGTGGGGATCTACAAGGGCGGGCTGTTCGGCGGCTCCATCGCGGCGATATCGTTCGGGGTGCCGGGGACCCCCGGAGCGGCGGCGACGAGCATCGACGGCTACCAGGCCAAGCTCAAGGGCAAGCCGAGCAAGGCGCTGCACACTGCCCTCTACTCTTCGGTGATCGGCGACACCACCAGCGATCTGGTGCTGATCTTCATCGCCGTGCCCCTGGCGGCGGTCGCGCTGACCTTCGGGCCCATCGAGTTCTTTGCTCTCTATGCATTCTCGCTGATCCTGATCGCCGCACTCAGTCAGGGCATGGTGGCCAAGGGGCTGGCGGTGGCCGCCATCGGCATCCTGCTGGCGATGATCGGGCGCGATCCGATCACCGGCGCCTCGCGGCTGACCTTCGGCATGCCCGGCCTCTCCGGGGGGCTCAGCCTGATCCCGGTGCTGATCGGCATCTTCGCCATTTCCGAGGTAGTCATTCAGGGCTCCAAGCTGTGGCGTCGCAAGGTCGACAAGCTGATGGATGACGTGGCCGAACAGGCGAGCCTGCTGCAGGGCTACGACATCCGCAAGGACAAGCTGACCTGGCCGGAGTTCAAGGCGACCCTCAAGGCGACCTATATCGGCGCCGCCGTGGGCACCTTCATCGGCGCGCTGCCGGGGGCCGGTCAGTCGCTGGCGGCCTTCATGAGCTACGGCCTGGCCCAGCGCTTCTCGCGCAAGCCGGAGGAGTTCGGCAAGGGCTCCCTGGAGGGAATTGCCAGCGCCGAGTCGGGAAACAGCGCTACGGCTGGATCGACCTTCATCCCGCTGTTTGCCTTCGGGATTCCGGGAAGCGCCACCGCGGCGCTGTTCGGGGCCGCCTTCATCCTGATGGGCATGACGCCGGGGCCGAGCCTGCTGACCGACAACACCGAGATCATCTATGCGCTGTTCCTGACGCTGATCTTCGCCAACCTGGTCAACCTGGTGCTGGGCAAGTTCCTGCTGCCCTACTACTCGCGGATCGCCATGATTCAGCCGGGCTACATGATACCGGCGGTATTCATCCTGGCCATCGTCGGCACCTATGCGGCCAACAACTCGGTGGTGGATGTCTGGGTGCTGCTGTTCGCCGGGGTGCTCGGGGTGACGCTGCGCCTGATGAGCTTCCCGCTGGCGCCGCTGGTGCTGGGTTTCATCATCGGTCCGGGAGCCGAGCGGGCCCTGCGGCAGTCGATGATCATGGGCGGCGGTGACTGGTCGGTGCTGATCACCAGCCCCATCGCGATCGGTTTCTACGTGGCCGCCTTTGCCCTGATCCTGCTCTTCACCCTTGCCTTGAGGGCCAAGACATGAATCGCACGATCACTCGGGAGCTGCTCTCCGGGGCTCTGATGCTGGGTCTCGGCATCGCGGGCCTGCTGCATATCCAGTACGGGGCCTGGCGGCCGGCACCGCTGGTGCCCTCCTACATCATGCCGCAGACGGCCTACTACTTCCTGATCGGCTCGGCCCTCTGGGTGCTCGGTATCCTGGGGCTCTACGCCCTGCGGGGAAAGGTGTCGGCGCTGGAGAGGCCGGGCGGCGATGCACAGGATCTGGTGGCGGTGGGCGTCTCCTGCGCCCTGATGCTGGGGGGCGGTCTGGTCTACTTCTGGATGGTCCTCAATGTGGGCCTGATCGTCTCGACGGTGCTGTTCAACGCCGTGCTGGTGGCGGTGCTGGCGCCCAATGTCAGCCTCAAGGGGCTGCTGATCGTGCCGCCGCTGGTGGGCCTGGCGGTGTGGGTGCTGTTCCAGCGCATGATCGGCATCACGCTGCCCCCCTCGCTGCTGTTCTAGCCGGCGCAGGTAGCGGCTGCGGCCCCGCGTCAAGGCTCGAGGTGTCGACGCGGGGCGGGCCGGCGCTGTCGCCCCTGCCATCAACGCCCCGTCTGCGGTAATCTCGTCAGCCTGACGATGACAAGGTCCGGCTGCAACGTATGGCCGGCCCGCGCTGGACCGACACGAGGCTCCCATGAATCGACTCAAGACGCTGACCCTGGCCGTTGCCGCAACCGCCCTGGCCGCCACCTCCCTGACCGCCCAGGCGCGGGACTTTCGCCTGGGACTGATCACGCCGCCCCAGCACCTCTGGTCCACCGAGGCCGAGGCCTTCGCCGAGAGCCTGCACGAGCGCTCCGACGGCGAGCACAGCGTCAGCGTCTACCCGGCCCAGCAGCTCGGCAACGAGGCGCAGATGGTCCAGCAGCTGCAGACCGGCGCGCTGGACATGGCGTTTCTGACCATCGCCGAGATCTCCAATCGAATTCCCGACTTCGGCGCTCTCTACGCCCCCTACCTGGTGGACGGCGTGGATCACGCCGCGGAGCTGCTGCGTTCCGACACCGCCGCCGAGCTGCTCGAGCTGATGCCGGCCGAGGTGGGCCTCGTCGGGCTCGGCTACGGCATGGTGGGGATGCGCCAGGTGCTTTCCCGCGCCCCCATCGAGAGCCAGGATGACATGCGCGGCAAGCGTCTGCGCATCACCCCCTTCGACCCGATCCGCGACTTCTACACCGCCACCGGGGCATCGCCCGCCCCGCTGCCGCTGCTCGAGGTCTATGACGCCCTGGCCAACGGCCAGGTAGACGCCATCGACATGGACTTCGATTCGATCCTGATCCTCAAATTCCACGAGCAGGCGGATAACCTGCTGATCTCCAACCATATGATGTTCCCCATGGTGGGGGTGGTCTCCGGTCGGGTGTGGCGCGAGCTCTCTGTGGAGGATCGCGAGCTGATCGAGACCACCATGGCCGAGCATCTGGAGAACGTGCTCACCGGCTTCCAGGAGATGGACGCCGCCCAGGAAGAGGAGATTCGCCAGCTCGATCTCAACATCGTCGAGGCCGACGCCGAGTTCTTCAGCGAGGCCATCGCCGAGTGGGAGGCCTCCTGGGCCGAGAAGGCGCCCATGCTCGAGGCGCTGCGCGAGGAAGCCGAGCGCCTGCGTCAGTAAGGAGCCGTGGCACCGATGCTCTCCCGCCTCTCCGATCGCCTGGCACGCCTGGAGGAGGCCGCCGCCGCGGCGCTCGCGGCGGCGGTCACCCTGCTGATACTGGTCAACGTGGCCTTTCGCGCCGCCGGCAGCCCTCTCTACTGGGTCAGCGAGCTGTCGATCTACGCCATGATCTGGATGACCTTCCTGATCGCGAGCGCGGTGCTCAAGCGCCGCCAAGGGATCGCCGTCACCCTGGTCAGCGACCTGCTGCCGGGCTTCGGCCATCGCCTGCTGATGGCCGCGGTGGACCTCGCCGTGCTGGTGTTCGCGGCGCTGCTGCTGTGGCTCTGCTGGCGCTGGTATCAGCCCCTGGCGCTGGCCCAGGCGGGCTTCGACTTCCGCGCCTTCCAGGGCGAAACCTTCAACTTCATCTACTCGGAGCGCACCTCGACGCTTGGCATCAGGAAGTTCTGGGTGTGGCTGATCCTGCCCTGGTTCGCGCTCTCGCTGACCTTCCACGGCCTGGTCAATCTGGGCGGTGCCCTGCGCGGCCTGCGCGATCCGGCCGAGGCGCCCCGGCCGCCGGGTAGCGAGCCACCGGAGGCGACGCCATGACCATTGCGGTTTTCGTGCTGCTGCTGCTGGGTGCCGTGCCCATCGCTCTGGTGCTGGGTCTCACCGCCATGGTCTATATCCAGGTCTCGGGCAACAGCGTGCTCTTCGACTCCTATCCTCAGCAGCTCTTCGGGGCCATCGAGAGCTACGGCCTGCTGGCGATCCCGCTCTTCATGCTGGCCGGCGAGCTGATGAACGAGGGCGGGGTGACCCGCCGGCTCATCGACCTGGCGCGGCTGCTGGTGGGGGGCTTCCGGGGCGGGCTCGCCTATATCAATCTGGTGGCCAACATGATGATGGCGGCCATTGTCGGCTCGGCGGCCTCCCAGATCGCCATCATGTCCCGGGCCATGGTGCCGGCCATGGAGCGGGAGGGCTACGACAAGCCCTTCAGCGCGGCGATCACCGCGGCGGGCGGGCTGCTCTCGCCGATCATCCCCCCCTCGATGCTCTTCGTGCTGTTCGGGGTGATGGCCCAGGTGCCCATCGCCGAGATGTTCATCGCCGGCATCCTGCCGGGTCTGCTGCTGGGCGGCACCTTCTTCCTGGCCATCGCCGTGGTGGGGCTGGTCAAGCAGTACCCCAAGGGCGACTGGCCCAGCCGCGTCGAGGCCAGGCGAGCGCTGATGATGGGGCTGCCGGCGCTGGCCATTCCGCTGATCATCATCGGCGGCATTCTGCTCGGCGTGGCCACGCCCACGGAGTCGGCGGCCCTGGCGTCGCTGGTGGCCCTGCTGCTGGGGCGCTTTCTCTACGGCGACCTGCGCTTTGCCATGCTGCCGACGGTGCTCAAGCGCACCGCGGTGAACGCCGGGCTTGTGATCATGCTGATCGCCGCCGCCGGGGTCTTCGGCTGGGTGATCGTCTACGAGCGGCTGCCGCAGATGGCCGCGGCCTGGATCGCCGCGCTCACCACCGACCCCTTCCTCTTCCTGCTGCTGCTGATTGCGGTGCTGCTGCTGGTGGGGATGATCATCGACGGCATTGCCGCGCTGATCCTCGTGGTGCCGATCCTGCTGCCCATTGCCACCGAGCAGTTCGGCATCAGCCCCTATCAGTTCGGCGTGGTGGTCTGCCTGACCCTGGTGCTGGGCCTGCTCACCCCGCCGGTGGGGGCGGGGCTCTATATCGCCTCCTCGATGACCGGCGCCTCGCCCATGCGCATCTTCCGCTCGCTGCTCCCTTTCCTGCTGGCGAGCCTGGCCACCCTGGTGCTGCTGGCCTGGCAGCCCTGGCTCACCACGGCGCTAATCGGCCGCTAAGTTCCCCTCGGGGTCAGACCCTTAAGGGGATTTAAGGGTCTGACCCCGAGGGGCTTTGGGTGTCGAAACGACAACGGGCCCAGTGAGGGGCCCGTTGCGTTCGGCTGGCTGGCGGTCTACACCAGTTCGCGCTGTTCCTCCTTCGCCTTGCGGCGGTCGCGCAGCACGGCGCGGATGATCAGCGCCAGCACGCCCAGGGTGAGGGCGGGCCAGATCAGTACGTAGAATCCATAGAGGGCGGTCATGTTCGGTCTCCCTTGTCATGCCTTGTGGCGCATGGTGCGCTGCCGCAGTACGGCAGCGCCTGTGTGAGTGAGGGGCAACGCTCGCAATCAGCGCTGGCCGGCCAGCCGGGTGGCGGCGGGGAGGGCGTCGTCTTCTTCAGCGCCGGGGGCCTTGTCGTGGCTGTCATAGTCGCCGACCCGCTCGCGGATGGTGTCGAAGTCGAAGTCTGGCTGGCGGCTCAGCAGGCTCATCACCACGCAGACCACGGTGCTGGCGCCATAGGCGGTCAGCGAGGCCAGCAGCACGGTGTAGTCGTGCAGGAAGCCGGTGGCGAAGATCAGCATGGCGACCAGGGCCAGGAGGCCGGCGATGAAGCCCGCGGTGCGACCCAGGAAGCCGAACACCATCAGGCCGATGATGACGCCGCCGCCCACGCTTGCCAGCAGCTCGAAGAAGAGGCCGCTGCCGCCGTCCAGGGAGACCAGCTCGAAGCGCGCCACGCAGAAGAGCACCATGGCCACCAGCACCGAGGTGGTGAAGGCCTGGTTGGTGACGCGGCTCCAGAAGCAGCTGGCGATCACCGGGAAGACGATGGCGCCCCACAGCGCGCCCACGAACACCAGCATCACCAGGATATCGAGGGCGAAGCTGGCGAAGACCACGCCCACCATGGTGGCGATGATCATGGTCAGGCGGCCCACCAGCAGCATGCGCTTCGGGTCGGCCTTGCCGCGGGCGATGTTCTTGCCGTAGACGTCGGCCATCATGATCGCCGACAGCGCCGAGAGGTCGGAGTCGGCGGTGGAGGAGAGCGAGCCGATCACCAGGATGAAGAAGAGCGCGATGAACAGCGGCGGCAGGTAGCCGGAGACCATCTGCGGGATCAGGTTGTTCATGTCGCCGTCGAGGGGCTGGACGCCGGTGGTCAGGGCCATCAGGCCGATCATGCCCAGGCCGATGACGATGGCGCCGTAGCCTACGGTGGCGGTGAGGAAGGTGGGCTTGATGTGGTCCTCGTTGACCGCGAAGAGGCGCTGGGAGATGGTCTGGTTGCCGATGGCGTAGGCCAGCACGGCGACGAAGAAGGGTGCGCCCTGATTGAGGATGGCATCCATGGAGAAGAGGCTGGCCTGCTCCGGCGTCAGGTTATCGAGGCCGGCCACCAGTTCGGTGGGGCCGCCCATGGAGAAGAACACCGCGGGAATGATCACGATGGCAATGGCCATGAGCGCCACCAGCTGGGCGAAGTCGGTGAGCACCGAGGCGCGAAAGCCGGACCACAGCGTATAGAGCAGCACGCCCACCCCGGCGATGATCACCCCGGCCTGGAAGGAGAGCGGCGAGAGTACCGAGACCAGCGCACCCGCGGCGGTGAAGTTCACCATCAGGCTGATCACGCTGCCCAGCACGTTGGAGAGCGCCAGGATCAGCTGGCTGGAGGAGCCGTGGCGGGCGTGGATCAGCTCGCCCAGGGTGTGGGCGTTGGGGGCGAGCTTGCGAAAGCGCCGGCCGAAGGGGTAGATGAAGAGGATCATCAGCGCGCCCCAGAGGCCGTAGTGGATGGGGCCCGAGACGCCGTAGGTGTAGCCGGAGGTGGCCGCGGCGTAGAAGGAGGCCGCCCAGATCCAGGTGGCGGTCATGCTGGCCGCGCCGATGCCGAAGCCCACGCGGTGGTTGGAGACCATGAAGGCGTCGGCGTCCTCGTTCTTCTTGCGGATGCCGAGCGTCAGCAGGTAGGTGCCGCCGTAGAATGCCAGCAGCAGCAGGATGACGGTCAGGGTCGAGAATTGATAGAGCTCGCTGTTCAAGAGCATTTCCTCGGTAGATGGAACGGAGGCGTCCCGGGCATTCCGGACGGGCCGGAATACCGAGCGCGGTGAAAAGCTGGAGGGGGCCTGGGCCATGACGGTGCGACGCGACCGAAGCGGTCTGCCGAGCGTCGGGGCAGCGCGCAGAGTGCTCTGCACGAGCCGTCGTGCCGACGCGGCGTCAGCAGAGACCGCCGGCGCGTGGGCGCAGCGTCAGGAGATGGCAACCGGACACGGCAGAGGCTGCCGTGGAGGCATTACCCCCTCGGGGGGAGGTCGGGCGGCGGGCGGCGCGGCATGCACCGGCCTTCATCGGCGTAGTGGCGCGACATGGATTCCTTCTCTCTCGATGGCGTCGACGACGGTCAGTCGAAGGGTACGGCGATCCAGTCTGCGGTGAGGCAAGACCAGGGTGGCCGGGCGCTGGGGCACGGCGCAACGGGGATCGGTTTTTATCGATATTGTCCTGATCCGGAGGGCATAACCCTACTCACCCGGAGGGCGAATGTCCAATCTCCTCCGAAAGCGAGGGGAATTGTGCGAACCTTCGCCGAATCAGCCGAGACGGTCTGGCCCGCGAGTTGCTCGCGCCGGCGGCCGGGCCTGAGCCGCCCCGTCACGCTATGGCGGCGATAGGTCGAAAGCTGCAATCCCGAGCGTTATACTCGGGTATCAGCCGATCCCGCTCTATGCGCCCTACTGGAGCCGCCATGTTTCCCGAGTTCACCCTGCGCTATGCCCGCCTGCCCGAGCATTTCTACATCCGCTTCGACCCGGTGCCGGTACCCGCGCCGCGGCTGGTGGCCTTCAACCGGCCTCTGGCCGAGTCGCTGGGCTTCGATCTCGACGCCTTCGACGAGGCGCGCGCCGCCGAATGGTTCTCCGGCAACGCCGTGCCGAAGGGCGCCGAGCCCGTGGCCCAGGCCTACGCCGGCCACCAGTTCGGCCACTTCAATCCGCGCCTCGGCGACGGCCGGGCGGTGCTGCTCGGCGAGGTGGCAGGTCGCGACGGGCACCTGCGCGACATCCAGCTCAAGGGCGCCGGCATGACCCCCTTCTCCCGGGGCGCCGACGGCCGGGCGCCGCTGGGGCCGGTGCTGCGCGAGTATCTGGTCAGCGAGGCGATGCACCGCCTGGGCGTGCCGACCACCCGGGCGCTGGCTGCGGTGACCACCGGCGAGAGGGTCTTCCGCCATGTGCCGGAGCCCGGGGCGGTGCTGACCCGGGTGGCGTCGAGCCACCTGCGGGTGGGTACCTTCCAGTATTTCGCCGCCCGGGGCGACCACGAGGCGGTGCGCACCCTGGCCGATCTGGCCATCGAGCGGCACTTTTCACACCTTCGGGAGCCACAGCGTCAGGAAGGCCTGGCAGAGGGGGAGCGCTATCTGGCGCTGCTGGAGGCGGTGTCGGCGCGCCAGGCGGCGCTGGTGGCCAAGTGGATGGGGCTCGGCTTCATCCACGGGGTGATGAACACCGACAACTGCGCGATCTCCGGCGAGACCATCGACTACGGCCCCTGCGCCTTCATGGAGGCCTATTCGCCGACCATGGTGTTCAGCTCCATCGACGAGCAGGGACGCTACGCCTATCGCAACCAGCCCTGGCTTGCCCAGTGGAACCTGGCGCGTCTCGCCGAGACCCTGCTGCCGCTGATCGACGCCGAACACGAACGTGCCGTGGAGAAGGCGACCGCAGCCGTCAAGCATTACGAGTCGCTGTACGAAGCCGAGTGGCTGGCCGTCTTTCGCGCCAAGCTGGGCCTGGCGACGGAGGAGGCGGGCGATCGCGAGCTGAGCGAGGCGCTGCTCGCGGCGCTCGAGACGGGGAGGGCCGACTTTACCCTGGCCTTCCGGCATCTCGCCGATGCGGTAGAAGAGGACGCCCCGACGCTGCTCGAGCGGTTCGAGCATGACGGCGCGCTGCGGGAGTGGCTGCCGCGCTGGCGCGAGCGCCTGGCCCGGGAGGGCGTCGGCATCGACACGATCGTCGCACGCATGAACGCGGTCAATCCGCTCTATATTCCCCGCAATCACCAGGTGGAAAGGGCGATCGCTGCGGCATCGGAGCAGGATGACTTCGCCCCCTTCGAGACGCTGGCCGAGGTGCTGGCCGAGCCCTTTACCGAGCAGCCCGGCAGGGAGGCCTATGCCGAGCCGGCGCCGGCCACCGAGAAGGTCTTCAGGACATTCTGCGGGACGTGAAGGGTCCACCTGCCGCGGGTCAAAGGAAGGCATAGACCGTGACCACGAAGAAGGCCCCGTGCAGCAGCGGCCAGAACAGCAGCTTGGGGATGAGGTTGTCGCGGTAGTGGAAGAAGCGGCTTTTCCTGACGGCCGTGAGCATGAAGGCGTTGATGGAGATGGCGACGACGGTGAAGTAGGTGATGAAGTAGAAATACTCCAGGTACATGATCTGCTCGGGCGCGTAGCGGCGGCGCACGTCGATATGCGCGAGCAGGATGATGAAGAAGATGGCCGCCGCCGTCCCCAGCACCTGAGAGGTGGTGAAGCCGTGACGCGAAGCGCGATCCTTCTCACGGGTATCGATCATCAGCATCGCGAACAGCATGATCGCGGCGACGAACAGCGGTATCTGGTTGGAAATGAAGGCGTCGGTGATGTTGCGCAGCAGGGTGACGTGGTAGGTCAGCTCCGGAAATTCGCCTGACCTGGCGCCGCCGCCCACGCCGAGGTCACTGCGGTAGTCGTGGAAGCGATAGGCGAAGAAGCTGCGCTGAACCTGCCAGCCCGGCAGGCCGAAGCCGAGCTCCACGCCCGGCAGCGATGTCGGATGGATCAGCCGATAGGCATCCAGGTCCGGCACCAGCACGACATTGCGACTGATATCCGGGTGCCAGATGCGCAGCCGCAGGGTCTTGATGTCGACCGGGAAGCGGGAGTAGTCGGAGGGCTGGCGCACGCTGGTCTTGAAGAACCAGCCGACCACTTCGCTGTTCCCCTCCCGGTAGCGGAACAGCTCCTCGCGTTCATCATGGTCGGGGATGGCGTCCGGGAAGAAGATCTCGCGGCGCAGATCGGCAGGGTCGTTCAGCGGATAGCGCTGCCAGACGATGCCGCTGATGACGAAATCGTGCGGCGTCTCGAAACGGGCGGACTTGACGAATACCCCCGTGGGTAACTGAATCGGCGCCTCGAAGCGCTGCCGGTCGGCCTCTTCCAGGTACCCATCGAGGTAGCTCTCGGTGCCGGCACGATCCACCAGCATGACCGCCTCCGGCGGGTCGCGCCCCACCTCGGCAAATTCCAGCCGCCAGATGTAGGCCACGCCGATCAGAAACAGCAGGGCCAGGGCAAAGCTCCCGCCCCACAGCATCGGCAGGGCGTCCAGCCGGAAGGAGACCACCAGGGTGACCAGGCCGGTCGCCCCCACGATCAGGGCGATGGTGATCAGGATCTGGCGTCGCTTGTGCTCGCCGAGATCGAACGGCATCTCGTCGGTGAAGGCCACCACCGCCAGCGACCAGTCGGCGGCCGTGATGGGGCTGTAGAAGATCCGGGAGTCCTGGCCGGTGAGTTCGTTGGAGTGGGTGAGGGTCCCGCTGCGGCGGTCCGTGGCCTGCTCCGCCAGCCGCTGCATTTCCGGGTCGTCCAGCTGGTCGGCGATATCGAACAGGGTCAGCCCGTGGCGCACGTATTCGCGCCGCGGGTGGGCGACATAGGTACCCTCCCCGGTGATGACGAAGGCATAGCCGGTATGGCCCAGGTCCAGGTCGCCGACCAGGTCCCAGACATCCTCGATCGAGTAGTCGATGCAGACGGTGCCGTCGGCGCCGTCATGGTCTCCGGTCCGCTCCTCCTCGGGGAGTCGAAAGGGGACGCAGTAGAGGGCGAGCATCGCCTGACTGGCCTCGCCGAAGAAGGGCTCGATCCAGCCGGCAGAGGTGATTCCCTGCTGAAACCAGGCGTGCTCGGTGTAGTCGTAGATATCCTCCACCTGCAGCAGCTGGTGAACCTCGTCCTGCTTGACGAGATAGGGCGCATGGAGACGCCGCTCCGGGTTGTAGGCATAGTGGCGAAACATCACCCCGACCCCGAACACCTGAGGGTGCTGCGCCACGAGCGCCTCGAGCCGCTCCTCGATCCCGGCGACCGGTAGGTCGCCGTCCGCCAGCTCGAAGGCGATGGCGTCGGCCAGGTCGGAAAGCCGACTCAGGTCGCGGGTGAGGGAATCGGCGGCGTCCCAGGCTTCACGCTGGATTTCGCTCTGCCACGCCTCGGTGGTCTGCAGTCGCGTGCTGCGATCCACCCACGCCAGACCGCTGGCGATGCCGAAGGCCACCACCACGACGACCAGGGCGGCCATGAAGAGAAGGCGTGCCCGACCGGCTGGGAAACACATTCTGCACCTGCAAAGCAGCTATCTGAAAAAAGGACAGCGACGTTACCTCAGGTATGGCACCGAGGGGACAGGATTGCAAAAGTGGGAGGTGCCAGATAAAAGCCGCCCGGATGGCTCTCCGGGCGGCTCTCTGGGTGCTGAGCTGACCGGGCACCAGGCCCGGTCTTGCCATCGGCGTCAGGCGACGTCGAAGCGGTCGGCGTTCATCACCTTGGTCCAGGCGGACACGAAGTCCTTCACGAACTTCTCCTGGTTGTCATCCTGGGCATACACCTCGGCGCAGGCGCGCAGGATGGAGTTGGAGCCGAACACCAGATCGACGCGGGTCGCGGTGAACTTCGTGCTGCCGCTCTTGCGGTCCACGATGTTGTAGGCGTTCTTGCCGGTGGGCTCCCAGCGGTTCGCCATGTCGGTCAGGTTGACGAAGAAATCGTTGGTCAGCTGACCCACGCGGTCGGTGAAGACCCCGTGGTTGGTGCCACCATGGTTGGTGCCCAGCACCCGCATGCCGCCGATCAGCACGGTCATCTCCGGCGCCGTCAGGCCCATCAGCTGGGCGCGGTCCAGCAGCATCTCCTCCGGCTTGACCACGTAGTCCTTCTTCTGCCAGTTGCGGAAGCCGTCGGCCAGCGGCTCCAGGTACTGGAAGGAGTCGGCGTCGGTCATCTCGTCGGTGGCGTCACCGCGACCCTTGAGGAAGGGCACGTGGACGTCGTGGCCCGCGGCCTTCGCCGCCTGCTCGATGCCCAGGTTGCCGCTCAGCACGATCACGTCGGCGATGCTGGCGCCGGTCTCGGCGGAGATCTGCTCGTAGACCTTCAGTACCTTGGCCAGGCGCTCCGGCTCGTTGCCTTCCCAGTCCTTCTGGGGCGCCAGGCGGATACGCGCGCCGTTGGCGCCGCCGCGCATGTCGGAGCCGCGGAAGGTGCGGGCGCTATCCCAGGCGGTGCAGACCAGCTCGCTGAGGGAGAGGCCGGCCTCGGCGATCTTCTCCTTGACCACCTCCTCGACGTAGTTGGTCTCGCCCTGGGGTACCGGATCCTGCCAGATCAGGTCTTCGGTCGGCACGTCCGGGCCGATGTAGCGCGCCTTGGGCCCCATGTCGCGGTGGGTCAGCTTGAACCAGGCGCGGGCGAAGCAGTCCTTGAAGTACTCGGGATCCGCCATGAACTTCTCGCAGATGGCGCGGTACTTCGGATCCATCTTCATCGCCATGTCGGCGTCGGTCATGATCGGGTTGTGGCGCTGGGAGGGGTCGGTGGTATCGACCGGCTTGTGCTCCTCCTTGATGTCGATGGGCTCCCACTGCCAGGCGCCGGCGGGGCTCTTCTTCAGCTCCCACTCGTAGCCGAACAGCAGCTCGAAGTAGCCCATGTCGAACACGGTGGGGTTGGTGGTCCAGGCGCCCTCGATGCCTGAGGTGACGGCGTTGGTCGCCTTGCCGCCCATGTGCGGGTTCATCCAGCCGAAGCCCTGGTTTTCCACGTCGGCCGCTTCCGGCTCCGGCCCCAGCGCCTCGGCGTCACCGTTACCGTGACACTTGCCGACGGTGTGGCCACCGGCGGTCAGGGCCGCGGTCTCCTCGTCGTCCATCGCCATGCGGGCGAAGGTGACGCGAACCTGCTCGGCGGTCTTGAGCGGGTCGGGCTGGCCGTTCACCCCTTCCGGGTTCACGTAGATCAGACCCATCTGCACCGCGGCCAGCGGGTTCTCCATGGTGTCCGGCTTCTCGACGTTCTCGTAACGCTCATCGGATGGCGCCAGCCACTCCTTCTCCGCCCCCCAGTAGATGTCCTGCTCCGGGTGCCAGATGTCCTCGCGGCCGTAGGAGAAGCCGAAGGTCTTGAAGCCCATGGATTCGTAGGCGACGTTGCCGGCCAGGATGAAGAGGTCGGCCCAGCTGATCTTGTTGCCGTACTTCTTCTTCAGCGGCCACAGCAGGCGGCGCGCCTTGTCCAGGTTGCCGTTGTCAGGCCAGGAGTTGATCGGCGCGAAGCGCTGGTTGCCGGTGCCGGCCCCGCCGCGCCCGTCGGCGACACGGTAGGTGCCCGCCGCGTGCCAGGCCATGCGGATCATCAGGCCGCCGTAGTGGCCCCAGTCCGCCGGCCACCACTCCTGGCCGTCGGTCATCAACGCATGCATATCTTTCTTCAGGGCGTCGTAGTCGAGGGTCTTCACCGCCTCACGGTAGTCGAAGCCATCGCCCATCGGATTGGACTTGCTGTCGTGCTGATGGAGGATGTCCAGTTTGAGGTTTTCCGGCCACCAGGCGGTAACGTCCGCTTTGCCCTGGGTGTTACCCCCGTGCATTACCGGACACTTGCCTGTGTTCTGCTGATCACCCATAGCGCTCTCCAATCTCGGCTGCGTTGGTGGAACTGCCACCTCTGTATAGACGATGACGCTCCGGCGGGACAATGAGCCAT
>PUOM01000253.1 GCA_003552795.1 Halomonas sp. | reverse complement strand
GAGGCGCTCCACCTGCCCGACCAGCTGCCGCCGGGGGTGAGCCTGTGAGCACCAGCCAGCCCCCCGACTACCGCGAGGTGAACTTCGACGGTCTGGTGGGCCCGACCCACAACTATGCGGGCCTGGCGCTGGGCAACGTGGCCTCCATGAGCCACGGCGGCCTGGTGGCCAATCCCCGCGAAGCTGCCCTGCAGGGGCTGGCCAAGATGAAGGCGCTGATGGACGCCGGCTACCTCCAGGGGGTGCTGCCGCCCCAGCAGCGCCCGGACCTCGGCGCCCTGCGCGCGCTGGGCTTTGCCGGCAGCGATGAGCGGGTGCTGGCCCGGGCCGCCGGCGCGGCGCCGCAGATCCTGCGGGCGGTCTGTTCGGCCTCGAGCATGTGGACCGCCAATGCCGCCACCGTCACGCCCAGCGTCGATGCCCCGGATAGCCGGGTGCACTTCACCCCGGCCAACCTGCAGTCGAGCTTCCATCGCTTCCTGGAGCCGGCCACCACCGGTCGGGTGCTGCAGGCGATCTTCCGGGACGAAGCCCGCTTCGCCCACCACCCGGCGCTGCCGGCGACGCCGGCCTTCTCCGACGAGGGGGCGGCCAACCATACGCGCCTGGCCGGCGACCACGGCGAGCCCGGGGTGCACCTCTTCGTCTACGGCCGCGAGGCGTTCGGCTGGGGCAGCGAGCCCCTGCCTGCGCCACGGCGCTTTCCGGCGCGCCAGACCCTGGAGGCGAGCCAGGCGGTGGCCCGCCAGCACGGCCTCTCGGCGTCGCGAACGGTGTTCGCCCAGCAGCACCCCGACGCCATCGATGCCGGCGTCTTCCACAATGACGTCATCGCGGTGGGCAACGGTCCGCTGCTGCTCTACCACGAGAGTGCCTTCCTCGACGAGGCGGGCACCCTGGAGGCGCTGCGCGAGCGGATGCATGCACCGCTGATTCCGCTGCGAATCCCGGTGGAGGCGGTGAGCCTCGAGGACGCCGTGGGCTCCTATCTCTTCAACTCCCAGCTGCTCTCCAACCCGGACGGGTCCATGACCCTGGTGGTGCCCGGGGAGTGTCAGGAGAACGAGGCGGTGTGGCGAACGGTTCAGGATCATCTGCTGGCCGGCGCCAACCCCATCGGCGAGGTGGTGGTGAAGGACGTCAAGCAGAGCATGCGCAACGGCGGCGGTCCCGCCTGCCTGCGCCTGCGGGTGGTGCTCTCGGCGGCGGAGCGCGAGGCGCTGGCCGGCCGGGTGCTGCTCGACGACACCCTGCACGACGCGCTCGTCGCCTGGGTGGAGCGCCACTACCGTGATCGCCTGGCCCCCGAGGACCTCGCCGACCCGGCCCTGGCCCGGGAGACGCTCACCGCCCTGGACGAGCTGAGTGCTCTCCTCGAGATCGGCAGCGTCTACCCCTTCCAGCTGGGGTGAGAGCCGCCGGCCCCCACGACATCGGCCCGCCAGATGGCGGGCCGATGTCGTCATGGGTGAGGGGGTGATGAAGAGAGGTGCTCAGCCGCCACTGGCCGCACCGCCCATCACGCCGCCGCGCAGGCCGCCCTGGCTGCCGCCGCCCTTCAGATGGCTGGCCACGGCGTCCTCCGGCGAGCCGGCCATCTCGCGGAACATGCCCATGGAGCCGAGCAGGGCGGAGGATTCGTAGGGCACGAAGACCCGCTCGCCGTCCTTGGCCATGGTCGGCAGCACCTTGATATAGCTCTGGCCCAGCAGGTAGCCCACCACGGTGCGCTTGTTCTCCTCGCTGTCGCCGATGGCATTGAGGACCAGCTTGATCGACTCCTGCTCGCCCTGGGCACGCAGGATGGCCGACTCCTTGTCACCCTGGGCGTTGAGGATGGCCGACTCGCGCTGGCCCTGGGCCATGGCGATGGCGGCGGACTTCTCGCCCTCGGCCTCGGTCACCGTGGCGCGACGCTTGCGCTCGGCGGCCATCTGCAGGCGCATGGCGGACTCCACCTCCTCGGGCATGGCGATATCCTGGACCTCGACCCGGGAGATCTTCACCCCCCACTTGGAGGCGGCCTCTTCCATGGCGGCCTGGATCTCGTTGTTGACCTCGGCCCGGGACTCGAAGAGCTTGTCGAGCTCCATCTTGCCGACCACCGAGCGCAGGGTGGTCTTGGCCAGTACCTCCACTGCCTGGCTCATGTTCTCCACCTCGTAGACGGCGCGCTTGGGGTCGATGATCTGGTAGTAGAGGGCGCCGTTGATGTTCACCGTGACGTTGTCGGTGGTCACCACCGGCTGGCCGGGGAAGTCCATCACCGTCTCGCGGCGGTCGATACGCGTCTCGTTGCTGGTGATGGCCTGGTAATCCTCGCCCATCTTGCGGTAGCGGATCATGGTGATGGCGCGGGGCTGGTCGATAAAGGGCACGATGATGTTGATGCCGCTCTCCAGCAGCCGATTGAACGACCCCAGGCGCTCGATCACCATCACTTCCGACTGGCGGATGACCACCAGCCCCTTGGCAATGATCAGGATGCCGATGGCGACGATGATCAGGGCGATGATCAGCCCCGGGCTGACGGGAAGGTCCATGCTGGATTACTCCGAGTGGTGGGTGGCGCTCGCGTCCGGCGTCGGATGGGCAAGCTGCACGATGGCGGTGGTGCCATCGAAGGTCTTGAAGATGACGGGGGTGCCCGCCGGCAGGTCGGTCGCGCCGGCCCTAGCGTCCGAGTCGGCGACGCGCAGGCGATAGAAGTCGCCGTTGACCTTGATGCCGGTGGCACCGTCGAAGTCGCGCTTGAGGGTGGTGTAGAGGTGGCCCTTCTCCACTCCGGTACCGGTGGTGCCATAGGCCACCCCGCGGGGCGAGAAGCGGGGGCGGATCACCCAGATCGACAGCGGGACCAGCACGCCGGCGAACAGGCCCATGCCCAGCAGCTGCCAGGGCAGCGGCAGCCCCAGGCCAGCGAGGCCGGCGGTCAGCAGCGCCGCGGCGCCCAGTGCCAGCAGCACCAGGCCGCCGGTGGTCAGCTCGGCAAGGCCCAGCAGCAGGGCGGCGATCAGCCAGATGACGGCGGGGTTCCACTCCATGGGGCGCTCCGTTGGCTCGAGGCAGAGCTTGTGGCT
Source organism: Halomonas sp. (assembly GCA_003552795.1). GTDB lineage: Bacteria > Pseudomonadota > Gammaproteobacteria > Pseudomonadales > Halomonadaceae > Halomonas. The sequence goes on along the minus strand of PUOM01000253.1, from coordinate 578 downwards.
CGGTAAACCGAGTCAGATTCCGGACATCAGTGTGACCACGAGGGTACGCGGTAAAGATGCCGGGAGCCATGCCTGTGGGATGATGTCAGGCGAGGAGCGCGGTCGGCGGTCCCTGCCCGGGATGTCCGGGAACCCCTTGCGCCGCTCGCGTTCCAATCAGAGCCGTCGACCCACCCCGAGGAGTCCCCAGATGACCCACCGACAGACACGCACGCCTCAAGACAAGGACGATATCCGCGCCATTGCCGCCTCCCGCCCCCAGGTATCAGGTCGCGTCTGGTGGACGGCGGCTCTGGGTGCCGCCGCCCTGGCCGGCGCCGCCCTGATGGCTCAGCCGGCTGTGGCCGGCAGCCATGGCAGCGATCACGGCCATCACGATCACGGTCATGGTGATCACGACCATGATGAGGCGCACCATGATGACGAGCACGCCGACAACCCGGCAGTGCAGGCCTATCGCGAGGCCAACGATCGCATGCACGAGGGCATGATGATCGGCTTCACCGGCGATGCCGACGTGGACTTCGCCCGCGGCATGATTCCCCACCACCAGGGGGCCATCGACATGGCCGATATCG
>PUOM01000285.1 GCA_003552795.1 Halomonas sp. | reverse complement strand
TTCCCAGCGGGACTGGGTCAGCCCTTCAAGGCGGGCAGCCCGCTGGGCCTCCGTCCGCGCAGCACCCTCTGGCCAGTCACCCTCCTCCTCTGTGGGTGTCACCATGGGCCCTGGGTCAGCCTTCGATGCCGGCTCGCTGAATACCGGCACCGAGGGAGACGGTGACTCGCTCAGCTGCTGCTTTTCGCGCTCCAGCGCGGCGACCTGCTCACGCAGCCGAAGCAGCTCGGCGCTCTCTGCTCTCTCATCGTCGGTAGGCGCGTCTCTGCTGAGGGTCCGAGGCGATGGCAGCTGCTCGGCCTGGGGGTCGGATTGAGGCTGAGATTGAGGTTCACGGCCAGGATCCGAAGCTGGCACCTTCACCACCGGCGCACCGCCCGTGGCGGGCTCAGGCAGTGGTGGATAGAGCGAGGGCGGCTGGGCGTCGGGGTCACGCATCTGCTGCAGCTCCACGTCCAGGGCCTCGAAGGCCTGATGCTCTTCCAGGTCCCAGCGGCGCTTGCGGTAGGTGACGATGTTATCGAGGGTCAGCTCGCAGACGTTGAAGTGCACGCCGGTGTGGTCCGACAGCATGCCGCACAGCCGGTCCACCACCATGCTCCAGTTCATCTCGGTCTGGCCCTCGTCATCGAACCAGGCCATGGTCTGGTGCCACGCCTCGCCAAAGCCCTCGGGCGTGACCTCCTCGGTGCAGCGCTCCCAGAGCAGTCGGCAGGCTTCCCGGTAGCTGATCAGCTTCTCGACTTGTGGCCGCCCCAGGCCGCTGTAAAGGCTGTTGGGCAGGGTGGGCAGCAGATGCTCGACGGTATAGAGCATCTTGCTGATATGGCTCTGGGCGACCTGGTAGCCATCCTCGGCCAGGCGCTTGACCAGCTCGCGCTGCGAGAGCGTGTTGCCGCTCTCCTCCTCATACATTGCCTTGGCGTCCACCACCCCCTTGGCACGCTCGATCCAGAGCAGCTGGCCGCGGTTGTCGTTCTCGCTGAGGTGCCCCGTCAGCATCTTCACTTCCGACTGCCAGGGTCGGTACAGGGCATAGAAGGCGTGGAAGCGCGACTCGCCGGTCTCTTCATAGAGCTCGCGCAGGATCTGCAGGCGGGTATTGCCACCGTCGCAGATGGTGTAGTGCTTCTCCCCCGGCCGCTGGGTGACAGGGGGCTTGTGCTTGAGCCCCGCGGCACGGATCGACGCCTTGATCTCCTCGTACTTGGGGTTCTGGACCTGCCGGGGGTTGTGCTCGTAGGGCTTGAGCATGTCCAGGGTGACCCAGACGGCCATCTCCTGATCGGGCGGGGTCACGGCATCCACGGGCTGCCCCTGACGCTTGGGGCCGGGCTGCATCAGGCGCTCGCGAAGCTGCTGGTCGGTCGGGCGTTTCATCGGCGGTATTCCTCGGTGACGAAGCGGGCAGAGAGGGCGCCGGCTAACGGCGCCTGGGTGCTGATGACAGTGGCATCACGTGTCATGGCGGTACCTCTGCTGCCCCTCCGCACGGCGCAGCTGGGCGCGTGCATTGAGCTCGGCGCGGCGGTCCTTGGTGGTAAATGAGGTGAAAACCGGCGCACAGCCGGGCTTGCTGAACCTCAGGTGCCCACCGCTCGTACGCTGCACCTCCCACCCCCGGGTGGCGGCATAGCGCACCAGGCGCTGCATCCCCTTGCACCCCCGTGCTGCCGACAGCGACTTACTCATCCTTGGCCTCCTCGATCTCCCAGAAGCGTTTCAGCAAGGCATCACCGTCTTCGATGAAGGTGTGGATCTCGTGGCCGCTGTAGGTGGCCATCTGGATCACCGCGAGGGCATCTGCCTGCAGGTCCGCATCCAGCCCGCGCAGCCGCTGCATCTCGAAGGGCCAGCTGTCGCCGTTGTAGAGGGCGAGGAGTAGGCGGCGCAGGTGGTGGGACTGGCCGCTGTGGCCCTGAGCCACGCGGATCAGATGCTCGAGAGATGAGAGCCCCTGCTGCTCAGCCTCAAGCTCACGCTGGCGAGTCTCGCTCATGACCTGAGCCAGCGCCTGTGAAAGCCGGGAACGGGGCTCGGGTGTGCGCACACGATACTGGCTCATGGGGTCACCTCCTGATGCTGCCAGGCCAACGGCTTGAAGCGCGCCGACTCTCCCTGAAACGCCAGGTGCACGGTGCCGGTGGGCCCATTGCGCTGCTTGCCCAGGATCAGCTCGGCCAGGCCTTGGTTCTCTTCGTTGTCGGGGTGATACACCTCGTCGCGGTAGATGAAGGCGATGAGGTCGGCATCCTGTTCCAGCGCGCCGCTGTCGCGCAGATCGGCCATGCAGGGGCGCTTGTTGGGGCGGGTCTCCAGGGAGCGGTTGAGCTGCGACAGCGCAATCACCGGAGTGCGCAGCTCCTTGGCGGTCTCCTTGAGGATGCGGCTGACCTTGCCCACCTCGAGGGTACGATTCTCGCTGCCCGGCTCCTGAAGCAGCTGCAGGTAGTCCACCAGGATCATGGAGGGGCGCCCGAAGCGCCGCGTCATGCGGCGAGCGCGGGCCTTCAGGCTGGAGGCGGTAATGCCCGAGGCATCATCGATCAAGAGCTTACCGTCCAGCTGGGTGAGTCGACTGACGGCGGCGGTTACCTTGGGCCAGTCATCATCCTCCATCTTTCCGGTGCGCAGCTTCTGCAGGGAGACATTGCCCAGGCTGGCGATCAGCCGCAGCATCAGCTGCGACTCGGGCATCTCCAGGGAGAAGATGAACACCGGACCGGCAGCCTCCTCTGCCATCAGGGCATGCTCCGCGAAGCCGAGCCCCATGGCGGTCTTGCCCATGGAGGGGCGGCCGGCCAGGATGATGAGATCCCCCGGCTGCCAGCCCGCGGTCATGGCGTCCAGCTCGCTCAGGCCGCTCGGGATCCCCGTCACCCCACCCTGCGCATTGAAGGCCTGATCGATGACGTTGATGGCCTCCCCCAGCATCTCCTTCATGGAGCTCAGCCGGTCGTGGCGTTCCTCCGTCAGGGCGAAGAGCTTCTGCTCGGCCTCCTCGATCAGCTCGGCGGCCGTGCGGCCCTGGGCGTTCAGGGCCTGCTGGTTCAGCGTGAAGCAGGTGTGGATCAGCTGCCGCAGCGCATGGCGGTCCTTCACGATTTCGGCATAGGCCGCCACATTGGCCGCGCTGGGCGTATTGCGAGCCAGCTCGGCCAGGAAGGCGAGTCCTCCCACCTGCTCCAGCTGGTGGGCTTCCTCCAGTGCTTCGGAGACAGTCACCACGTCCATCGGCTGGTCGCGCTCGGCCAGCCCCTGAATCGCCTGGAACACCAGACGATGGGCCTGCTGATAGAACATGGCAGGGGCCAGGCGGTCGGCGACCTCGTCCCACATGGCGTTATCCAGCAAGAGACCGCCCAGCACCGACTGCTCTGCTTCCAGGCTGTGGGGAGGCAGATAGCCGGCTTCCGGGCGCTCCTCGGCCACCCGAAGCTCGACCAGGTTCTCAATGGCACTCATCGTGGCAGCCTCCCTGCATGGCGGTGGTGCTGACCATGGCGTCGATCAGCGGCTGCCAGTCGGGGTTGAGCTCACGGGCCATCGCCTTGACCTGGTCGGCAGCAGAAGGCGACTTGCGGCCGGCGGGCTTGCGCGGCTCGAACTGGTGAGCCGGCAGGCCGGCACTGGCCGCCTGTCGGAAGGCCACACCGGCGCGGATGGTG
>PUOM01000300.1 GCA_003552795.1 Halomonas sp. | reverse complement strand
CATCGGCGCCCCCCTGCCGCTCTGCTCCTGCGGGGCCATTCCCACCGCCCTGGCGCTGCACCGCGGCGGGGCCGACCGCGGCCCCACCACCGCCTTCCTGATCGGCACGCCCGGCATCGGCATCGACTCCCTGACCATCAGCTACGCGCTGCTGGGTCCCTTCATGGCCCTGGCCCGCGGCCTGGGTGCCGTGCTCACGGCCATCGTCACCGGCCTGCTGGTGGGGCGCACCCGGGACACCACAGCACCTCCCGCCCCGGCGGCTTCGAGCTGCGGATGCAGCAGTGGCTGCAGCGGGGAGGCCGGGGCAGCACCCGTATCGCTGCCACGGCGCCTCGCCGCAGGCCTGCGCTACGCCTTCAGCGACATCCTCGATGACATCAGTCTCTGGCTACTGACCGGCCTGCTGGTGGCCGGCGCGCTGATTGCCCTGGTGCCGCCTCAGCAGCTTGCCGGCCTGGGCAGCGGCCTCGGTGCCATGCTGGTGATGGCGGTGATCGGCATTCCCATGTACCTGTGCGCCACCGCCGCCACGCCGATTGCCGCCGGCCTGCTGCTGGCCGGGGTCTCCCCGGGCACGGTGCTGGTCTTCCTGATCGCCGCACCGGTGACCAGCCTGGCGACCCTCGGCGTGTTACGCCGCGAGATGGGCAACAGGGCGCTGGCGGCCTACCTGGCCGGCATCCTGGCAAGCGCCGTGGTGCTGGGCCTGGGCGTGGACCTCCTGGCGGACTGGCGGGGGCTCGACATTCCGCACCAGGTGGCCCAGGTCCAGGAGCTGCTGCCTACCTGGCTGGAGGCGCTGGCGCTGATCGTGCTGGTGGCGCTTGCCGTGAGGCCGCTGCGTCGCCGCCTGGCCGCCGGCCTTGCCCTGCCAACCTGAACCGGGAGCTTCCATGATCCAGCCGCGTATCGCGCTCGACGTCTTCAGCGACTATATATGCCCCTTCTGCTACCTGGAGATACCGGAGCTCGACGCCCTGGGCTGACATTACGGCTATGCTGGGGGTGGCGGCCTCACCTCGAAAGGGGTCCCATCGACCAGGGAGCCTGAACCGTGAGCAACCAGAACAGCGTGATCGCCTTCTATGACGAACGCATGCTGGCCCATGAACCGGACATCGAGGTTCCGTTCCTGCCGGGGCGCATGGACACGCGCATACGCTCGCTGCTGTCGGGGCTCGGCGTGCCCTGGAAGTATCCGGAACACCCCGCCAGGCTGACCGCCATCCGCCATTTCCTGGAGCTCGAACCGGTGCCCGGGGTGATCTTCGAGGCGGGCGTGGCCGCGACACGGGAGCAGCTCGCCCGGGTCCACACCCTCTCCTACCTGGACAGCATCTATCAGCTGCGCGGCAAGAGCGCCTGGCTGGACGTGGATACCACGGCGGTGTCGCCCGGCAGCGTCGAGGCCGCCGAGGTGGCGGCGGGCACGGCCATCGCCGCGGTGGAAGCGGCGGTCCAGGGGCGTGCGAAGAGCAGTTTCGCACTGGTGAGGCCGCCCGGCCATCACGCCGAGCCGGTGCGCGCCCGAGGCTTCTGCCTGTTCAACAACGTGGCGGTGGCCGCTGCCCATGCGCGCCTGGCCCTGGGCTGCGAAAGGGTGATGATCGTCGACTGGGATGCCCACCACGGTAACGGCACCCAGGACATCTTCTGGGCCGACCCGGATGTGCTGCTGGTGGACATCCATCGCGCCTCGCCCTTCTACCCGGGGACGGGAAGCCTCGAGGAGGTCGGAGTGGGTCTGGGCGAAGGCACCAACGTCAACGTGCCCATGCCTGCCGATGCCGGTGACACCGCCTACCTCAAGGCGTTCCGCGAGATCCTCGTACCGGCGGCGGAGTGGTTCCAGCCGGATCTGATCCTGGTCTCGGCGGGCTTCGACCCTCACGGCCATGACCTGGCGCTGAACGTCTCCTATGACGGCTTTGCCGCCATGACGGGCATCCTGCAGGCGCTGGCCCGCCAGCACTGCAGCGGCCGGCTGGTGTTCGTGCTGGAGGGCGGCTACAACCTCATCTCCCTGTCACGCGGCGTGAGGACGGTGCTGCGCGTGCTGGCCGGCGAGGTACCACCGGAACCCGGCCTGCGCGGCCTGGCGGAGGTGGAGGCCGCCGCCGCCTTTCATCGCGGCGCCTTCGTCAACGAATCGAAAGCGCCAGCGGCACCCGGCACCGGCACGGATCGGTCATGACCCTATCTCCGTGCCGGTCATCCCGGAGAACTACTTGACCTCGACCTTGCGACGGTTGGCCTTCTTGTGCTTGGGCAGGGTCAGCTCGAGAACGCCGTTCTTGAAGCTTGCCTCGGCCTTGTCGGCGTCGATCTCTCCGGGCAGGGCCACCGTCCGGGTGAAGGAGCCGCGGGAGATCTCGGAATGGAAGTACTCGCCCTCCTCCGCCTTGCTCTCCTCGCGGTGGTCGCCCTTGAGGGTCACCGCGCCGTCGGTCACCGAGACGTCGAGCTCCTCGCGTTCGAAGCCCGGGACCTCGGCGCGCACCACCACCTCGGCATCGCGATCGATGACATCGACCTTCGGCATGCCCTTTTCGAAGGCGGCAAAGCGCTGCCAGAGGGGGTGTTCCCAGCGCAGCGGCATGCTGCCGCGATCGAAGAAGGTATCGAGCAGACGATCGAACTCCCGGAACGGGCTCATTGCCCGGGACTCGGCCTGGGGGACCGACTTGCCGGCCGAAACCGGGACCCCCTCGGTGTCCTTTGAAGCTTTCTTGGCCATGATGATGGCTCCTCGAATGGCGTGAATGAGTGACGCGGCCCCTGGAAAGACGCGCTGCCAGGCCCGACAGACACCGGCCGACGCGCTGCGGGTAGTCCCGCCTCATCATCAAGGTAGTCGAGGGCCGTCCGGCCGACCGGGCCGGTCAACATGATTTTCTTCATGCTCAGCGCTACCCGTCGAGGATGCGCCATACTGACAGCGAAGCATGGTGCGGAGGGTGCGTCTCCCAACGAGAGGAGCAGGCGATGGACATGGCACTGAAGGACGTCACCCGCGAGAATTTCGAGGCGGTCATTGCCCTGGAGCTCGCGCCGTCGCAACGTGACTATGTCGCCGACAACCTCTATTCCCTTGCCGAAGCGAGCTTCCATCCGACCTATCGGCCCCGCGTCATCTATTGCGACGGCGAAGTGGTCGGCTTCCTGATGTACGAATCCTTCGAGCACGACGGTGGGGCCCCCGCCTACAATATCTTCCGGCTCATGGTCGACCGGCACCATCAGGGGAGAGGCATCGGATACCGCGCCATGCAGTGCGTGCTGGACGAGATCCGGGCGCTGGGCCCCTTCAAGCGGATCGCGATCTGCTACGTGCCGACCAACCAGGTCGCCCGGGCGTTCTACGCCAGCCTCGGTTTCCAGGAGACGGGGCTGAGCGAGACGACCGGCGAGGTTATTGCCGAGATCCGGGGATGACGAGGCGTGAATCGCTCACCGCCCCCCCGGCGACTCCCAGCGCCAGCCGTGGCTGAGTATCGAGCTCAGCATAGACCGCCCGGACGCAGCCGCACCGCGCGGGATGAGAGCACCGGCACAGACCGCGGCGGTGCCGGGGTGGTAACCTCCGGGTGAACGCCTCAACCTGCACAGGAGAGAGAGTACGATGAGCGACACCCCCTGGACGCGCCCCATGCCCGAGCCGCAGTT
>PUOM01000295.1 GCA_003552795.1 Halomonas sp. | reverse complement strand
TGTGAAGGCGAGGTGATCGATGGCACGGTGGTGTCGAAGAACAGCCGTGAAATCGTAGTCAATATTGGCTTCAAATCTGATGGTGGCATTCCCGCTGCAGAGCTCAGGTATAATCCGGATCTCAAACCGGGCGATACCATTGAGGTGTATGTGGAAAGCCAGGAGGACAGCTCCGGCCAGCTGGTGCTCTCACACAAAAAGGCACGCACGTTGCGCTCGTGGGAGCGTATCAACAAGGCAAAGGAAAATGATGAAGTCATCCAGGGCTATGTCAAATGCCGTACAAAAGGTGGCTTGATCGTAGATGTATTCGGCATCGAGGCCTTCCTGCCCGGCTCACAGATCGACGTAAAGCCAATCCGCGATTATGATATCTATGTGGGCAAAACCATGGACTTTAAAGTGGTGAAGATCAATCACGAATACAAAAACGTGGTGGTATCCCACAAAGCCCTCATTGAAGCCGAACTGGAGATCCAGAAAGCAGAGATCATCGCCAAGCTGGAAAAAGGACAGATCCTGGAAGGCACGGTCAAAAACATCACTTCTTACGGCGTATTTGTCGACCTCGGCGGTGTGGACGGACTGGTTCACATCACTGACCTTAGCTGGGGCCGGATCAATCATCCGGAAGAGATCGTTGACCTTGACCAGAAGATCAATGTCGTGATCCTTGACTTTGACGAGAACAAAAAACGCATTGCCCTTGGCCTGAAACAGCTTACCCCGCATCCATGGGATTCGCTGGATCCGGAAATGAAGGTCGGGGACAAAGTGAAAGGCAAAGTGGTGGTGATCGCCGACTATGGTGCCTTTATCGAGATAGCACCCGGTGTGGAAGGCCTGATTCACGTCTCTGAAATGTCGTGGTCGCAACATCTGCGCACAGCACAGGACTTCCTGAAGGTAGGAGATGAGGTGGAAGCCGTAATCCTGACCCTTGACCGTGAAGAACGCAAGATGTCGCTTGGCATTAAGCAATTGATTCCCGATCCGTGGGAGGACATCCACGAGAAATATGCCGTGGGCACAAAGACCACTGCTACCGTTCGCAACTTTACCAACTTTGGTATTTTTGTCGAACTGGAAGAAGGCGTGGATGGCCTGATCCATATCAGCGACCTCAGCTGGAGCAAGAAAATCAAGCACCCTGCCGAATTCACCAAGATCGGTGAAAGCATCGAGGTCGTTGTACTCGACGTGGATAAGGAAAACCGCCGCCTGAGCCTTGGCCACAAGCAGCTGGAAGAAAACCCCTGGGACGTGTTCGAATCCGTCTTTACCATTGACAGCGTACATCAGGGTACCATCGTAGGAACCTCAGATAAAGGTGTTATCGTGGCACTTCCCTATGGCGTAGAAGGATTTGCACCCACAAGGCATATTGTAAAGGAAGACGGTTCTGCTGCCAAGATGGACGAAACACTTGATTTTAAAGTGATTGAGTTCAACAAGGAAAGCAAGAAGATTGTGGTATCACATACCAAGGTTTTCCAGGATGTAAAATATGCTGAACGGGCATCTGAGGCTGCCGAAAGGAAGACAAGGGAGAAGGCCACCAAGAAGGTAATGAAGAAGATGAAGGACAGCCAGGAAAAAGCCACGCTTGGTGATATTGATGCATTGGCCAACCTGAAGTCAGCCATTGAAAAGACCGAGGAGACCCAGCGCTCAGCCAAAAAAGAAGAGGCATTGAAGAAGCTGGAAGCCAAGGCTGCCGAAGAGAAGAAGAAAAAGGAAGAAGAGGGCAAGGCTGAGGCTGCAGAGGCAGAAGCAAAAGAGGAGAAGCCTGGGGTGGAACAAAAGGAAGAAAAGGCTGAGAAAGACGAGAAGCCTGCTGAAAAGGAGAAGGTAAAGGCCAGCAAGAAAGAAGAGGAGCCCGGGGCTGAGGAGAAAAAGGAAGCAGCAAAGGCTGATAAAAAGGCTGCCAGTTCTGGTAAGAAGGAAGAACCGAAGGCTGAGGAGAAGGAAGAAGTAGCAGATGATGCCGGGGAAGAGAAAAAGGCAGCAAAGAAAAAGCCAGCAGCAAAGAAAGCGTCATCCAAAAAAGAGGAAGAAAAGGCGGAAGAACCTAAAGCCGATAAGGAAGAGAAGGATGAAAAGAAGGCTGCAAAGGAAAAAGGAAAAGCTGACAAGGAAGAAAAGGAAGAAGGAGAAGCTGACGAGAAGAAGGAAGAATAATTATTCCTCCATATAGTTTTTCAAAGCGGGTTGTCTTTTTGCAGGCAACCCGCTTTTTTTATGAATAATGCCGGTTAAGGCTTCTGAACAGGGCCTGGATGGGGTGTATGGCTTGTCGGCCTGTGCCCTCCAGGATTTGCTGACGGCAGCTTGTCCCTGAAGCGACAATCGTGTCAGCCGGTGCTGTTTGGCGGATAGCCGGAAAAAGTGCCAATTCTCCTATTTGCATGCTCAGGTCATAATGGTTTTTCTCAAAGCCGAATGACCCGGCCATCCCGCAGCAACCGCATTCAATGGCATGGACAGTACGCCCTGGCAGCAAGGACAGCATCTTTTCCGTGTGGTTGATAGATGAAAGGGCTTTCTGATGGCAGTGCCCGTGATAATGGATGTTTTCTTTCCCGGTCTGAAACAATGATGCAGCGATCTTACCCCCATCCACTTCGCGGGAGATGAACTCTTCCATGGTAAGTGTGTGTGCTGCCAGTGCTTCAGCCTTACCCTGCAGTTCGCCCCTGAGCAGTGCCGGGTACTCATCGCGGAAGCAAAGGATGGCGGAGGGTTCGATGCCAACCAATGGGGTTTGTCGTGTAATGAGCGCATGCAATTGTTCCACGTTTTGCCTGGCGATTTTTTGTGCTTTTTTCAGCAGGCCTTTGGATATCGCTGCACGGCCACTTTCTTTATGGGGGGGCATGTGCACCTGGTAGCCCAGTCTGTTCAGCAACAAAATGGCCTCAATGCCTACCCGGGTGTCGTTGTAGTTGGTGAACTCATCACAAAAGAGCACCACACTTGCATTGCCTTTATTGGTCTTGTTTAATCGCTCCAGGTTTTTTCTGCCCCAATTCCTTAGGGTCTGCTTTTGCAAGAGCGGCAATTTTCTTTGCCTGCTAAAGCCCAGGATGCTTTTGATCAGGGGTGCGCTTGCCCGCCCGCCAGCGAAAATATTAAATAACCGTGGGAACTTGCTCCCAAGGCGGCTGGCATCGGCGTAAGTCCCGATGATTTTCGTGCGCACGGGGACGCCGTGCTGCAGGTAATACTGCTGCAAAGCCTCTGCTTTGAAAGCGGCCATGTCGATATTGGATGGGCATTCTGACTGACATGCCTTGCAAGAGAGGCAAAGGTCGAGGATGCTGACGATGGCTTTTTCATCAAATGGGTTCTTTTTTCTTGAATTGGTGAGGTATTCCCTCAGGAGGTTGGCTCTGCCACGTGTGCTGTCGTATTCATCTTGCGTGGCATGGTAGGAGGGACACATGACGCCGCCTGCCTGATGCGGTTTCCGGCAATCGCCCGACCCGTTGCACTGTTCAATGGCCCGCTGTATGCCCTGGTTATGGCTGAAGTCAAAAAAGGTTTTGATCTTCTTTGCTTCCTGGCCGGCGTGGTAGCGCAGCGCGGTTTTGATGGAGGGGGTATCTGTGATCTTGCCCGGGTTCAGTAAATGATCGGGATCCCAGGAGGATTTCACCTGGCGGAGCATGT
>PUOM01000020.1 GCA_003552795.1 Halomonas sp. | reverse complement strand
GTGCTGCTCGAGGTGGGCGGCGAGATCGGCGTAACCAACGTCGGCGACGAGGCCCACTTCGACCGCGATATGCTGCTCGCCCTGCCCCAGCACGAGACCGTGACCGCCACTCCCTGGCACGACGGCACCGTGACCTTCAGCGGCCCGCTGGGGCGCGAGCTGCTGGCCGCGCTCGATGCCCGCGGCGAGACCCTGCGCGTGGTGGCACTGAACGACTATGAGGTGGACCTGCCGGTCGCGGACCTGCAGCGCTACGACGTGATCCTGGCCATGTCGATGAACGGCGAGACGCTGCGGATCCGCGACCAGGGACCGCTGTTTGTCATCTACCCCTTCGACGAGCACCCCCATCTGCTCAACGAGGAGATCCTCACCCGCTCCGTCTGGCAGGTCGCGCGCATCCAGGTGCTCGGCAACTGATCGGCATCATGCTCGACACCAGTCGCCTGCGCTACCGCGCCGCCACGCTCGCGGCCATCCTGCTCTTCGTGTCGTCACTGGTCACCGGCGGGACGATCTATCACCGTCACCAGCAGGTCGAGCAGCGGCTGCTCGAGAACCTCGTCTGGGCGACCTATCAGTTCGATCGCGAGGTGCGCGAAATCCGCATGGCCCTGCTGCGAGCCAACGTCGGCGACGTCGAGGATCTGCTGATGCGCCACGAGATCCTGATCAGCCGCGCCGCCCTCTTCCAGCGGGGGCAGCTCCACCAGGCCCTGCGCGAAACGCCGCTCGTCGAGGCGACCGCCACCGCGGTGGCGGCCGCCCACGCCCTGGACCCGCTGATGCTGGCCCTCGAGGAGGGCGAACGCCTGCTGGACCGCGATACCCGTCGGGCACTCGACGATGAGCTGGCGGCCCTGCAGTCGCTGACCGGCACGCTGCTGGTCGACATCAATACCCACGCCTCCGCGCTGAGGAAAGGCGAGCGCGACGATCTGCTGAACCTGTACGGCGTGGTGCTGGGGCTGATCGTGCTGCTGATGATCTCCGGCAGCGTCCTGGTGCTGCTCCTGATCCGCGAGGGACGCGAACACGCCGCCAAGACCCGCCAGCTGCAGCAGCGGACCGACGAGCTGGATGCCACCGCCCGGCTTGCCGAGCAGGCCAGCCAGGCAAAATCCGAGTTCATGGCGGTGATGAGCCACGAGATCCGTACGCCGCTCAACGGCGTGGTGGGCGTCGCCGACCTGCTGGTCGACGAGCCGCTGCCGCGCCGCCGCCGTGAGCTGCTGCGATCGCTCAGCGACAGCGTACTCAGCCTTCAGGCGGTGATCGATGACGTCATCGACTACACCCGCTATGAGTCCGGCGGACTGGAGCTGGACGCCCAGCCCTTCGAACTGCAGCCCTTCATCGACCAGCTCTCCCGCAGCTATCGGCTGGAGGCAGAACGGCGCGGGCTCGACTTCATGGTCAGGATCGAGCCGGGGGTTGCGGCCGCCCTGGAAGGCGATACCGCCCGACTGCGCCAGGTGCTCATGAATCTGCTCAACAACGCCTTCAAGTTCACCACCGAGGGGACCATCAGCCTGCGGGTGGAACCGGCGCCGGCGGACGGCGTACGCTTCCTGGTCCGCGATACCGGCTGCGGAATTCCCGAGGAGAGCCGCGCAGCGCTGTTCAAGCCCTTCTCCCAGGTCGACAGCAGCATCTCACGCCGCTTCGGGGGCTCGGGCCTGGGGCTGGCGATCTGTGAACGCCTGATCTCGTCCATGGGCGGCAGGATCGACGTGGAGAGCCACGCCGGGATCGGCAGCCTGTTCTGGTTCGAGGTGCCACTGCCGACGGTGTCGCTGGAGGAGGCACGCCGCCATCCGGGGCCGACGACCCCGGGCGTCAGCCTACCGGAGCTGGCCCCAAGGCGCATCCTGGTGGTCGAGGATCACCCCACCAACCGCGAGCTGGCCCGTGCCATGCTGGAGCGCCTTGGCCAGAGGGTGCGGGTGGCCGAAGATGGCCAGGTGGCACTGGAGCTGCTGGCCTCCGAGCCCTTCGATCTGATTCTGATGGACATGCAGATGCCGGTGCTCGATGGCCTGGCCACCACCCGGCGCTGGCGAGAGCGTGAGGCCAACTCGGACAGACGACTGCCGATCGTGGCGATGACCGCCAACGTGATGCCCCAGGATCGCGAGCGCTGCCTGGCCGCGGGCATGGACGAGGTACTGGGCAAGCCCTTCACCCGCCAGGATCTCTACCGGCTCCTGCAGGGCGAGCTGGCAGGAGTCGCGACGCCCGCCAGCGCGGCATCACCATCCGACGCAAATGACACTGAGGACATGGCGCTGCTGGATCTCGACACCCTCGCTTCCCTGGAGGAGGGGCTGGGGGGGCCGACCCTTCGCGACCTCATCACGCGCTTCCTGGACCGGCTGGGCGAGCGCCAGCGGCGCCTGGAGGAGGCCCTGGCCCATGGCGACCGCGAGGCGCTCGGCGCGGCGGCTCACGCCCTCAAGGGCGCCGCGGCCTCCATGAGCTGCCAGGGGCTGGCCCGGGCGGCCGGTGACCTGGAGGAGCGTGCCACCCGCGACGCCGTGGAGCATGCCGCACTCGAGTCGCTGGTCGCCCGCATCGGCCATCTGGGGAGGGAGAGCCAGGCGGCACTGCGGCAGCTCGGCTATGTGACAGCGCATCAGCCGGGGTGAAATCGACTCACGCGGACGCCATGGCGCCCGCCTCCTCGAGGCGATAGCCGTACTGGTAGATGCTGCGCAGGCGCAGGCCATGGCGGCCATCCAGGCCCAGCTTGCGGCGCAGGCGACTGATATGGGTATCCAGGGTGCGGGTCTGGACGTCACCCGAGAGCCCCCACACCAGCTCCATCAGCAGCTTGCGCGACAGCAGCTCCCCCGGGTGGGTGAGGAAAAGATTGACCAGCTGGTACTCCCGCTCGGTCAACGTGACGGCGTCTCCGTCGATCAGGGCTTCACGCCGCGCGCGACACAGGCGATAGCGGCCGAGCTCCAGCATGCCGGACGGGGGAGAGAGCGACAGGCGCCGCCCGAGGGCCTTGACCCGGGCGCGCAGCTCGTCGGGATCGAGCGGCTTGTGCAGGAAGTCGTCGGCCCCGGCCTCCAGGGCCATGACCACGTCGCCGACCTGATGGCGGGCGGTGATGAACAGCACCGGCTGCATCCAGCCCTGACCATGACGCAGCTGTTCCAGCACCTCCAGGCCGCTGGCGTCGGGCAGCTGCCAGTCGAGGATCAGCAGATCGAAGCTCTCCAGCTGCATTCCGCGGCGCAGATCGGCGGCGCGCTCCAGCGCTTCCAGTCGGTGGCCATCCGGCGCGAGGCAGGCGGCGATAAACGCCTGCTGATCGGGATCATCCTCAAGCACTGCGATACGCATACGGCATCCTGCACAAGAATTCGATCAAATTGTAACAAACAACAACACCACCACCGACACAAGTCACAAAGATTGACATTTTGAGGGATTCCTAGCCGCCGGGCGCAGGCTCACCGCCGTGACTGTGCCGCCACTCGTGGCGCATCACGGCGAGAAACAGCCGGCAGCGCTCGGCATCCCGGTCGTATGCGGCCAGCGACAGCATGCCGGCCACCTCGGCCAGGAAGCCGTGACCCAGTACCCGGGCGCAGCTGGCCAGATTGGCGGCCTCGACCTGCAGGGTCGGGTAGTCCTCCTGCCGGAGATGGTCCCCGGCCTTGTCGAGCAGCGGCGTCAGATGG
>PUOM01000048.1 GCA_003552795.1 Halomonas sp. | reverse complement strand
CGCTGCTCGAGCGTCGCGATGCGCTGATCGTGGTCTCGGTGTCGGCCATCTACGGCCTGGGTGACCCGGAGCAGTACCTGAAGATGCGCCTGCACTTCACCCGGGGGGAGCTGATCGACCAGCGCAAGTTCCTGCGTCGCCTGGCGGAGCTGCAGTACACCCGCAACGACATGGACTTCAAGCGGGGCACCTATCGAGTACGCGGCGATGTGATCGACATCTTCCCGGCGGATGCCGAGGATGAAGCGGTTCGCGTCGAGCTGTTCGACGATGAGATCGACACCATCAGCCTGTTCGATCCGCTCACCGGCGAGGTGCGCGGCAAGGTGCCGCGGATGACCGTCTATCCCAAGTCCCACTACGTGACGCCCCGGGAGACCATCCTCGGCGCCATCGACGAGATCAAGGCCGAGCTGGTGGAACGTCTCGCCTGGCTGCGCAAGCACGACCGCCTGGTGGAGGCCCAGCGGCTGGAGCAGCGCACCCTCTACGATATCGAGATGATGCTGGAGCTGGGCTACTGCAACGGCATCGAGAACTACTCCCGCTATCTCTCGGGACGCCGGCCGGGCCAGGCGCCGCCCACCTTCTTCGACTACCTGCCGGCGGATGCGCTGCTGTTCATCGACGAGTCCCACGTCAGCGTTCCCCAGGTGGGCGGCATGTACAAGGGCGATCGTTCGCGCAAGGAGACCCTGGTGGAGTACGGCTTCCGGCTGCCTTCGGCGCTGGACAACCGGCCGATGAAGTTCGAGGAGTGGGAAGCGATCAGCCCCCAGACGATCTTCGTCTCTGCCACGCCTGGGCCCTACGAGGCGGCGCATGCGGGGCAGGTGGTGGAGCAGGTGGTGCGTCCTACCGGGCTGCTCGACCCGGAACTCGAGGTGCGGCCGGCGAGCACCCAGGTCGACGACCTCCTCTCGGAGATCCGGCTGCGCAGCGAGGTAGGGGAGCGGGTGCTGGTCACGACGCTGACCAAACGCATGGCCGAGGATCTCACCGAGTATCTCGCCGAACACGACATCCGGGTGCGCTATCTGCACTCGGACATCGACACCGTGGAGCGGGTGGAGATCATTCGCGACCTGCGCCTGGGCAAGTTCGATGTGCTGGTGGGCATCAACCTGCTGCGCGAGGGGCTCGATATCCCCGAGGTGTCGCTAGTGGCCATTCTCGATGCCGACAAGGAGGGCTTCCTGCGCAACGAGCGGTCGCTGATTCAGACCATCGGCCGCGCCGCACGCAACGCCCACGGCAAGGCGATCCTCTACGGCGACCGGGTCACCGACTCCATGCGCCGCGCCATGGAGGAGACCGAACGGCGCCGTGCCAAGCAGGTCGCCTTCAACGAGGAGCACGGCATCACGCCAACCACCGTGACCCGTTCGGTGGCGGATATCCTCGAAGCCGCTCAGGCGCCGGGCAAGAAGGGCAAGGGGCGCCGTGGCGAGCGCAAGGTGGCGGAGCGGGAAGCGATCTACGACCCCGCCGACCTCTCTCCCCAGCAGCTGGCCCAGGAGCTTACCCGGGTCGAGGACGCCATGTTCGAGGCGGCCCAGAACCTGGAGTTCGAGGAGGCGGCCAGGCTGCGCGACCGGCTGCATGAGCTGAAGGAGCGGCAGCTGGCGCTGGGGTAGGCATCGTTGATTGCCTGCTGCGCTCGCCACGGAGCGAGGGGCGCCGGGGGCAGGCCGAAGAGGAGGTCCGATTCCAGGGAAGGAATCGGTAGCGTACAGGGAAGTATTTACAGCGCCTCCTCATAGGCCTGTCCGCGGATCAGCCCCGAGCGGGCCATGATCGCCGGATTCGTTGCTGAGAACGTAAGGAAAAGCGATGCCCGAAGGCCCTGAGATTCGCCGTGCCGCCGACCGGGTGCACGAACAGCTGGCCGGCCGCCGCCTGGACCATGTCTGGTTCGCCTTTCCCGAGCTGGCGCAGGAGGCGGGCTCTCTGGTGGGGCGCAGGATCACGGCGGTGGACAGCTGGGGCAAGGCGCTGCTGACCCGCTTCGATGACGACCGGGTGCTCTACTCCCACAACCAGCTCTACGGCGTCTGGAAGCTCCACGACGCCGAGCGGGAGCCGGATACCCGACGCTCCCTGCGGGTTCGCCTGGTCGGCGAGGGGAGGGCGGCCAGCCTCTACAGCGCCTCGGATGTTTCCCTGTGGGAAGAGGGGCGTCTCGGGGAGCATCCCTTCCTGGCGCGGCTCGGCCCCGACCTGCTGACCCACGGGGTGACGGTGGAGCAGACCATGGCCCGCCTGCGGGAGCCGCGCTTCCGGCGCCGAGGGCTGGGCGGACTGCTGCTGGACCAGGCGCTGTTTGCCGGCATCGGCAACTACCTGCGCTCCGAAATCCTCTTCTTCGCCGGCCTCCACCACAGGGCCAAGCCCATGGACCTGTGCGATGAAGCCCTCGAGCGGCTGGCGCACAGTATCCTGGCGGTCACCCGTCAGGCCTACGACCAGGCCGGCGTCACCAACCGGCCCGATTGGGCCGCCCAGGATCGCCGACGCGGCGCCAGCCGCCGCCACTGGCGCTTTGCCGTCTTCGAGCGCGACGGTCGAGACTGTCACGCCTGCGGGAGCGTCATCGAACGGGTTGCGGTCGCCTCACGGCGCCTCTATCTATGTCCCGCCTGTCAGACACTGCCATGAGTCGACCTGTCGTATTGCTGTAACCGTATTTATACCGTTATCTTTTGTGGTTAAACGTCTAATAGTGAGCCTGGGGGGACACAATGTCGGCAGCCCTCAGGGTAGGGTATAATCCCCTCCGTTCGAGCCCGCCGTCGCCTTCGGGGCACGCAGAAGCGGGCATGCCGACAACGCCAAGGAGTTCCTTGCCCATGACCGTGATTCGTCAGGACGATCTGATCCAGAGCGTCGCCGATGCACTGCAGTATATCTCCTACTACCATCCGAAGGACTTCATCGACGCCATGGCTCAGGCCTACGAGCGCGAAGAGAACCCCGCCGCCAAGGACGCCATTGCCCAGATCCTGATCAACTCGCGGATGTGTGCCATGGGCCATCGTCCGATCTGCCAGGATACCGGTATCGTGACCGTCTTCCTGCACGTGGGGATGAACGTGCGCTGGGATGCCGAGATGAGCCTTGACGACATGGTCAACGAGGGCGTGCGTCGCGCCTACCAGCTGCCTGACAACGTGCTGCGCGCCTCCGTGCTGGCCGACCCTGACGGGGCCCGCAAGAACACCGGCGACAACACGCCGGCGATCATCCACCACAAGATTGTTCCCGGCGACAGCGTCGAGGTCCACGTGGCCGCCAAGGGGGGCGGCAGCGAGGCCAAGTCCAAGTTCGCCATGCTCAACCCCTCCGACAATGTCGTCGACTGGGTGCTGGAGCAGCTGCCCAAGATGGGCGCCGGCTGGTGTCCGCCCGGCATGCTGGGCATCGGCATCGGCGGCACCGCCGAGAAAGCCATGGAGATCGCCAAGGAAGCACTGCTCGATCCCATCGACATCCAGGAGCTGCAGGCGCGCGGTGCCTCCAACCGCGCCGAGGAGCTGCGTCTGGAGCTGTTCGACAAGGTGAACAAGAGCGGTATCGGCGCCCAGGGCCTGGGCGGGCTGACCACCGTGCTCGACATCAAGGTCAAGGACTACCCGCCCCACGCGGCCAACAAGCCGGTGGCGATCATCCCCAACTGTGCCGCCACCCGCCATGCCCATTTCACACTG
>PUOM01000068.1 GCA_003552795.1 Halomonas sp. | reverse complement strand
TGCTGATGCGGCTGGCATTGCGGCGGTTGGCGTCGGGGTCGAGTTCGAGGCCCAGCCACTCGCAGCCCCGGCAGATGGCCTCGCGCACCGGGCCGGCGCGTTCGCCGATGCCGGCGGTGAACACCAGCTGGTCGAGCCCGCCCAGGGCGGCGGCCAGGCTGCCGATCTCGCGCACGGCGCGGTAGGCGTAGAGTTCGATGGCTTCCCGGGCCTCTTCCGCGGGGCTGTCGAGCAGCTCGCGCATGTCGCCGCTGATGCCGGAGACGCCGAGCAGGCCGGAGCGCTTGTAGAGCAGCTCGGTGACCGCCTCCACGCTCATTCCCTCCTGCTGGATCAGGTGCAGCACCAGCCCAGGGTCGAGGCTGCCGCTGCGGGTGCCCATGGGCATGCCCTCGATGGCGGTGAAGCCCATGGTGGAGGCCACGCTCTTGCCGTGGCGGATGGCGCACAGGCTGGCGCCGTTGCCCAGGTGGGCGACGATCACCCGCTCGCCGGGGGCATCGCCCAGATGCGCCGGCAGCACCTGGTTGATGTAGTCGTAGGAGAGGCCGTGGAAGCCGTAGCGGATCAGCCCGCGCTCGGTCAGCTCCCGGGGCAGGGCGAACTGGCGGGCGACCTCGGGCTGGTCGGCATGGAAGGCGGTGTCGAAGCAGGCGACCTGGGGCAGCTCGGGGTAGCGCTCGGCCAGCGCCGCCACCGGCGCCAGGCAGAAGGGCTGATGCAGCGGCGCCATCGACTCCAGCTCGCCCAGCTCAGCGGTGATCTCGGGCGTGAGGCGCACCGGGCGGTGGTAGGCGCGGCCGCCGTGCACCACCCGATGCCCCACCACGGCCAGCGCCAGGTCCGGAAGATCATCGAGCCAGCGCAACAGGCGCGCAGTGGCATCGGGCAGTTCGAGCCGCTCGGGCAGCTCGCCCATGTCGACGTCCAGGGGGTTGCCCTCGCCATCCTTCAGCGTCAGGCGGGGCGTGCCGCCGTTGAGCCCCGAGAACTTGCCGCGATAGCGGGGCGTCAGGGCGTCGAGGGCGTCGGCGCCCGCCAGCGGGTAGAGGGCGAACTTGAGGCTGGAAGAGCCGCTGTTGAGGGTCAGGATATGGCTCATTTCAGGCTCCCTGTTCGTCTTTGGGCAGGCCCTGGTGTTTCTGGTGGTCGGCCACCAGCAGGGCCAGGGCGCAGGAGGCCATGCGGGTGATGGCCTCGTCGGCGCGGCTGGTGAGGATGATCGGCACCCGGGCGCCCAGCACCAGGCCGGCGCCGGTGGCATCGGCCAGGTAGGTCAGCTGCTTCATCAGCATGTTGGCGGATTCCAGGTCCGGGGCGACCAGGATATCCGCGCGGCCGGCCACCGGGGAGTCGATGCCCTTGGTGCGCGCGGCGCTCTCGGAGATGGCGTTGTCGAAGGCCAGCGGGCCGTCCAGGGTGCCACCCTTGATCTGGCCGCGGTCGGCCATCTTGCACAGGGCGGCGGCGTCCAGGGTGGAGGGGAGCCGGGGGTTGATGGTTTCCACCGCGGAGAGAATGGCCACCTTGGGGTCGTGATTGCCCAGGGCGTGGGCCAGCTCGATGGCGTTGCCGATGATGTCGCGCTTCTGGTCGAGGCTGGGGGAGATATTGATGGCGGCGTCGGTGATGAACAGCGGCCGCGGGTAGGTCGGCACGTCGAAAGCCATCACGTGGCTGATGCAGCGCTCGGTGCGCAGGCCGCCGTCACGCTTGAGCACCTCGTGCATCAGCTCATCGGTGTGCAGGGCGCCCTTCATGAGCGCCTCGGCGCGCCCCTCTCGCACCAGGGCCACGGCGCGTTCGGCGGCGGCATGGCTATGGGGGACATCGATCAGCTCGAACTCGCTGATGTCGACGTCGGCGGCATCGGCCGCGGCGCGGATCCTGGCGGCCGGGCCAATCAGGATAGGGATGATCAGCCCATGGTGGGCGGCGGCCACGGCGCCGGTCAGCGAGACATCATCCACCGGGTGCACCACGGCCACGGGAATGGCGGGCGGATGGTCGGCGGCGGAGAGGATCTCGTGCAGCCGGCCACGCTCGGCCAGGCGCACCCTGGGCATCACGGTACGGGGCCGGCGGATCTTCTCCGTGGGGGCGAGCACCCGGGCCTCGCCCTCGATCACCACCTTGCCCCGCTGGTTTTCGCAGCGGCAGTCCAGGGTCAGCTGGGAGCGGGCTTCATCCTTGGCGGTGACGCGCACGCTGACCCTGAGCTTGTCGCCCAGGGCAACCGGGGCCCTGAAGCTCAGGGTCTGCCCGAGGTAGAGGGTGCCGGGGCCGGGCAGCTGGGTGCCCAGCACCGTGGAGATCAGCGCACCGCCCCACATGCCGTGGGCGATGACCTCCTGGAAGCGGGAGCTGCGTGCGAAATCGTCGTCCACGTGGGACGGGTTGACGTCCCCGGACATGATGGCGAACAGCTTGATGTCGTCCAGGGTCAGGCGCTTCTCGAGGTGCGCCTCGTCGCCTATCTGGATCTCGTCGAAGGTTCGGTTCTCGATATAGCGGTCGTCTTGGGGGTCATCCATGGGGTCGGCTCCGAGGGTGGTTACTGCGATGCAGCAAATTCAGCCTCCATCATAGCCTGTCGCCGGCTTCCTTGCGTGGCTCCAGCGACGGGGCGATAGGCCGATGGCTTGACGCATCTCAAGATTTGACAGGGTGGCAGGATCGATCTAGCTTGTTATCGCGAATGAGAATTGTTGTTATCTATCGTCTCGATCAGGAGGTCAGCATGCCCTACCACATCAACACCGGGCTCAGGAAAGGCACCTACCCCACGCTGCAGATCTGCGACGCCACCACCGGTTCGGTGCGGGTGGCCTGGGAGTATCCCCAGGAGCCGGCCGACCTGACCGAGGAGGAGCAGGAGCTGTTCCAGCTGCGGCGCGAAGAGGCGGTCCACGATCTGTTTCGGCGGTTGTTCCTGCTCACCACCGAGCAGTACCTGAAGGGCGAGCTGGACGAGCTGCCGCGGCTGGGGGCCTGGCGCCGTCAGCGCGCCGGCTGAGGGTGCTGGGTGGCCCGGCGCCCACGGAGGCTGACCGGATCCGCTCGGGCGGCACCGGGCCGTCAGGTCGCTAGCGGATATTGTCACCCCCGTCGAGGTAGTGAACACCACCGGTGGTGGCGGCCCCCGCGGGTGATGCCAGATAGACCACCGCATTGCCCACGTCCCTGACGCTGGCCAGGCGGCGCAGCGGGGCGCGGGCCTCGCTGGCATCGGCCAGGGCGTCGAAGTCCTTGAGCCCGGAGGCGGCGCGCGTGCGAATGGGGCCGGCCGAGACGGCATGCACACGAATGCCCTGGGGGCCCAGTTCGGCAGCCAGATACCGCGTGGCAGATTCCAGTGCGGCCTTTACCGGGCCCATCAGGCCATAGTTGTCCACCACCCGCTTGGCGCCCAGGTAGGACATGTTGAGCAGGGTGCCGCCTTCTGGCATCAGCGGCTCGGCCAGGCGGGCCATGCGCAGAAAGGAGTGGCAGGAGACGTCCATGGCCAGCAGGAAACCGTCCCGGGAGGCGTCGACCAGTCGGCCGCGGAGGTCGTCCAGCGGCGCATAGGCGATGGAGTGCACCATCACGTCCAGCCGCCCATGTCGGCTGGCGATATGCTCGAACACCGCCTCGAGCTGGTCGTCCTGCTGGACGTCACAGGGAAGCAGCTCGGCATCGCCCAGCTCCTCGGCCAGGGGGTGGACGAAGCGCTCGGCGTCGGGCATATGGGTGATCACCACCCTGGCCCCCGCCTGATGCAGCGCCTGGGCGCAGCCAAAGGCGATGCTGTCGCGGTTGGCCAGCCCGGTGACCAGGGCGACCTTGTCGGTGAGCGAAAAGGGAGAGTTGGCCATCGTCTCGATATCCATGATTGCGCTGCAATGCAGCAAGTCGACAACCAGTATAACGAATTGAGGCGGCGGTGCAGGCCACCGCCTTCCAGCGGGCGAATCGCTAGAGAGTCACCACCAGCGCCTCCTCGGTCTCGCAGGGTTTGCCGTGACGCAGGCTCAGGCGCCGCTCGGTGAGGTCCATGACCACTCCGAACAGGGTCTCCATGCGCTCCTCCGGCGGCTGGGCGGGGTTGAAGTGGCGGCAGATCGACAGCGGCTCGCCGTGATGATCGCCGAGGATCTCGAACAGCGCTGCTTCGTCCACCGCGGCGTCTGCCGGCAGCGCATCGCGCAGCAGGGCGTCCAGTCTGGCCAGGCGCGGCTGCGAGTCGGGGCGCGGGAAGTCCTCGACCTGGCAGGTAGCCGCGGGAGCGTAGAGATGGTTGGTGTGGGTCACCACGCCGTCTTCGGCCTCGAGCCGGCCGGGTTCGCCGGGATGCACCTCGAGCCCTGTCGCCCCGGCCGACGCGTCTGCCAGAAGGATGTGCGCCGGCGAGCAGATCCGGTCGCGACTGGCCACGGCCAGGGCGCTCTCCGAGTCGGGGCTCTCGAGCATCTTGCGCAGCGCCACGTGGATCGGCAGCCCCTCGCCGCAGGTCTGCGAGCGGATGGCGTTGAGACAGACGCCGATGCCGTGGGCGTTCATGCCGATCTTGGCCACCATGCCCGCCTCGCCGACGCTGACCAGCGGCGCCCGGTCCCGGCCGCTGATCTTCAGCACCACCACGTTGTGCAGCTGGTCGGTGCGCCAGTCCCAGTTCTGGGCCAGCCACTGGGTACCGGCGCGGTGCAGGGCGAAGGCGGAGCAGCCGCCGCTGGCGCGGGTCAGCGAGATCTCGCTTCTGCAGTTGAGGGTGAGGATGTCGATGGGCTCCACCCCGGCGCCCTCGGCGATGGCGTCCATCTCCTCGAGGATCTCGGGAAAGCCGCGCTCGATCATGCGGCCAAAGCGCTCGGCCTCGATCCGGGCCCGGGCCCAGCGGATGCCCACGAAGTCGTGGAACAGCCGGTCGTAGACCTCCAGGCTGCGCTGGATCAGTCGCGCGTGGGCCCGGCCGTGGGCCAGGCCGATCTCGCGGCGGCTGCCGCTGAGCTCGGTGACGGTAAGCAGCTCCTGCAGCATGGTCAGCGTGTCTCCTTCCCTACCCCGGCCCGGCTGGCGAGCGCCTTGGCGGCGATCCGGGGCGGTGCGGTTGGCGATATGGGCATTGGGGCTCCCGCGGTCGGTACCGGGAGTGTGGCTATTCATTATAGGCAGGCCGGCCGGCCCTGACGTCTGTCCGGGGAGTTGACCAGGGGGGTGACCAGCGTTGGCAGGGGCGGCTTGTGCTTTCCCGTGGGGCGTTCCAGATTGAGTCTGGGACACACCTGGATATTTTCCGCCACTTACTCTCATCACAACGGGACAACAACATGAAGAAACGCATCCTGTCGATGGCCATCGCGGCCTCAGCCCTGAGCCTGGCCGGGGCGGCCCAGGCCGAGGTGAAGATCGGTTTCCTGGGCGGTTTCACCGGCGGCATCGAGAGCCTGACGCCGCCGATCTACGAGGGCGCCCAGCTGGCGGTGCAGCAGGTCAACGAACAGGGCGGCATCCTCGGTGGCCAGACCCTGGTGATGCCCAGCGGGGATACCACCTGCGGCGACGCCTCGGCGGCCTCCAACGCGGCGGACCGCATGGTCAACACCGAGAACGTCACCGCCATCGTCGGCGCCCTCTGCACCGGGGCCACCATCGCTGCCGCCAACAATGCGGCCATTCCCGGCGGCGTGGTGATGGTCTCGCCGGCCTCCACGGCGCCGGCGGTCAGCGAGCTGGACGACAACGATCTGGTGTTCCGCACCGTGCCGTCCGATGCCTTCCAGGGCGAGATGCTGGCCAAGCTGGTGCTCGACAAGGGCATCGACTTCGTGGCCGTGACCTACGTGAACAACGACTACGGCCGCGGCCTGTCGGACGCCTTCACCGAGGCCTTCGAGGCCGGCGGCGGTGAGGTGGCCGAGAACCTGGCCCACGAGGACAACCGCGCCGACTACCGCTCCGAGCTGGGTTCGCTCTCGGCCAGCGGCGCCGACACCCTGGTGGTGCTCGCCTATGCCGATACCTCCGGCCAGACGGTGCTGCGCCAGGCCTACGAGGGCGGGATGTTCACCCAGTACGTGGGGGCGGACGGTATGGTGGGCGACAGCCTGGTAGAGGCCGTGGGCGCCGATGTGCTCGAGGGCATGATCGCCACTCGCCCGGGCAGCCCCGACCTGCCGGGTACCGATCTCTTCAACGAGGCCGCCGAGGCCGCCGGCATCGACCCCAGTGCGGTGTTCGCCGCCCAGGCCTACGATGCCGCCTTCCTGGTGGCGCTGGCCATCGAGCAGAACGGCAGCGCCGAGCGCGAAGGGCTCTCCGAGGCGCTGCGCAGCGTGGCCATGGAGCCCGGCGAGATCATCCTGCCCGGCGAGTGGGAGAAGGCCGTGGAGCTGATCGCCCAGGGAGTCGAGATCAACTACGAGGGCGCCTCCGGCACCCACGAGTTCGATGAGAACGGCGACGTGCCGGGCGTGGTGGTCGAGATGACCGTGGAAGACGGCCGCTTCGTCAGCAAGGGCTTCGTCGAGCCCTGAACGACCCGCGCTGAGCCGATCACAGCGCTAACGAGAAGGCCCCGGTGGAAACCCGCCGGGGCTTTGTCATTCAATCTTTGCAAACTCAGTTGATATTACTGGTGGGAGCTCGGGTTCCCCGAGCGAATGGCGCCGGAGGCGCCTCGGCGGCGTTGCTTACGTTAGTGCATACCGCACAGGAGCCCTTCGGTCTCCATTCGCCGGGCAAAGCCCAGCTCCCACAAGAAGTGCTCACCCTCAACCGAGATTCACGACAGTCCATGAGCACACTACCCGTGGTGCCTGACCTTCTCGGGCAGCAGCCCCTGGGGCGCGAAGCGCAGCACCAGGGTGATCAGCAGGCCGATCACGAAGACCCGGGCCTGCAGGGCGCGGCTCTCGATGTTGCGCGGCGGCTCCCAGGCGAACCACAGGTCGCCGAGGTGTACCGCCAGGCTCATCAGCGCCAGGGCCAGCGGCTCGGACATGATCCAGATGAGGTAGACCGCCACGGCGCCGAAGAGGGTGCCCAGGTTGTTGCCCGGCCCGCCCAGGATCACCATCACCAGCACCAGGAAGGTGTGGTTGAGGGGCAGGTAGCCGTCCGGGTCGAACAGGCTGTTGAAGGTGCCCAGCATGCCGCCGCCGATGCCCATCAGGATGCAGCCCAGCACGAAGATCTCCAGGCGCCGCTTGTTGATGTCCTTGCCCATGGCGGCGGCGGAGACCTCGTTGTCGCGGATGGCGCGGATCATGCGGCCCCAGGGCGCATGATAGGCGCGGTGCAGCAGGAAGAAGATCACCGCGATCACCACCGCCGTCACCGACAGGTAGACGGCCCGGGCCAGGGTGAAGCCCAGCTCCGCCGGTCCCGGCGTCGGCCAGGGCAGCGGCGAGACGGTGGCAGTGCCGCGGGTCAGCCAGTCGGAGTTCTTGAGGAAGGCCTTGATGATCTCGGCGATGCCCAGGGTGGCGATGGCCAGATAGTCGCTGCGCAGCCCCAGGCAGATATGGCCGATGAAGTAGCCCACGGCCCCGGCCAGCGCCCCACCGACGATCCAGCCGGTCCAGGCGGGAAGGCCCAGGCCGCCGATGAAGCCGGCGCGGGACTGGATCTCGCCGGTGACGCCGCGCAGCATGCTGATCACCACCAGGTAGAGCACGATCCCCAGCACCACGGCGATCACCGTGCGCAGCTTCTTCGGCACGCCCAGGCGGTCGAGCCGGGTGGCGCCGACGACCAGCACGGTGGCCGCCGCGGCGTAGAGCAGCGCCCGCCCCAGCTCGCCGGGCAGCTCGCTGTCCCAGAAGGCGCTGTTGACCGGCACGCTGAAGGCCATGGCGCAGTAGCCGCCCAGGGCCACGAAGCCCATCACCCCGGCGTTGAACTGCCCCGCATAGCCCCACTGAATGGTCAGGCCCAGGGCCAGGATGGCGTAGCAGGCGGCCTCCACCAGCATGCGGGTGCTGTAGGCGGCGCCCATCAGGGCGTAGATACCGAGGACGGCCGCCAGCAGCACGGCGAACAGCCCCACCTCGCGCACGGGGAAGCGCGATGGGAGAGCGATCAGATCCTCGCGATGCTTGTCGTGTGTGCTCATCAGATCACCTTCCCCTTGAACAGACCGGTGGGGCGCCACACCAGGATGGCGACCAGGATGAAGAAGGGCACCACGATCTTGTACTCGGTGCCGACGAAGGCCAGGTTGCGCGGCAGCTCCAGCCACTCGGGGAAATGGTGGGCGATGGGGCGCAGCAGCACCGCCCAGTTGAACACCGCCAGGGTCTCGGCGAAGCCCACCACGAAGCCCCCGGCGATGGCGCCATAGGGGTGGCCCACGCCGCCGACGATGGCCGCGGCGAAGATCGGCAGCAGCAGGAAGAAGCTGAGGTCCGGCTTGAAGGTGACATCCAGGGAGAGCAGGGTGCCGGCGATGGCGGCGAGCCCTCCGGCGATCACCCAGGTCACCGCCACGATGGCGTTGGTGTTGATGCCCGAAGCCCGGGCCAGATCGGGGTTGTCGGACATGGCGCGCATCGCCTTGCCCAGCCGCGAGCGGCTGAGGAAGAGGTGCAGCCCCACCACGCAGGCGATGGTCAGCACGAAGAGGATGATCTGCGGTTCGGTGACGATGATCGGCCGGGTGGCCAGCTCGAAGGGCACCTCCAGGCGGTAGATCGCCTTGCGCTCGCCGGCCATGTAGAGGCTCTGGCCGCTGGTGCCGGCGAAGAGCCGGATCAGCCCCTGCAGCATCAGGGTGACGCCCAGCGAGGCGATGACCATGACGATGGGCTTGACCCCGTGGGCGCGCAGCGGCTTGTAGAAGGCCTTGTCGATGCCCACGGCGAGCAGTGCGGTGAGCACCATGGCCGCCGGTAGCATCACCACCGGGGTGGGCAGCCCCACGACCGCCCCGACGCCCGGAAAGGCCAGGGTCAGCAGCAGCACCATGAAGGCGCCGAAGGTCATCATGTCGGCGTGGGCGAAGTGGGCAAAGCGCATGATGCTGAAGACCAGCGTCACGCCGATGGCGCCGATGGCGTAGATCGAGCCGGTCACGCTGCCGGCGACGATCACATTGTTGATGAAGAAGACGAGTTCATTCACGACGATTCTCTCCCTGTTCCCCGCGGCCTAGCCGCCCAGGAAGCTCCTGGCCACGTCCGGGTCCGCCAGCAGGGCGGCACCGGTATCGGTGAAGCGGTTCTGGCCCGCGGCCAGCACGAAGCCCTTGTCGGCGATGGCCAGCGCCTGCTTGGCGTTCTGCTCCACCATCAGGATGCCCACGCCGGCGGCATTGATCTGCTTCACCTGGGTGAAGATCTCGTTCATGTAGAGCGGCGAGAGCCCCGCGGTGGGCTCGTCGAGCAGCAGCAGGCTGGGCTCGGCCATCAGCGCCCGACCCATGGCCACCATCTGGCGCTGGCCGCCGGAGAGCTCGCCGGCGGGCTGGTGGCGCTTGTCATGCAGCGGCGGAAAGAAGTCGTAGATCCGCTCGAGCATGCGCCGGGTGTTCTGGGGCTTGAGGAAGGCGCCCATCTCCAGGTTCTCCTGCACCGTCAGGCTCGGGAAGACGTTCTTCTCCTGGGGGACGAAGCCCATCCCCTGCTGCACCAGCCGGTTGGGGGGCAGGTTGTGGATCGGTGCGCCGCGCAGCAGGATCTCGCCCTGGGTGACGGTGAGCAGGCCGAACACGGCCTTGAGCATGGTGGACTTGCCGGCGCCGTTGGGGCCGACGATGACGCCGATCTCGTCGGCCTCGATGGCCATGTTCACCCCGTTGAGGATGTTCATGCCGCCGTAGCCGCCGTGGACGTCGCGCGCATCAAGGAGTGGCATCGTGGGGGGCTCCAAAATAGGCTTCGATGACCTCGGGATTGCTCTGGATCTCCGCGATGGTGCCTTCCACCATCACGCTGCCCTGGGCCAGCACGATCACCGGGTCGCAGAGCCGGGCGATCATCTCCATGTCGTGCTCGATCACCAGGAAGGTGTAGCCCATCTCGCGGTTGAGCCGCTCGACGTTGGCCACCAGGTCGCCGAGCAGGGTGCGGTTGACCCCGGCGGCGATCTCGTCGAGCAGCACCACCCGGGCGTCGGTCATCATGGTGCGGCCGAGCTCCAGCAGCTTCTTCTGGCCCCCGGAGAGGTTGCCGGCCAGCTCGTTGCGCACGTGGCGCAGGCCGATGAAGTCGATCACCTCCAGGGCGCGGCGGCGCACCTCCTCCTCCTCGTTTCTCACCAGTCCCGGCTTGAGCCAGGCGCTGAAGAGCCCCTCGCCGGCCTGGGCCGGGGGCACCATCATCAGATTTTCCAGGGCGGTCATCTGGGAGAATTCGTGGGCGATCTGGAAGGTGCGCAGCAGCCCCTTGTGGAACAGCTCGTTGGCGGGGCGGTTGGTGATCTCCTCGCCGTCGAGCAGCACCTGGCCGCTGTCCAGCGGCAGGGCCCCGGCGATGATGTTGAAGAGGGTCGACTTGCCCGCTCCGTTGGGGCCGATCAGGCCGGTGATGGAGCCCTTCTCCACCGAGAGCGAGCAGTCGTTGATGACCCTGAGCCCACCGAAGGCCTTGTTGACGTGTCGTACGTCGATCATGGATGCCATGAGGGTGTCCGCTTGTTGTCGTTGTTGTCCCGGTTGTCCTGTGGCCGCCGCCCCGGCGGGCGGCGGCCGGTCGCGTCACTGCTCCTGGCTGTCGTCCAGCAGGAAGGTGCGGCCGGCGGCGAAGGCGCCGACGATCACCAGGGCGCCGACGCTGGGGATCAGGTAGCCCTCCACCTGGGGAATGGCGCGCAGGAAGACGAAGGAGACCGCCGCCGGGGCCACGAAGCGCACCAGGAAGCGCCAGACGGTGAACCAGGTCTCGTTGGTGCGCATCTCCTTCATCACCTCGGAGTGGGTCAGCGCCCAGCCGGCGAACAGCGCGATCAGCAGGCCACCCAGCGGCATGAAGATGTTGGTGAGCAGTTCGATGAAGTCGAAGGCGCTGCGCCCGAACAGGGTGTGGAAGATCGTGCCCTCGGCGTAGACGTTGAAGCTGGCCACGGTGAGCAGGCCCAGCGCCCAGCTGGCCACCACCATGGCGAACACCGCCTGGGGCCGGGTGAGGTCGAAGCGCTCCACCAGAAAGGCGGCCACCGGCTCGATCAGCGAGATCGAGGAGCTGATCGCCGCCCCCAGCACCAGGATGAAGAAGACCCCGCCGATCAGGGCGCCGAAGGGCATCTCGGCGAAGGCCAGCGGCAGGGTGACGAACATCAGTCCCGGGCCCTGGCCGGCATCCAGGCCGGCGCCGAACACCAGCGAGAAGATCGCCAGACCCGCCACCATGGCCACCGCGGTATCCACGAAGGCGATGGCCACAGCGGTGCGGGTCAGCGAGAGATCGCTGGACATGTAGGCGCCGTAGGCCATGATCGCGCCCATGCCGAGGCTCAGGGTGAAGAAGGACTGGCCCATGGCGGCCAGCCAGCCCTCGAGGCTCAGGTCGGCGATATTGAAGGTGAACAGGAAGCTGGCCGCGGCGGCGAAATCGCCGTTGGCCACGCCGTAGGCGAGCACCAGCAGCAGGATGACGAACAGCGCCGGCATGATGATGCGCAGTCCGCTCTCGATTCCCTTGTGGATGCCCATGCCGACGATCAGCCCCGAGGCGATGATGAACAGGGTGTGGTAGAGAGTCAGCAGGGCGGGGGAGGCGAGCAGGGCGTCGAAGCCATCGCCGATGGTGGCGGCATCGGCGCCGGCCAGCGACCCGGTGAGCATCTGCCCGGTGTAGTGGATCGCCCAGCCGGCGATCACCGAGTAGAAGCTGAGGATCAGGAAGGCCGAGGCGGCGCCCAGCCAGCCGATGGATTCCCAGGCTCGCGAGGTGTTGTGGGTGCGGGTGAGAAAGCGCATGCCCATGATCGGGCTGCGTCGACTGGCGCGGCCCAGCATGGTCTCGGCGATCAGGATGGGGATACCCACCGCGAAGATGGTCAGGGCGTAGACCAGAATGAAGGCGCCGCCGCCGTTCTCGCCGGTGAGGTAGGGGAAGCGCCACAGGTTGCCAAGACCCACCGCCGAGCCGACGGCCGCCAGCAGGAAGGTCCCCTTGTGGGTCCAGACGTTATGAGTGCTCATGAAGGCTCCAGAACGCGAATCGAATGGCCCGTGGGGCCTGTGCCGCAACTTTGCGACAAAACGCGGTCGGGAGCCAGCCACCAAGCGTTTATCGGCCGTTAAGTTCGCCGATGGTGTCGCTATCGACTAGCGCTCCCGGTTCGCGTCCTCGTCTTCGTCTTCATCCTCTTCGTCGTCCCGGGCCTGGCCGATGCGTGGCTCCAGGGCGCGGGCCTCGTCGGGCAGACGTACGGTATCACCCAGGGCGAGCTTGCCGTGGGACTTCAGCCGCCGGCCGTTGTCGATGGCGATGATCGCCACCACCTCGCCGATGCTGGTGCCCTCCACGTAGGCCGCCACCCGGATGCGCACCACCGTGCCCTGATAGCGGGCCGAGAGAATGTCGCCGCTGCCCGGGGCGGAGTGGCCCATGGGGTCCTTCTCGAAGTGGCGCATCACGCTGTCGGCGCCGGGGTCGTCCCACTCCACGTGCTTGTGCATGCTGGCTCTCCTGGTTGAGCTGCGAGGCGATGGAGACAGACAGGCGCGGCGGTAGCCGCCACGGCTGTCCGATGCCCTCAGCATAGAGGATATGCCCTCGGGAAACGACAGCGCCCGCCGAGTGGGCGGGCGCTGCGTTGCCGGTGCCTGACGTGGCATCAGGCCTGGGCCTTACTTCTTGCTGGCGCGCTTGCGCTCGTTCTCGGTCAGGTGCTTCTTACGCAGGCGAATGTGGCTGGGGGTGACCTCGACCAGCTCATCGGAATCCAGGAACTCGATGGCCTGCTCGAGGGTGAACCTGATCGGCGGGGTCAGCACGATGTTCTCGTCGTTGCCCGTGGAGCGCATGTTGTCGAGCTTCTTGCCCTTGGTGGGGTTGACCACCATGTCGTTGGCGCGGTTGTTGATGCCGATCAGCATGCCCTCGTAGACCTCGGTGGCATGATCGATGATCAGCTTGCCGCGCTCCTGCAGGGCGTAGAGCGCATAGGCCAGCGCCTTGCCGGACACCATGGAGACCAGCACGCCGTTGCGACGCTCGATGGAAGCATCGGGCTTGAGCGGGCCGTAGTGGTCGAAGCGGCTGGTGAGAATGCCGGTGCCGGAGGTCAGGGTCAGGAACTGGCCGCGGAAGCCGATCAGGCCGCGAGCGGGAATGATGAAGTCCAGACGCACCCGACCCTTGCCGTCGGGGTTCATGTTGGAAAGCTCGCCCTTGCGGTAGCCGAGCTCTTCCATGATGGCGCCCTGGTGCTGCTCCTCGCAGTCGATGATCACCTCTTCGTACGGCTCCTGCTTGGCGCCGTCGATCTCGCGAATGATCACCTCGGGGCGGCCCACGGCCAGCTCGAAGCCCTCGCGGCGCATGGTCTCGATCAGCACCGAGAGGTGCAGCTCGCCGCGGCCGGAAACCTTGAACTTCTCAGGGGTATCGCCCTGCTCGACGCGCAGCGCCACGTTGTGGATCAGCTCCTGATCCAGCCGGTCCTTGATGTTGCGGCTGGTGACGAACTTGCCCTCCTTGCCGGCGAAGGGCGAGTCGTTGACCTGGAAGGTCATGGAGACGGTGGGCTCGTCCACGGAGAGCGGCGGCAGCGCCTCGACGGCAGCCGGGTCGCACAGGGTGTCGGAGATCGCCAGGTTGTCGATGCCGGTGATGCAGACGATATCGCCGGCGGTGGCCTCGTCGGTCTGCACGCGCTCCAGGCCCATGTGGGTCATCACCTGGCCGATCTTGCCCTTGCGGGTGTCGCCTTCCTTGGTGACGACGGTGACCTGCTGGTTGGGCTTCACCGCGCCGCGGGTGATGCGTCCCAGGCCGATGACGCCCACGTAGCTGTTGTAGTCCAGCGCGGAGATCTGCATCTGGAAGGGGCCGTCGAGCTCGACCTTGGGCGGCTCGACGATGTCGACGATGGACTGGAACATGGGAGTCATGTCCTCGGCCAGCTCGTCGGGGTCCGGCCCGGCGATGCCGTTGAGGGCCGAGCAGTAGATGATCGGGAAGTCGAGCTGGTCGTCGCTGGCGCCGAGGTTGTCGAACAGGTCGAAGATCTGGTCGATGACCCAGTCGGGGCGGGCGCCGGGGCGGTCGATCTTGTTGACCACCACGATCGGCTTGAGGCCCTGGTCGAAGGCCTTCTGGGTGACGAAGCGGGTCTGCGGCATGGGGCCGTCGACGGCATCCACCAGCAGCAGCACACAGTCCACCATGGACATCACGCGCTCGACCTCGCCGCCGAAGTCGGCGTGTCCGGGGGTATCCACGATGTTGATGTGGAAGTCCTGACCCTCGGGGGAGCGCCACTGGATCGCCGTGTTCTTGGCCAGGATGGTGATGCCGCGTTCCTTTTCCTGGTCGTTGGAGTCCATGACGCGCTCCTGCCCCTCGGCCTTGCGGTCCAGGGTGCCGGACTGGCTGAGAAGCTTGTCGACCAGGGTGGTCTTGCCGTGGTCGACGTGGGCGATGATGGCGATGTTGCGCAGGTTGCTGACGTCTGAATGACTTGCGGTCGTGCTCATGAGGTGTGTCTCACTGATATGTACGCACCTATGTACACGTTTTGTTAAGTACCCTAGGCGCGGGGCAGGGAATGTAGGGCGCGCATTGTACAGTCTCCCCCGCTCGGGTAATAGCGGATTTGCGCTTTCGATGGGCTGTCAACGCGCCGCCGACGCCCGGGGGCGTCGGCGGGCAGGACAGGGTTCAGTCGTCTTCCGGGACGCCACCCATGCGTTCCAGCAGCTCGCGGTAGTTCTCCGACTGGGCGTGGAGCAGCTCGGTGGCCTCCTCCTCGCCGCGGAAATGCACGGGCATCAGGATGCGCTCCTCGGTGACCTCGATGAAGCGCTCATCCTCGGTAGCCGCCTCCAGGGCCTCGGCCAGACGCTCGACGTGGGCGTCCGGGGTGTTGGCGGGCACCACCACCACGCGGAAGTCCGAGGTGTCGATGTCATAGCCTGCCTCCATCACGCTGGGGGCGTCGGGGAAGGCAAAGAGGCGGTCGGCGTCCATGCTCAGCAGCACCGGCATCTCGCCGGTCTCGGCGTAGCCGGAGTGGGTGCCGCCGCTGTAGGCGAAGTCGACGTCGCCGGAGAGGATCAGCGGGGCCATGCCGCCGCCGCCCGAGGTGGGCACGATGCGCAGGTCGAGGCCCTCCTGCTCCATGATGTACTCGATCACCAGGCGATCCAGGGCGTGCTGGGTGGCGTAGCTGGTGCCCGGGTTCTCGCGGGCATACTCCACCAGGTCTTCCCAGCTGTCGCCGAAGGGGCGGTCTTCACCGGTGACGATGGCGTGCTGGACGGTGGTGATGCTGGCGACGTAGCGGAAGTCGTCCAGGGTGAAGTCGGTATCA
Source organism: Halomonas sp. (assembly GCA_003552795.1). Taxonomy (GTDB): domain Bacteria; phylum Pseudomonadota; class Gammaproteobacteria; order Pseudomonadales; family Halomonadaceae; genus Halomonas. The sequence goes on along the minus strand of PUOM01000068.1, from coordinate 568 downwards.
TGGGCGTGAGGCGCGAAGGTCAGGGTGCCGTTGGTGCCCGCGTAGACGAAGGTGTAGCCCTCGTCCTCGTTGTGCATCAGGCGTGTCAGCGAGACCGCGCCGCCGGCGCCTGGCTGGTTGACCACGCTGACCGGCTGGCCCAGGTTCTCCTCGAGCACGTTGGCCAGCACCCTGGCCTGGATGTCGGTGCTGCCGCCGGCGGCGAAGCCGACTACCAGGGTCAGGGGCTTGGAAGGGAAGTCGTCGGCCATGGCCTGGCCGGCGACGCCGACGGCCAGGGCCGCGGAGATCACAGCGCTGCTCAGCAGTTTCATTTTCATTGTTGTACCTCGTTCAGCGGGTTCCGCACCTGCGGGTCACGCGAGGTGCCGGTCGGTGGGCGCCGGGTCGGCGCCCGTCGCGCTGGCCATCACCGGCCCCGGCGCAGCCGGTGGCGGTGATGGCCAGCTTACTCACTCGTCTTCGCCGGGCAGGCCGCCGAGCTCCTCGATCAGCGCCTTGTAGCCCTCGACCTGGTCGCTGAGGGTCTGGGTCACCTCGTCCTCGGGCATCCAGGTCACCGGCATCA